>JBQCDV010000195.1:0-32222 GCA_051960855.1 Actinomycetales bacterium
GGGTCATCGAGCACGACATCGAAGGAGGTGTCGTCGCTGATCCGCAGATCGACGCCCCGCTCGACGGCCACCGCGCTCTTCGCGAGCAGCAGGGCCGCCACGCGCGGGTCCGCCACCCGCTCCTGCAGGTCCCGGGCGCGAGCCGCCGTGCGGCCACCGACATCCGCGACGAAGTCCCGCGCCTCCTCGACGTCGCCGAGCTCCAACAGCCCGCTGATGACGTGGAGGCGGTTGGCGAACTCGTGCTGCTGGGCGCGCAAGGCGTCGCTGAGCCCTCGCACGCTGTCCAGCTCCCGCAGCAGACCCTCCTGCTCGGTGCGGTCGCGCAGGGTCACGACCCAGCCGACGAGGTGGCCGTTGATCTCCGCGGGGCGCCGGTTGACGAGCAGGCAGGCGTCCTGGGTCAGCACGACGTCGTCGCCGCTGCCGGTCGTCCCCGCCAGCAGGTCGCGCAATCGGCCCGGCGACACAAGGTCCTGCACCTCCTGGCCCAGGGGGTCCACGCGCAGGGCAAGCAGGCGCCGCGCCTCGTCGTTCACCAGGGTGACGCGGCCAGCGTCGTCGAAGGCGATCACGCCCTCGCGGACACCGTGCAGCAACGCCTCCCGCTGTTGCAGGAGGGTGGCGATGTCGCGCGGCTCGAGCCCGAAGGTGTCGCGCTTGATGCGCCGACCCAGCACGACCGACGCAGCGACGCCGAGCACCAGGGCCACGGCGGTGTAGGCGAGGGCACTCGGCAGCAGTGCGCGCAGCCGCTGCGAGATCTCGGTCGCGCTGATGCCCACCGACACCTCGCCGATGACGGCGCCGGAGGCGTCCCGCAGCGGCACCTTGGCGCGCGCGGAGTCCCCGAGCGTGCCGCGCTCGATGGCGACGACGGTCTGACCGGCAAGCGCCTGACTGGGATCGGTGCTCACACGGTGTCCGATGAGCGCCGCGTTCGGATGCGACAGCCGCACCCCACGGTCGTTGGTGACGACGACGAACAAGGCTCCCGTCGCGCGCCGGACCGCCTCGGCGCGCGGCTGGACAACGCCGTTCGGGTCGTCGCTCTGGACGGCGGCGACGATCTCCGGCTGGGCGGCGACGGACTCGGCGATGGCCAGGACCCGTCGCTCGTACTGCGAGATGAGCGTCTCGTTGAGCAGCCTCAGGAACAGCAGCGTGCCGATGACGAGCACCGCCGCGACCACGAGGACCTGCAGTCGGACGATGCGGCCGGCCAAGCCCTTGGATCGCACCGTGCCTCCCTTCCAGGCGATTGTGCCTGCGCGGAGGCGCCGCAGGCGGGCAAGCCGGCGTGAGCGAAACGAGCGAAACCCGCGGAAACAAGCAGAACGCGGAGATCGACCACAAGGCTGTCTGCTTGTGGCCCGCGCCACATACGTTCCTCCGGACCACAAGGAGGAAAGCCCGTGACCCCCTCGACCCCGAGCAGCAAGCCGTCTGTCGGCGGTGCCGCCACCCCCGCCATCGAGCTGCGCAACGTCACCAAGCGGTTCCGCACGCCGACCGGCGGAGTGCACACGGCACTCCGCGACCTCGACCTCACCGTGCAGGAGGGCGAGTTCTGCGCCGTCGTCGGCCCGACCGGATGTGGGAAGTCGACGACCCTCACTCTCGTCTCCGGTCTCGAGCGGCCGACACGGGGAGAGGTCCTCGTGAAGGGCACTCCCGTCGACGGGATCGGCAGCGAGATCGGCTTCATGTTCCAGGCGGACGCTGTCCTGCCCTGGAAGACCGTGCTCGACAACGTCGCAGCCGGACCGCTGTTCCGGGGCGCGGCCAAGAAGCAAGCCGTCGAGCGGGCGCGCGACTGGCTGCGCCGCGTGGGCCTGGCCGGCTTCGAGGACCGCCACCCCCACCAGCTCTCCGGTGGCATGCGCAAGCGCGTCGCGCTCGCGCAGAGCCTCATCAACGAGCCGCGGATCCTGCTGATGGACGAGCCCTTCGGGGCCCTCGACGTCCAGACGCGGGCGATCATGTCCAACGAGCTGCTTCAGCTCTGGGAGCAGAGCCGCCCGGCGGTCGTCTTCGTCACGCACGACCTCGAGGAAGCCATTGCGCTCGCCGACCGCGTCGTCGTCATGACCGCGGGCCCGGCCACCGTCAAGGACGTCTTCACCGTCGACCTGCCGCGTCCTCGGACCGTGCAGGAGATCCGCTTCGACCCGCACTTCGTGGACCTCTACCAGCGGATCTGGGAGTCGTTGCGCGACGAGGTCGCCGTCGCCTACGCCCGCTCCGCCCGCCCCGCCCAACCCGTGCCCGCGACCTAGCCGCCGCTCTCCTCCCGCCCGCGGCCTCGCCGCCGCCCGCCGTCTGCCTGTTCGCCGGAAGGACCTCCGTCATGACCCCCGACACCTCCACTCCGACTCCCAGCGGCTCCCCCGCACCGCCCGCCCAGGCCCTCAGCCTCGACACCGCGCCCACCCCGGCACCTGAGGGGCCGGGACGCCACGTGTCTACCGGCAGCGCCGACGAGCTGGCCGTCGAGCAGCGCGAGGCACAGTCGCGCGCCCGTCGGCGACTGGCCGTCGTGCGCGGCTGGCAGGTCGCCATCTTTGTGCTCGTTGTTGGCGGGTGGGAGGTGCTCAGCCGCGCCGAGATCCTCGACCCGTTCAACTTCTCGCGACCGTCGGCCGTCGTGCAGCAGCTGGTGACGTGGGCGACGGACGGCACGAGCGCCGGACCGCTGTGGACGCAGGCTGCGATCACCATCGAGGAGGCCGTACTCGGCTTCGCCATCGGCGTCGTCGCAGGTGTCATCTGCGGCGTCGGGCTCGGGCGCGTGCGGCTGCTTGCTGAGGTCTTCGGGCCCTACATCAAGGTGATGAACTCGATTCCGCGCATCGTGCTGGGCTCGATCCTGATCATCTGGTTCGGCCTCGGCATGGCCTCCAAGGTCGCCCTCGCCGTCGTCCTCGTCTTCTTCGCCGTCTTCTTCAACGCCTTCCAGGGCACCCGTGAGGTCGACCGCAACCTCGTCGCCAATGCCCGCATCCTCGGCGCCTCGCCGCGGCAGGTCACACGGCACGTGATCCTGCCCTCGGCCTTCACCTGGATCATCGCCAGCCTGCACACGAGCTTCGGCTTTGCCTTGATCGGCGCCATCGTCGGCGAGTTCCTGGGCGCTCAGCAGGGACTAGGGCTGCTCATCGCCACGGCCCAGGGCACCTTCAACCCAGCCGGCATCTTCGCCGCGATGGTGCTCATCGCCATCGTCGCCCTCGTCGCCGAGGGGCTGATCACCCTTCTCGAGCGCCGGCTGCTCGCTTGGCGCCCCCCACAGCTGTCCGGCTCCGATGCCTGACCCGTCGCAGTTCCCCCACCCCTCGAAAGGACCACACATGCGCATGTCCCCGCACCGCAGCCGGCTTGTGGGCGTCGTGACGCTCACCGGCCTCGCCGTCGCCCTCGCCGGCTGCGGCTCGAGCTCGGACTCCAGCAGCAACAGCACCGCCGCCGGTGCCGCCGCGAAGTCCAGCTCCTCCTCGACCGCCAGCAGTGGCGGCACCGGCGAGAAGCAGAAGGTCTCGATCATGGTCGGGGGCCTGGACAAGCAGATCTACCTGCCGGCGATGCTCGCCAAGCAGCTCGGCTACTTCGACGAGCAGGGCCTCGATGTCGACCTGCAGTCGGAGCCGGCCGGCGTCGATGCCGAGACAGCGATGCTGTCCGGCGCGATCGACCTCACCGTCGGCTTCTACGACCACACGATCCAACTGCAGACCAAGGGCAAGACGGTCGAGTCCGTCGTCCAGTTCTCGCAGGTCCCGGGCGAGGTCGAGCTCGTCAACGCGAAGAACCCCGAGGTGAAGTCACCCGCGGACTGGGCTGGCAAGAGCGTCGGCATCACCGGCGCCGGGTCGTCCACCGACTTCCTCACCCAGTACCTCGCCGCGAAGAACGGCGTGGACCCCAGCAAGGTCAACCGTCTCGCGGTCAAGGCCGGCCAGACCTTCGTCGCGGCCTTCCAGCAGGGCCGCGTCGTCTCCGGCATGACAACGGAGCCGACGATCACCAAGGTCGTCGACGACGGTCTGGGATCGGTGCTCGTTGACATGCGCACCGTCGAGGGGACCAAGAAGGCGCTCGGCGGCCTCTACCCGGCCGCCTGCCTCTACGGGCGGACGGACTGGGTGAACGACCACAAGGACGCCGTTCAGAAGTTGGCGAACGCCTTCGTCAAGACCCTGCAGTACATCAACACCCACTCAGGTGCAGAGATCGCCGACCACATGCCCGCGGACTACTACTCGGGTGTCGGCAAGGACAAGTACGCCAAGGCGCTCGACGCCGGCAAGGGCATGTTCACCGCCGACGGTGTGATGCCCGACGGCGCACCCGACACCGTCCTCGCCGTCCTCGGCAAGGCACTGCCGGACGTCGCCAAGGCGGACGTCGACCTCAGCAAGACCTACACCACGGAGTTCGTGAAGGCCGCCTCCTGACAGCTCGTGCTCAGCAGTGGGTGGTCGCGCCTGGCGCGGCCACCCACTGGCGTCCGTACCCCCGAACGGTTGCGAGGATGGACCCGTGACCGAGGCAGCAGCGACAGCAGAGGCAAGCGAGAGGCTGCGGCGAGGGACTCTGGCCGGCGCCGTCGCCTACCTCATCTGGGGGCTGTTCCCCCTCTACTGGCCGCTGCTCAAGCCCTCTGGCGCCCTCGAGATCCTGGCCCACCGCGTGGTGTGGTCGCTGGTCGTCGTCGTCGCGTTGCTCGCCCTCACGCGGCAGTGGGCCTGGATCCGCAGCATGCGTGGCGCACGGCTGGCTTGGCTCGTCCTTGCCGCGGTCACCATCGCCGTCAACTGGGGCGTCTACATCTGGGGAGTGAACGCAGGCCACGTCGTCGAGACGTCGCTCAGCTACTTCATCAACCCGCTCGTCACCGTCTGCATCGGCGTCGTCGTCCTCGGCGAGCGGCTCCGAACGCCGCAGTGGGTGGCGATCGCCCTCGCCACGGTGGCCGTCGTCGTGCTGACCGTCCAGTACGGCCACCCGCCGTGGATCGCGCTGGTGCTGGCGCTGTCCTTCGCGACGTACGGCTTCGCGAAGAAGAAGGCGAACGTCGACGCGGTGGCGAGCCTGTCGGTCGAGACCGCGCTGCTCACCGTCCTCGCCCTGCCCTACCTGATCTGGCTCAGCGCCACCGGTCAGTCGACCTTCGGATCCTCCGGCCCCGGGCACGCCCTGCTGCTGGCGCTGTCCGGACTCGTCACCGCGATCCCGCTGCTGGCCTTCGGCTACGCCGCCGTGCGGATCCCGCTGTCCACGATCGGGCTGCTGCAGTACGTCACGCCGGTGATCCAGTTCCTGATCGGCGTGCTCGTCGACCACGAGGAGATGCCGGGCGCGCGGTGGGCGGGGTTCGCCCTGGTGTGGCTCGCGCTCGCGGTCTTCACCGTCGACACGCTTCGCCGCCGCACTCCGCCTGCCAGTGCTCAGCTGGCCGACACCGAGCTGGCCGACACCGAGGACCTGTCAGGCGCTGCGCTCCCCCACGGCGTCGCAGAGCGCAGCTAGCGCGGCGCGCGCCGGGATCTCCGGAAGTGGAGCCAGCGCGGCACGGGCCTCATCGACCCACCGCTGCAGCACGGCACGGGCCTCCGCCATCACCGGGTGCGGGCGCAGGGCGGCGAGGGCGGCCGCGTGCGCGGCGTCGTCGTGGGGAGCTCGGTCGAGCAGCTCGACGAGGGCGGTGTCCGTCTCAGCCGTCGTCGACCCGCTGGTGCCGTGCCCGGCTACCCGTTGACGCAGTAGCAGCACGGGAAGCGTGGCGACTCCCTCTCGCAGGTCGGTGCCGGGGGTCTTGCCCGACACTCCGGACTCGCTCTCGATGTCCAGGAGATCGTCGGCGAGCTGGAAGGCAACGCCGATCCGCTCGCCGAAGCGGGTGAGGACGTCGACGTGGGCGGGGTCTGCCCCCGCCAGCATGGAGCCGAAGCGAGCAGAGGTCGCGATCAGCGAACCAGTCTTGTCGGCGAGGACCTGCAGATGGTGCTCGACTGCGTCCTGCCCGGCCTCGGGCCCCACCGTCTCGCGGATCTGCCCCGTGACGAGGCGCTCGAAGGTGCGAGCCTGGATGCGGACCGCCTCGGGCCCCAGGTCAGCGAGCAGATCCGAGGCCCGTGCGAACAGGAAGTCCCCGGTGAGAATCGCGACGGTGTTGTCCCACCGCGAGTTCGCGCTTTCCGCGCCCCGCCGCATCGCGGCCTCGTCCATCACGTCGTCGTGGTAGAGCGTGGCGAGATGGGTCAGCTCGACCACCACGGCGGCCGGCACGACCCCGGCCGCAGTCGGGTCGCCGAACTGGGCCGCCAGCAGGGTCAGCAGCGGTCGGAACCGCTTGCCGCCGGCATCGACGAGGTGCCGCGAGGTCTCGGTGACGAAGGGGTAGTCACTGGCGACCGACCGCCGGAGCAGCTCCTCGACCGCTTCCATACCGGAGCGGAGAGCGGACTCGAGTGCCGGGTCGCCTCCGATCCGGAACGCGCCGGCGGTGGTGGCGGTCATCGCGGCGGTCGCCCACTCACCGGACGAGGACCGAAGCTTGGTCGGCGAGGTTGAGCAGCGGCTGTGGGATGACACCGAGGATCACGGTGACGGCGACGCCGATCGTGATGGCGATCGTGGTCAGCGGGCTCGGCAGCACGACGCTGGTGGCGTCATCGGCCGGCTCGGTGAAGAACATCAGCACGATTACCCGGACGTAGAAGAACGCGGCGATGGCGCTGGCGAGCACACCGACGATGACCAACGGGGTGGCACCCCCGGCGACGGCCGCCTGGAAGACGGCGAACTTCGACGTGAAGCCGCTGGTCAGGGGGATGCCGGCGAAGGCGAGCAGGAACAGCGAGAACAGCCCCGCCACCAGCGGTGACCGGCGACCGAGGCCGGCCCATTGGGACAGGTGGGTCGCCTCTCCGGCCGGGGTGCGCACGAGGGTGACGATGGCGAAGGCACCGATCGTCGAGAAGCCGTAGGCGAGCAGGTAGAAGAGCACGCTGGAGACACCGAGCGAGTGGCCACTGCCGGAGCGCCCCTCGGTCCCGATCACGCCGGTGAGCACGAAGCCCGCGTGCGCGATGGAGGAGTAGGCGAGCATGCGCTTCATGTCGGTCTGGGTGATGGCCACCACGGCACCGACGAGCATGGTGAGGATCGCCACCGCCCACATCATCGGTCGCCAGTCCCACCGCACTCCGCCGAGCGCGACGTAGAAGAGCCGCAGCAGAGCGCCAAAGGCGGCCACCTTGGTGCACGCGGCCATGAAGCCGGTCAGCGGCGTCGGGGCGCCCTGGTACACGTCCGGCGTCCACGAGTGGAACGGGGCCGCGCCCAGCTTGAACAGCAGGCCCACCGCGGTCAGCCCCGTGCCGAGCAGCAGCAGGGTGTCGTTGCCCTGGGCAGCCGAGACAGCGTCGGCGATGGTTCCGAAGGTGATGGAGCCGGCGTAGCCGTAGAGCATCGCCATGCCGTAGAGGAAGAACGCCGAGGAGAACGCGCCGAGCAGGAAGTACTTGAGAGCGGCCTCCTGAGAGATCAGTCGGCGACGACGCGCCATGCCGCACATCAGGTACAGCGGCAGAGACAGCACCTCGAGAGCGATGAACATCGTCAGCAGGTCGTTGGACGCCGGGAACAGCAGCATGCCGCCGATCGCGAACATCACCAGCGGGAAGACCTCGGTCTGCATGACGCCGGCGGCCAGCACGTTGCGCTCCGCGGTGCTGCCGGGCAGCGCCGATGCCTGCGCGGCGAAGGCCGTGCCGCCCGGGTCCAGGCTGCGCTCGGCCATCGTCAGCACCGCGATGACCGACAGGACGAGCAGCGTCCCCTGCAGGAACAGCGTGGGACCGTCAACGACGACCGCTCCCTGCGCCACCACCTTGTGCGTGCCGTGGTTGAGCAGGACCGCGACGAACGCGGCGACGAGGCCGGCGAGCGACACGACCAGCTGCGCGCGGTAGCGCGCCGCTCGCGGGGCGAAGGCCTCGACGAGGACCCCCACGACGGCGGCGGCGAAGACGATCAGCATCGGCGACAGAGCGCCGTACTCGAGCTTGGGGGCCGGAATGGAGTCGGTACTCCCGGCCGCCGTGACCAGCCCGGAGGTCAGCTCGGAGGTCAGCCCAGCTCCCAGGGCGAGCGGCGTCACTTGCTGCTTCCTTCCGCTGCATCAGCTGCCGACACGGGGACCGGCGGCTTGGGGTCGGTCACGTGGACCTGCTTCATGGTCGTGGAGACCGAGGGGTTGATCACGTCGAGCACCGGCTTCGGGTAGAAGCCGAGGACGAGCAGCAGGGCGATGACGGGTGCGACGACCCATGCCTCGCGAACGTCGAGGTCCCGGAAACCCTTGGTCGCCTCGGTGACGGGCCCGGTCGCGATCCGCTGGTAGGTCAGCAGGATGTAGAGCGCCGACAGGATGATCGCCACGGTGGCCACAATCGCGGCCGCGGGGTAGCGGGTGAAGGTCCCCAGGAGGACCAGGAACTCCGAGATGAAACTGGCCAGCCCGGGCAGCGCGAGCGAGGCGAGGCCGGCGATGAGGAAGCTGCCGGCCAGTATCGGGCTCACCCGCTGGACACCACCGAAGTCGGCGATCGCGCGGGACCCCCGACGCCGGACCATGAAGCCCGCCACCAGGAACAGGCCAGCCGTCGTGAGGCCGTGGTTGACCATGTAGAAGGTGGCGCCCGACTGCCCCTGCGAGGTCATCGCGAAGATGCCGAGCACGATCAGCCCGAAGTGCGACACCGAGGTGTAGGCGATCAGGCGCATCAGGTCTCGCTGCCCGATCGCGACAAGGGCGCCGTAGATGACGCTGATGACCGCCAGCACGATGATCACGGGCGTGGCCCACTTGCTGGCGTCGGGAAACAGCGGCAGGCAGAGCCGGATCATGCCGAAGGTGCCCACCTTGTCGAGGACACCGACCAGCATGACCGCGCCTGACGGCGGCGCTTCGGCGGCGGCGTCGGGAAGCCACGTGTGCACCGGCCACAGGGGGGCCTTGACCGCGAAGGCGAAGAAGAAGCCGAGGAAGAGCCACTTCTGCGTGGTGGGGTCGATGTCGAGCCCGACCAGGTTCGACAGCAGGAAGGCGCCCTTGCCTCCAGGGGAGGCGACGTACAGTCCGATGACGGCAGCCAGCATCAGCAGCCCGCCGAGCAGGCTGTAGAGCAGGAACTTCACCGCCGCGTAGGAGCGCTGAGCGCCCCCGAAGGACCCGATGATGAAGTACATCGGGACCAGCATCGCCTCGAAGAGCACGTAGAAGAAGAAGACATCGGTCGCCGAGAAGACACCGATGGTCAGCGCCTCGAGGGCCAGCATGAGCGCGAAGTAGGTCTTGACGCTGCGCCCGCGAGCGCCGGCGTCGCCGTCGTGCCAGCCAGCCAGGACGCAGACCGGAGTGAGGACGGTGGTCAGCGCCACCAGGACCAGCGCGATGCCGTCGACGCCGACGGCGTAGGAGACGCCGAACTGCGGGATCCAGGCGTGGGTCTCTGCGAGCTGGATGCCGCCCTGACCGGTGTCGAAGCGCAGCGCGACGACGACGGTCCAGACGAGGGCCGCGAGCGAGAAGAGCAGCGTCACCTGCTTCGCGAGCAGGTCACGCTCCCGCGGCAGCAGCGCGACGACCGCTGCGCCCACGAGGGGCAGCAGGATCAGGACGGTGAGGAAGGGGAACGAGGAGGTCACTTACAGCCTCACCAGCAGCAGGGCTGCGACGACGAGGACAGCTCCTCCGAACATCGACAGCGCGTACGAGCGGACAAAACCGGTCTGCAGGCGACGCAGTCGCCCGGAGGAGCCCCCGACGAGAGCCGACAGACCGTTGACGGCACCGTCGACGCCGCGGTTGTCGACGTAGACCAGCGAGCGGGTCAGGTACTGGCCCGGTCGCATGAGCAGGCTCTCGTTGATGGCGTCCTGATAGAAGTCGCGGCGCGCGGCGCGGGTGGCAGGGCTGCCCGCAGGCACCAGCGCGGGCACGTCACGCGTGGCGTAGACGATCCACGCGAAGCCGGCGCCGAGCAGCACCAGCACGATGGTGGCGATGCTGATCACGGCCGACGGAAGGACCGCCTCCCCCTCGGTGCCCCGCACCACGGGCTCGAGCCAGCCGGTGATCGCGCCGGTGGGGCCGAGCACCAGTCCCAGCAGCCCGGACCCGACGGCCAGCACCATCATCGGAATCGTCATGACCAGCGGGCTCTCGTGCGGGTGGACGTCGTCGACCCACCGCTTCTTGCCGTGGAAGGTCATCGCGAACAGCCGGGTCATGTAGAACGCCGTGATGCCCGCGCCGATCATCGCAGCGAGGCCGAACACCCAGGGGCGCCAGCCGTCGCCGACGAAGGCGGACTCGATGATCTTGTCCTTGCTCCAGAAGCCGGAGAAGGGCGGGATGCCGATGATCGCGAGCCACCCCAGCCCGAACGTCACCCAGGTAATCTTCATGACCGCCGACAGGCCGCCGAAGTGCCGCATGTCGACCTGGTCCTTCATGCCGTGCATGACCGAGCCGGCACCGAGGAACATCCCGGCCTTGAAGAAGCCGTGGGTGAGCAGGTGGAAGATCGCGAAGGCCGCACCCACCGGACCGAGGCCCGCCGCCAGCATCATGTAACCGATCTGGGACATCGTCGAGGCGGCCAGAGCCTTCTTGATGTCGTCCTTCGCACACCCGACGAGAGCTCCGAAGAGCAGCGTGATGGCACCGACGATGACGACGAGCAGCTGCGCCGTCGGTGCGTTGTAGAAGATCGGGTTGGACCGGACGACGAGGTAGACGCCGGCCGTGACCATCGTCGCCGCGTGGATGAGCGCCGACACGGGGGTCGGGCCGGCCATCGCGTCCCCGAGCCAGGACTGCAGCGGGAACTGCGCGGACTTGCCGCAGGCGGCCAGGAGCAGCATGAGCCCGATCGCGGTGAGGATGCCCGACGAGGCCTGGCTGCTGCCGGCGAAGACCCCCGCGAAGTCGACCCGGCCGAAGGTCGCAAACATGATCATGATCGCGATCGACATGCCGACGTCACCGACGCGGTTGGCGATGAACGCCTTCTTTGCCGCAGCGGCGTAGGCGGGGTTGTAGTTCCAGAAGCCGATCAGCAGGTAGGAGGCGAGACCGACGCCCTCCCAGCCGACGTACTCGAGCAGGTAGCTGTCCGCCAGCACCAGCAACAGCATCGCCGCGACGAAGAGGTTGAGGTAGGCGAAGAACCGCCGTCGGTCCGGATCATGCGCCATGTAGCCGATCGAGTAGACGTGGATCAGGCTGCCGACGAACGTGATCAGCAGCACGAAGCAGATCGACAGCTGGTCGATCTGCAGGCCCGCGTCGAGCTGGAGGCCACCCACCGGGATCCAGGAGAAGAGTGCGTCGCGCACGGTTCGCGCCTCGGCGTCTCGGGCAAGCAGCGCAAAGAAGCAGAGGGCGCCCACGACGAAGCTCGCCCACGACAGCGCCGTCGCCAGCAGGTGGCCCCAGCGGTCGGTGCGGCGACCGAAGATCAGCAGGATCGCGGCTCCGGCGAGCGGAAGCGCGATCAGCAGCCAGGCCGCCGAGAGCACTCCGCTCGGCTCGGCTGCCTGCGCCGCCACAGCGTGCAGCGTCGTCACGTCGGTCTCGACCTTCCTCTACGGGCTAACTCGTCCTCGGGCGGGAGCCGCTCGAGCTTCTAGTACTTCAGCAGGTTGGCGTCGTCGACCGACGCGGACCGGCGCGTGCGGAAGATCGTCACGATGATGGCGAGGCCGACCACGACCTCGGCCGCCGCGACGACCATCACGAAGAACGCGATGATCTGGCCGTCGAGGCCGCCATGCATTCGGGCGAAGGTGACGAACGCGAGGTTGGTGGCGTTGAGCATCAGCTCCACGCACATGAAGACCACGATCGCGTTGCGCCGCAGCAGCACCCCCGCGCCGCCGATGCTGAAGAGGATCGCCGACAGGTAGACGTAGTTCATCGGGTTCACGGCAGGTCCTCCCGTCGCTCCTCGTTCGCATCCCAGCCGCGATCCCGATTGGCGTCCCAGCCGCCGTGCGCCGCGAGGGGCCGTCCATCCGCATCGATCGCGCTCTGCTCGATGTTCCGAACGTCGCTGGCTTCGCTCCTCGCGTCACGAACGGTGCCGCGCGCGACAAGCACCCGCGACAGGCTCAGCTCACTGGGCGTGCCATCGGGCAGCAGACCGGGAACGTCGACGGCGTTGTGCCGGGCGTAGACGCCGGGCGCGGGCAGCATGGAGACGTCGCCTCCTCGGCGGAAGCGCTCCTCCGACAGCTCGCGCTGGGTCTTGCGGGCCTCCAGCCGCTCGCCGTGCGCGAGCACCATGGTCCCCAGCGCCGCCGTGATGAGCAGCGCGCTGGTGACTTCGAACGACCAGACGTAGCGGGTGAAGAGCAGCTTGGCGATGGCCGTCACACCACCATCGGCAGCCGCGGTCGCGTCGCTCGACACGACGTTGGGCACGATCGCGTGCCCGAGCGCGGCGAGGAGCAGCACGGCGAACGCGGCACCGGCCAGGATCGCCGACCACCGCTGGCCACGGATCGTCTCGACGAGCGAGTCCGCACTGTCGACGCCGACGAGCATCAGCACGAACAGGAACAGCATCATGACCGCGCCGGTGTAGACGACGATCTGGACGATCCCGAGGAACGGCGCGTGCTGGGCGATGTAGAAGAAGGCCAGGCACACCATGATCAGGGCCATCAGCAGCGCCGAGTGCACCGCCTTCTTGACGATCAGCATGCCGAGTGCGGCCAGCACCGACAGCGGGCCGGCGATCCAGAAGAGCGTCGCCTCCCCTCCGCCGGTCCTCAGCGTGTCGGCGGCCGCCAGGACGGCTGCCGCCGCTTCATGGCCGTGGACGAGTGCGCTCATGCCTGCTCTCCCGTCGCGGCGCGAGCCGCGACCCACTCCTCCTGCGCGGGCACAGCCCCGGTCACCTTGCCCTGGTAGTAGGCGGTCTCGTCAGTGCCAGGCACCATCGGGTGCGGTGGCGGCACCATGCCCGGCAGCAGCGGTGCGAGCAGATCCTTCTTCTCGTAGATCAGCTTCTCGCGGCTGTTGTCGGCGAGCTCGTACTCGTTCGACATCGTCAGCGCCCGGGTGGGGCAGGCCTCGATGCACAGGCCGCAGAGGATGCAGCGCAGGTAGTTGATCTGGTAGACGCGGCCGTAGCGCTCTCCTGGGGAGAACCGCTCGGTGTCGGTGTTGTCCGCGCCCTCGACGTAGATGGCGTCTGCCGGACAGGCCCACGCGCACAGCTCACAGCCGACGCACTTCTCCAGGCCGTCCGGGTGCCGGTTGAGCACGTGACGGCCGTGGAAACGAGGAGCAGTCGGCTTCTTCTCCTCCGGGTACTGCTCCGTGACGACCTTGCGGAAGATCGTCCGGAAGGTGACCCCGAAGCCCGCGACCGGGTCTAGGAACTTGGGCACCCTCAGGCCTCCCGATCCGTGTCGTCGATTGCGCGTGTTCCGGCGCCGCTGACCGCGGTGGCGCGGCGGGCGCTGGCCGTGGTGTAGGTCGGCAGCACCTGCCCCGGCATCGGCGGAACAGGGTATCCGCCCGCCATCGGGTCGAACTCGCGGGGCTGGTCCGGTCCGGCCTCGACCTCCTCTCGGCGCCGTCGCCGTTCGGCGGCGGCGTCCCAGGCGATGGTCGCCAGGAACACGAGCACGAGGGCGACGCCGGCCACGACGAGGGCCTGACGGCGGTCGACGGCCGAGTCCGTCGTGAGGACGCGGATCGCGGAGACGGCGAGGATCCAGGCCAGGGAGGCCGGGATGAGGAACTTCCACCCCAGCTTCATGAACTGGTCGTAGCGCATGCGGGGCAGAGTTCCGCGCAGCCAGATGAACAGGAAGATGAAGAGGTTGACCTTGATGACGAACCAGAGGATCGGCCACCAGTTGGTGTTGAGCACACCGTAGGGGTGGGCGGCGTCGGCGCCGATGAGCGACAGCGGCCACGGTGCACGCCAGCCGCCGAGGAACAGCGTGGTGGCAAGGCTCGAGACCGTCACCATGTTGATGTACTCGGCGAGGAAGAACAGCGCGAACTTCAGCGACGAGTACTCGGTGTGGAAGCCGCCGACGAGCTCTCCCTCAGCCTCCGGCAGGTCGAAGGGCGCGCGGTTGGTCTCACCCACCATCGAGACGACGTAGATGAGGAACGACGGGATCAGCGGAATCGCGAACCACAGGGGCGCCTGCGCGTCGACGATCTGCGAGGTCGACATCGATCGCGCGAAGAGGAAGACCGCCACGAACGACAGCCCCATCGCGACCTCGTAGGAGATCACCTGGGCGCTGGACCGCAGGCCACCGAGCAGCGGATAGGTCGAGCCCGAGGCCCAGCCCGCGAGGACGATGCCGTAGACGCCCACCGAGGTCACGGCGATGACGTAGAGCACCGCAACCGGCAGGTCGGTGAGCTGCAGCATCGTCGGGTGCCCGAAGATCGAGACCTTCGGCCCGAACGGCATGACGGCGTAGGCCATAAACGCCGGCACGGCCGAGAGGATCGGCGCGAGGATGAAGACGGCCCGGTCGGCCGCCTTGGGGATGATGTCCTCCTTCAGCGCCAGCTTGATGCCGTCTGCGAGGCTCTGCAGCAGGCCCTGGGGGCCGAGCCGGTTAGGACCGATGCGGTGCTGCATGCGGGCGACGACGCGACGCTCCCACCAGATCGCGAAGAGCGTCATCACGACGAGGAACGCGAAGACGGCGACGACCTTCAGGATCACCAACCACCACGGGTCGGTGCCGAAGAGCCCCTGCTGGTCGGTCATGAAGCCATCCCTGTCTCAGAACCAGAAGCGGGAGAGGTGACCGGTGCCGCCGGCAGGTGCGGCGAGGTCCCCGGAGCGATCGCCACCACGGCGCCCGCATCGACTCCGAGAACGGCGCGCACGCGCGACCCCTCGGAGTTCGTCGGGAGCCACACGACGCGGTCCGGCATCGCAGCGACCTTGACGGGCAGCGTGAGCGTCCCGCGGTGCGTGGAGACGGCCAGCCACACCGGCGGCGTCTGGTCGAGCTCGACGCCGTCGACCGTCTCGGCACCGTCGACCGGCAGCCGCAGTCCGATCTCGGCCGCGGTCGCCGCCGAGATCCGCGCGGCCGCGCCGTGCCGGGTGCCGACGAGGAACGGCTCGTTGTCCTGCATCCGGCCAAGGTCGAGCAGCAGCGACCACGTAGCCAGCACCGCCTGGCCCGCCTCCGGTGCCGCCGGCTCACCCACGGGCACCGACGGGCCTGAGGCGCGGGCGCCGTCCCAGGAGGCGAGCTCGGCGAGCTCACGTCGAGCAGCTGCCGCATCGGGCAGCCCGAGCCGGTGGCCCATCTCGTCGGCCAAGGCGTGCAGCACCCGAGCGTCGGACATCGCCGGCGTGCCGCGCAGGACCTCGGCGAACTCCCGCGGACGCCCTTCCCAGTCGAGGAACGTGCCGTCCTTCTCCACCACGGGCGCAACGGGCAGGACGACGTCGGCGCGACGGGTGACCGCCGACTCCCGCAGCTCGAGGCTGACAAGGAAGGGCACCGCCTCGAGTGCGGCGATGGCGAGCCGGGGGTCGGGAAGGTCGTCGGGATCGACGCCAGCGACGACGAGGGCTCCGAGACCCCCGCCAGCGGCAGCCGTGAGGATGCCCGTCGTGTCCCGGCCAGCGGCGGTGGGCACCGCGGCGCCCCAGACCGTGCCGACGTCGACGCGGGCCGCGGCGTCGTCGACCGGACGACCGCCGGGCAGCAGCGACGGCAGCAGGCCAGCCTCGACGGCGCCTCGGTCACCGGCTCGGCGCGGCACCCAGGCCACTCGCACCCCAGTCGATGCCGCGAGCGCTGCCAGCGCGCTCAGGCAACCTGCAGATCCGGCAGCGCGCTCACCCACGAGAACGACGGCACCAGGCTGGCGCAGCGCGCCGGCGACTGCGGCCACCTCCGTCGCCGCATTGCCGATGGCGGTGATGACCTCTGCCTCCGTGCCGGGCGCTGTCGGCACGAGAACGCCGTTGAGCTTCTCGAGGCCGCGCGTCGCGAACGGCGCGAGAGACCAGACCTTCAGCCCGGCTCGCCGCGCCGCCTTGCGCAGCCGCAGGAAGACGATCGGCGACTCCTCCTCCGGCTCGAAGTCGACCAGCAGCACAGCCGGGGACCGCTCGAGCTCGGCGTAGGTGAGGCCGCCCGTCGAAGGACGGACGCCCGCGACCGAGGCAGCGAGGAATTGCTCCTCCTCGGCCGAGTGCGGACGCGCGCGGAAGTCGACGTCGTTCGTGCCCAGGACCGCTCGTGCGAACTTGCTGTACGCGTAGGCGTCCTCGAGCGTGAGGCGGCCGCCGGTCAGGACGCCGACGCCCTGCCCGCTCTCGCCGTCGCGTGCCTTACGCAGTCCCTCGGCCGCGATCGACAGCGCTTCCGGCCAGGAGGCCGGCACCAGCTCCCCGCTCTCGTCTCGCACCAGCGGCGTGGTGAGCCGGTCCTGGCTCTGAGCGTAGGAGAAGGCCCAACGACCCTTGTCGCAGTTCCACTCCTCGTTGACCTCGGGGTCATCGCCGGCGAGCCGGCGCATGACGACCCCTCGCCGCGAGTCGGTGCGCAGGGCGCAGCCGGAGGCGCAGTGCTCGCAGGCCGTCGGTGTCGAGACCAGGTCGAAGGGGCGGGCGCGGAAGCGGTAGGCAGCGTTGGTGAGGGCACCGACCGGGCAGATCTGGACGGTGTTGCCGGAGAAGTAGGACTCGAACGGCTTCTTCTGGAAGATGCCGACCTGCTGCAGGGCCCCGCGCTCCAGGAGCTCGATGAACGGGTCGCCCGCTACCTGGGCGGAGAAGCGGGTGCAGCGTGCGCACAGGACGCAGCGCTCGCGGTCGAGCAGGACCTCGGAGGAGATCGCGATCGGCTTGGGGTAGGTCCGCTTGACACCCTCGAAGCGGCTCTCGCCACGGCCGTTGCTCATCGCCTGGTTCTGCAGGGGGCACTCGCCGCCCTTGTCGCAGATGGGGCAGTCGAGCGGGTGGTTGATCAGCAGCAGCTCCATCACGCCCTGCTGCGCCTTGTCGGCGACGGGCGAGGTGATCTGCGTGCGCACGACCATGCCCTGCTCGACGGTCGTCGTGCAGGACGCAGCCGGCTTGGGCATGCCGCGGCCGTTGCCCATGTCGACGACCTCGACCAGGCACTGGCGGCACGCGCCTACCGGGTCGAGCAAGGGGTGGTCGCAGAAGCGCGGCACCTGGACGCCGATGAGCTCAGCGGCGCGAATGATGAGCGTGCCCTTGGGGACGCTGACCTCGATGTCGTCGATGGTGAGCGTCACGGTCTCGACAGCCGGCTGCACCTGCGCGCCGGCTGTCGCGCTGGCGGCACCCGAGGATGCGGCGTTCGAGGGGGGCGGTGACGTGACCGTCATCAGGCGTGTGCTCCCGTCGCGGCCGTCGACCCGCCTGTGGCGGGGCCGGTGGCCGACGTGACTAGCTGCGGACTGGCAAAGAGCGTCGAGGCGGCCGGGTCGAACGGGCAGCCGCCGGCGGCGAAGTGGTCGAGGTACTCCTGGCGGAAGTACTGGATCGACGAGGTGACCGGGCTCGTCGCGCCGTCCCCGAGCGCGCAAAAGGCGCGGCCGAGGATGTTGTCACACAGGTCGAGCAGCTTGGCGAGGTCCTCGTCGGTGCCGTCACCGCGCTCGAGCCGGTGCAGGATCTGCACCAGCCAGTAGGTGCCCTCGCGGCAGGGCGTGCACTTGCCGCAGGACTCGTGGGCGTAGAACTCGCTCCAGCGCAGCACGGCACGCACCACACAGGTCGTCTCGTCGAAGATCTGCAGCGCCCGGGTGCCGAGCATGGATCCCGCAGCGCCGACGCTCTCGAAGTCGAGAGGCGTGTCGATGTGCTCGGCCGTGAGGATCGGCGTCGACGACCCGCCGGGCGTCCAGAACTTCAGCTCGTGGCCCTCGCGCACGCCGCCGGCCAGGTCGAGCAGCTCGCGCAGGGTGATGCCCAGCGGCGCCTCGTACTGCCCCGGCCGGGCGACGTGGCCGGAGAGGGAGAAGATGCCCATCCCCTTGGACTTCTCGGTGCCCATGCCCGCGAACCAGTCGGCGCCGTTGCGCAGGATGGAGGGCACCGACGCAATCGACTCGACGTTGTTGATCACCGTCGGCTTCCCGTACAGGCCGGCAACAGCCGGGAAGGGAGGTCGCAGCCGCGGCTGGCCGCGCCGGCCCTCGAGGGAGTCGAGCAGCGCCGTCTCCTCACCGCAGATGTAGGCGCCGGCACCGGCGTGGACCGTGATCTCGAGGTCGAATCCGGAGCCCAGAATGTTGCTGCCTACGTAGCCGGCCGCCCGCGCCTCCTGCACGGCGTTCATCACGCGGCGGTAGACGTGGGGGACCTCGCCGCGCAGGTAGATGAAGGCGTGGTTGGCACGGATGGCGTAGCTGGTGATGATCACGCCCTCGACGAGCTCGTGAGGGTTGGCCATCATCGTAGGGATGTCCTTGCACGTCCCCGGCTCGGACTCATCGGCGTTGACCACGAGGTAGTGCGGCTTGCCATCGCCCTGCGGAATGAAGCCCCACTTCATACCGGTGGGGAAGCCCGCTCCTCCGCGTCCGCGCAGGCCCGAGTCCTTGACGGCGGCGATGACGTCGTCAGGAGTGCGCTGCAACGCGGCGCGCAGCCCCTGGTAGCCGTCGTACTGCTCGTAGACCGGCAGCGTCCACGACTGGTCCACTCCCCAGACACGGCTGAGGACCGGCGTCAGGACAGTGCTGTCCGTGCTCACTGCTGCTCCTCCCCTGCGGCGTTGGGTGTCGACCCATCGGTGGCAGCGGCGCTCTCGACGCTCTGGGTGTTGTCGGGGTCCGAGGCTGACGTCTCCATCGGCGCGTCATGCCCGCTCGGGCCGCCCTCGTTGCCGTAGCCGGAGGTCACTCCGGCACCGCCCGCAGCCGCCGGTGCCGAGTCGCGGCTGGTGGCGCGGGAGCCCTCCCCGTCCTGCCCGCCCTGCCCGTCCTGCCCGTCCTGTCCCGGACGCCGCCACCCCTGCTGCTCGGCGATGTGGACGCCGGCAAGGGTGGCCGGACCCGCGGACGGCCCCTCGTTGACGCGGCCGTCCGGGAAACCGGCGAGCAGCCGCTCGTTGTCGCGGAACGAGCAGATCCGAGGACCACGCGTCGACTGGACCTCCTCGCCGGCCCGCAGCGCGTCGACGAGCGCAACCGCGCTGTCGGGTGTCATGCCGTCGAAGAACTCCCAGTCGACGGTCATAACGGGGGCGTAGTCGCAGGCCGCCTGGCACTCGATGTGCTCGAGCGTGAGCGAACCGTCCTCGGTGCGCTCGTCGTTGCCGACCCCCAGGTGGTCCTTCAGCCGCTGGAAGATGGCGTCGCCGCCCATGATCGCGCACAGCGTGTTGGTGCAGACGCCGACGAGGTGGTCGCCGACGGGGCGTCGCTTGTACATGGTGTAGAAGGTCGCGACCGCCGAGACCTCGGCCGTGGTCAGGTCGAGGACCTCCGCGCAGAACTCGATCCCCTCAGGGGAGACGTAGCCCTGCTCGCTCTGCACCAGGTGCAGCAGCGGCAGCAGCGCGGAGCGCTTCTCCGGGTAGCGGGCCACCACCTGCTGCGCGTCAGCCAGCAGACGCTCGCGCGTGGCGTCATCGAGAAGCCCCGCGGACGGCGTTCGCGGATCGATCTGGGTCATCGGTCGACGCCTCCCATGACGGGGTCGATCGAGGCCACGGCGGCGATGACGTCGGCGACCTGGCCGCCCTCGCACATCGCGGCGACAGCCTGCAGGTTGTTGAACGACGGGTCCCGGAAGTGCGCGCGGTAGGGCTTGGTCCCACCATCGCTGACCAGCTGGCAACCCAGCTCGCCGCGCGGCGACTCGACGGGGACGTAGGCCTGGCCGGCGGGCACGCGGAAGCCTTCGGTGACCAGCTTGAAGTGGTGGATCAGGGCCTCCATGGAGGAGCCCATGATGTGGCGGATGTGGTCGAGGGAGTTGCCCATCCCATCGCCGCCGATAGCCAGCTGCGCCGGCCACCCGATCTTCTTGTCCTCGACCATGACCGGCCCGGGGCCGACGTCGGACAGCTTGTCGAGTGCCTGCTCGACGATGCGCAGGGACTGCTTCATCTCGTCGACGCGGATCCGGAAGCGTCCGTAGGCGTCGGAGGAGTCCCAGGTGCAGACGTCGAAGTCGTAACCCTCGTAGCCGCTGTAGGGCTGCGTCTTGCGCAGGTCCCACGGCAGGCCGGTCGAGCGCAGGACGGGGCCGGTGATGCCCAGCGCCATGCAGCCGGTCAGGTCGAGGTAGCCGACGCCGACGGTGCGGCCCTTGAAGATGGAGTTCTCGTTGCAGAGCGCCTCGTACTCCGGGATGCGCTTGCGCATCACCGTGATGAAGTCGCGCACCTTGTCGATCGCACCCGGGGGGAGGTCCTGCGCCAGGCCGCCGGGGCGGATGTAGGCGTGGTTCATCCGCAGGCCGGTGATGAGCTCGAACAGGTCGAGCACGAGCTCGCGCTCCCGGAAGCCGATCGTCATCACCGTGAG
This sequence comes from Actinomycetales bacterium, assembly GCA_051960855.1. Lineage (GTDB taxonomy): Bacteria > Actinomycetota > Actinomycetes > JAJZTN01 > JAJZTN01 > JBQCDV01. Next base: position 20,594 of record JBQCDV010000195.1, read on the forward strand.
GGCGCCAAGCTCCATGCCGCCGGTCGCGATCGCCACGAGGTGGGAGGAGATCCGGTTGAGCTCCATCATCATCACCCGGATGATCTGGGCCCGCTCCGGCACCTGCTCCTCGATGCCCAGCAGCCGCTCAAGGGAGAGGCAGTAGGCCGCCTCGTTGAAGAACGGCGACAGGTAGTCCATGCGAGTGCAGAACGTGACGCCCTGCGTCCACGTCCGGAACTCCATGTTCTTCTCGATGCCGGTGTGCAGGTAGCCGATGCCGCATCGGGCCTCGGTCACCGTCTCGCCCTCGAGCTCGAGAATCAGCCGCAGCACCCCGTGGGTGGAGGGGTGCTGGGGCCCCATGTTGACGACGATGCGCTCCTGGCCGATGTCCCCGAGGCCGGCGGCGATCGAGTCCCAGTCCTGGCCGGTGACCGTGAAGACCCGACCCTCGGTCGTCTCCCGGGAGCTGGCGTAGGCGTCGTTGGTGGCTGTGGACATCAGGAGTACGCCCTCCGCTCGTCGGGCGGCGGTACCTGCGCGCCCTTGTATTCCACGGGGATGCCGCCCAGCGGGTAGTCCTTGCGCTGGGGGTGGCCCGGCCAGTCGTCGGGCATCTCGATCCGGATGAGCGACGGGTGGCCGTCGAAGATCAGGCCGAAGAAGTCCCAGGTCTCACGCTCATGCCAGTTGTTGGCGGGGTAGATCGTGGTGACCGAGGGAATGTGCGGGTCGGCGTCGGGGCAGGTCACCTCGACGCGCAGCCGCCGGTTGTGGGTGATGGACAGCAGGGGGTAGACGGCGTGCAGCTCGCGGCCGGCGTCCTCCGGGTAGTGCACGCCGCTGACGCCTAGGCACATCTCGAACCGCAGCGACGGCAGGTCGCGCAGCGTCTGCATGACCGCCGGCAGGTGCTCCCGTGCGACGTTCAGGGTGAGCTCGCCGGCGTGCACGACCACGCCCTCGATGGCCTGGTCGACCGGGGTGCCGAGGGTGTCGAGGGCGTCCTCGAGCTCGTCGACGGCCTCGTCGAACCAGCCGCCGTAGGGGCGCGGCGTCGACAACGGCTTGAAGACGGTGCGCTGCAAGCCGCCGTAGCCGGTGGTGTCGCCGCTGCCCTTGCTGCCGAACATCCCCTGGTGTCGCCCGATGACCTCGGGCTCCACGCGGCGCGACGGCTCGCGCAGCGCCGGGCTCTGCTCACTGGAGCCGGGGACGTTCTCGGTCAGCGAGTGCGGCTCCTCGCTCACGCGGCTGGAGTCGCTCGGGCCGGGCGTGGGGGCCTCGGGGACGTCCTCGGTCGTCGGCTCCTGACCGGCACCCTGGCTGGAGACGCTGCTCTCCTCGCTCACCGCAGGAGCCCCTTCATGTCAGAGGTGGGTGTGGCGGCCAGGGCGGCCAGCTCGGCCTCGCGGGCGGCCTTCTCGCGGTTGACGCCGAGCGGCTCGTTCTGGATCTGGTCGTGCAGCTTGAGGATGGCGTCGATCAGCATCTCGGGCCGCGGCGGGCAGCCCGGCAGGTAGATGTCCACGGGGACGATGTGGTCGACGCCCTGCACGATGGCGTAGTTGTTGAACATGCCGCCGCTGGAGGCACAGACGCCCATGGCGAGGACCCACTTGGGGTTGGGCATCTGGTCGTAGATCTGGCGCACGACCGGCGCCATCTTCTGGCTGACGCGGCCGGCCACGATCATGAGGTCCGCCTGGCGTGGCGACGCGCGGAACACCTCCATGCCGAAGCGCGCGAGGTCGTAACGGGGACCTCCCGAGGTCATCATCTCGATCGCGCAGCAGGCCAGTCCGAACGTCGCCGGCCACAGCGAGCCGCGGCGGAAGTAGCCCGCGAGGTTCTCGACCGTGGTGAGCAGGAAGCCGCTCGGCAGCTTCTCCTCGATACCCATGTGGCTACCTCAGTCCCACTCGAGCCCACCGCGCCGCCACACATAGGCGTAGGCGACGAAGACGGTGAGGATGAAGAGGACCATCTCCACGAGTCCGAACAGGCCGAGCGAGTCGAAGGCGACGGCCCACGGGTAGAGGAAGATGATCTCGATGTCGAAGATGATGAAGAGCATCGCGGTGATGTAGTACTTCACCGGGAAGCGCCCGCCACCGACGGGCTGCGGCGTCGGCTCGATGCCGCACTCGTAGGCGTCGAGCTTCGCTCGGTTGTAACGCTTGGGCCCCGTGAGTGCGCCTGCGCCGATGGAGAAGACGGCGAAGCCGCCGGCCAACAAGCCCAGCACCAAGATGGGGGCATAGACGTTCAACGGAAGTCCCTTCCGACGGGCGGGATTGTCATCCTAGGTCGGCCGAAGGGCCGACCCTGACGCGGGTCCCGGGTGGCGGGCATGACTCGTGTCACGACCGACAGCGGCTGGGCGGTGGGCGTCATGCGGCCGGCGCGAGCTTGGTCAGCGCCTGGATGACGCGGTCCATCGCGTCGCCGCCGCGGGGGTCGCTGAGATTCGCGAGCAGCTTGAGGGTGAACTTCATCAGAGTCGGGTGCGGCAGCCCGTGTCGGGTGGCCAGCTTCATCACCGAGGGGTTGCCGATCGCCTTCACGAAGACGCGACCCAGCGTGTAGTAGCCGCCGTACGCCTCCTTCAGGGCCGTTGGGTAGCCCTGCAGCGCCAGCTCCCGGCTGCCCTCGGTGGGGCGGCCCAGGGCCGAGACGATGACCTCCGCAGCCGTCGCCCCCGACTCCATGGCGTAGGCGATGCCCTCGCCGTTGAACGGGTTCACCATGCCGCCCGCGTCCCCCACCAGGAGCACGCCACGGGTGTAGTGCGGCTGACGGTTGAAGCCCATCGGCAGCGCGGCCCCGCGCACGGGCTGCGTCATCGTCTGCTCGTTGAACTCCCACTCGGCCGGCATCGACTCGACCCACCGGTGCAGCAGGGCCTTGTAGTCGACGTTGCCGAAGGCGGAGCTGGTGTTGAGGATGCCGAGACCGACGTTGCTGGTGCCGTCACCCACCCCGAAGATCCAGCCGTAGCCGGGCAGGAGCACCTCCTTGCCGGAGCTGCGGTCCCACAGTTCGAGCCACGACTCGAGCCAGTCGTCGTCGTGGCGCGGGGTCTTGTAGTAGGTGCGCACGGCCACGCCCATCGGGCGGTCGTCCCTCTTCTGCAGCCCGAGGGCGAGCGAGAGGCGGCTGGAGTTGCCATCGGCGGCGACGACCACCTTGGCGGCGAAACGGCGCTCCGGGCCGGTCTTACGGCCGGCGTCGTCGACTTCGCGGGCGGTCACGGCGGTGACGCGGCCAGTGGTCTCGTCGACGACCGGCCCGGTGACGGACATCCGCTCGTAGAGGCGCGCGCCCGCCTTCACGGCCTGGCTGGCCAGGATCTCGTCGAAGTCCAGCCGGGGCCGCACGAGGCCGTAGTCGGGGAAGCTGGCAAGCTCCGGCCAGGGCAGCTCGAGGCGCATCCCGCCGCCGATGATCCGAAGCCCATGGTTGCGGATCCACCCGGCCTCGGGCGTCGTGTCGATGCCCATCCGGAGCAGCTGCTCGACGGCACGGGGGGTCAGGCCATCACCGCAGACCTTCTCTCGCGGGAAGGCGGTCTTCTCGAGGAGAACGACGTCCAGGCCGGCTTGTGCGAGGTAGTAGGCAGTTGTGGAGCCGGCCGGTCCAGCGCCGACGATGACGACGTCGGCGACGTCCTCGGGACGGGAGCTGTCTGCGCTCACCGGGGCCTCCGCCAGTCGCTTGTGAATGTGTTCACGAACCAACCGGAGAGTCTACGGCCCGTCCCGACCTTCCGCGTCCCCACGCACGCCCTTGCACGCCCTTGCACGCCCACGCACAGCAGCCGTCGGTGTGCGAACCGACGGCTGCTGACTGCCCCGAGCACGCGGGTCTTCCCGCGCGGAGTCCTAACTCTTGAAGGCGTCCTTCACCTTCTCGCCGGCCTGCTTGAGGTCGGCCTTGCCCTTGTCGGTCCGTCCCTCTGCCTCGAGGTCGCGGTTGTCCGTGGCCTTGCCAGCCTCGGTCTTGGCGTCACCCTTCAGGGCCTCGGCGCTGTTCTTCATCTTGTCCATCGCACCCACGGCATGGGCTCCTTCCGTCACGGCGCGGCGCTGCGGAGGTGATGGCCGCGCTCCGACGTGGGGAGGAGTACCCCGGCGAGAGCGTCTTACGCCGTCGCGCGGTGCAGTGCGACGATGCCGCCGGTGAGGTCGCGCCACTGGACCCGGCTCCAGCCGGCGTCGGCGATGCGGGCGGCGAGGGCCGCCTGGTCCGGCCACGCCCGGATGGACTCGGCGAGGTAGACGTACGCCTCCGGGTCGGAGCTGACCCTGCGAGCGACGGTCGGGAGCGCCCGCATCAGGTACTCGACGTACACGGTCCGGAATGGCGCCCAGGTCGGGTGCGAGAACTCGCACACGACCAGCCGGCCCCCCGGTCGGGTGACACGGCGCAGCTCCCGCAGGGCGGCGTCGGTGTCGTGGACGTTGCGCAGCCCGAAGGAGATCGTCACGGCATCGAAGGCGCCGTCGGCGAACGGCAGCGCGGTGGCATCTCCGGCGAGGAACGGCAGCAGCGGCTGGCGTCGTCGCCCCTCCCGCAGCATGCCGAGGCTGAAGTCGCAGGCCAGCGCGTCAGCGCCTGCGGCGGCGAAGGGCACGGTGGAGGTGCCTGTTCCCGCTGCCAGGTCGAGGATGCGCTCCCCCGGCCGCGGGTCGACAGCCCGCACCACTGCCGAGCGCCAGAGGCGGGTCTGCCCCAGCGACAGGACGTCGTTCGTCAGGTCGTAGCGCCGGGCGACGTCGTCGAACATCGCACGGACGTCGGCAGGGGCCTTGTCGAGAGAGGCGCGGGTCACGTCTCCTAGCGTGGCAGCCGACGGGTGGTCCGGCAGGGCCGGGCCTACCCTGGAGGCATCATGCGTGCGCGCCGTGGCCGGGCCAGTGGCCAGATCCGTGAGCACACCGCGGTGGCTGAGGCGACCGCTGCTCGTGCGCATCCCCGTCTCGTTGCTCGCACGGTGCGCCTCGACCTGCCTGACAGCGCCTCGCTCATCGACCTGCTGCCAGAGCAGCGGCCCCTGGCCTGGGTGCGGCACGGGCAGGGTCTCGTCGGGTGGGGCGAGGTGGCACGGCTGGAGACGAGTGGCCCCGACCGCTTCGCCGAGGCGGAGGCCTGGTGGCGAGACCTCGTCGCCCACGCCGTCGTGCGGGACGAGGTGGGGGCACCGAGCTCCGGGCCCATCGCCTTCGGCAGCTTCAGCTTCCTGGACTCGGGTCGCTCTCTTCTCGTGGTCCCCCAGGTCGTCGTCGGCCGCAGCCCCGCAGGCAGCGACGGTCAGGGCCGTCGGCTCCCCGACATCACGTGGATGACCACGATCGACGTCGACGGCGGACTGCCGGCGGCCGCCGAGCTGCCCACCGTGACGGCGCCGCGGGCACCACTCGATCTGCGCTTCGCCGATGGCGCCCTGCCTCCTGCCGCGTGGGAGGCACGCGTCGGCGAGGCGGTGCGGTGCATCGTCGCAGGGGAGGTCGACAAGGTCGTGCTCGCCCGCGACCTCGAAGCTCGCTCCGCCGAGCCCCTCGACGTGCGCTGGCTGCTGCAGCGGCTCAGCACGCGCTACCCGTCGTGCTGGAGCTTCAGCGTCGACGGCCTGGTGGGCGCGACCCCCGAGATGCTGGTCCGCCTCGAACGTGGACTGGTCACCTCCCGGGTGCTCGCCGGGACCATCAAGCGGACGGGGGATGACACAGCCGACGCTGCCTCGGCTGGTCGCCTCGCCCGCAGCAGTAAGGACCTCGAGGAGCACGAGTACGCCGTTCGGTCCGTCGCGGACGCCCTTGCGCCCTACTGCAGCAGCCGGAACGTCCCCGAGTCGCCGTTTGTGCTGCACCTGCCCAACGTCATGCACCTCGCGACGGACGTCGCAGGTGTCGCTGCCCCCCGCGTCACGTCGCTGACCCTCGCGGCGGCACTGCATCCATCCGCGGCCGTGTGCGGCACCCCGACGGACGCCGCCCGCCGCCTCATCTGCGAGCTCGAGGGCATGGACCGAGGCCGCTACGCCGGTCCGGTCGGATGGATGAGCGCCTCCGGCGACGGCGAGTGGGGCATCGCCCTCCGCTCCGGCCAGGTCGAGCCCGACGACCCGTCACGCATTCGCCTCTTCGCCGGGTGCGGCATCGTCGCGGGCTCCGATCCCGCAGCCGAGCTGGCCGAGTCCAACGCCAAGCTCGTGCCGATGCGGGACGCCCTCGCGTCAGACTGACACTTACTACCTCACGTCAGACTGAAAATTTCCGCCTGGCGTCAAACTGACGCTTACTGCCTCGATAAGGCCGCAGCCACGGCCTGGCGCACCCGCTCGCCCAGAGCGCGCGCCGCTGACCGGTCGGCCTTGACCTCGATGACCCGAACGTCGCCGCCCCACGGCTGCGCGAGCGCACGCTGCAGGTCCTCCGGTGTCGAGGCGGCGACGTGCACAACCCCCGTCGCCGCGCACAGCGCTGGCAGGTCGACACCGTGAGGGGTGCCGAAGACCCGCTCGAACGCCGAGGGACGGGCCTCGGCCACCTCCGGGCTGCCCTGTTCCAGCAGACCGAAGATCGAGCCGCCGTCGTCGTTGACGACCACGATGGTGAGCGCGCACCGCGGCTCGTCGGGCCCGATAACGAGCCCATTGCTGTCGTGCAGGAAGGTCAGATCGCCGAGCAGCGCATAGGTCGGCCTGCTGTCGTCGTCGAGCGCCACCCCCAGGGCGGTCGAGACGGTGCCGTCGATGCCGGCCAGCCCGCGGTTGGCGAGGATCCGCAGCCCCGGCTCGGGGACGACGGCGGTGTCGACGTCGCGCACCGGGCTGGACGACCCGAGCACGAGGGTTGCCGGGCGCGGTATCGACTCGGCCAGCACCCGCGCGACGGCGACCCCGGAGGGCCACGACGGGGCAGGCACCCGGCGGTTGGCGCCCCCCTCCTGCTCCTCCGCGACAGCAGCGGCGACGGCGTCTGCCACCGTGTCCGAGGCATGCCGCCAGGCCTGCGCCCACGCCCGGTCGCCGGTGGCTGCGGTGGGCAGCAAGGTCCCCTCGAGCTCGGGCGCAGAGCGCAGCGCAGCGTCGAGCCAGGACCGGTGGTGGACGACCGCAGCCCGTCGCGCAGCATCGGGCCAGCGGGGGGACTCCGTGACGACCTCGACCACGACGCCTGGGTCGGCCAGCAGCTGCTGCACCGGCCGCGAGAGCGTGACGTGGCCGACCACCAGGACGCGCTGCGGCCGGTGCGCCTCCAGCCACGGGGAAACCCCGAGGAGGAGGACGCCGTGGGGCAGCACGACCGTCGCCTCCGGCCCCTCCGGCACGCCGCTGGGCTCGGCGAGCAGGGGCCACCCACGGGTCGCCGCCAGCCGCGCCGCGCTGGTGCGGGTCTCGGGCCGGCAGTCGCCGACGAGCACGAGGGTGCGCTCGTAGCTCGATCCCAGGGCGACGTCTCCGTCCCACGCGGTCAACGCCGCCGGAGGAGCCAGCGACACCCGTGTCCACGGCTCCCCCAGCGGTCGGCCCTGCAGCGACTCCGGCCAGTCGCGCTGTCCGTCGTCCTCTGCTGCCGGCACCAGCGGCTCCCGGAAGCCGATATCGACCTGCACCGGGCCCGGGTCGTCGTTCAGCTCGCCGGTAGCCGCTGCCAGGGCACGGCAGACGAGCGCTCGCCACCCTGCCACCTGTCCCGACCGGGTCTCCGGGGCCGAGATGGCGAAGGCCGCTCGGACGGCCTTACCGAAGATCCCGACCTGCTCTGTGGTCTGGTTCGCGCCCGTCCCCCAGAGCTCCGTGGGACGGTCGGCGGTCAGCGCGACCAGCGGCACACCGCTGTGCGACGCCTCGAGGACCGCCGGGTGCAGGTTGGCGACGGCTGTCCCGGAGGTACACGTCACAATGACGGGAAGTCCGGAGGCTTTTGCGAGGCCGAGGGCCAGGAAGCCGGCCGATCGCTCGTCGATCCGCACGTGCAGCCGCAGCCGTCCCTGTCGGTCCGCCTCGTGGAGGGCGTAGGCGAGCGGGGCGTTCCGCGATCCCGGCGAGAGGACCGCGTCCTGGACTCCGCCTCGCACGAGCTCGTCGACCAGGACCTCGGCGAGGGCCTGCGAAGGGTTCACGCCGCGGCCCCGTCGAGCACGTCCCGAACGGCGTTCGCGCGCTCCCGCCACCGCCGGCGCGCGTCCTCGCCGGCCGCCCACCGCTCGAGCAGAACCGGCGATGGTTGCGGTCGGCGCACCGCGATTGCGCCGTCGACGGGGACGAGGGAGTCGTCGACGACATCACCGCTGAGCAGGTTGACCGTGGCGAGCCCGCACGCATGCGGCAGCTCCGGCAGCGCGGCGGCCAGCGCGACGCCCGCGGCGATCCCGACGCTCGTCTCCAGTGCACTGCTGACGACGACGGGCAGGCCGATCTGCTCCGCGATCCGCAGGCAGGCACGCACGCCGCCCAGAGGCTGCACCTTGAGCACGGCGATGTCGGCCGCGTGCAGCTGCGCGACGCGGTAGGGGTCCTCTGCGCGTCGGATCGACTCGTCGGCGGCGACGGGGACGTCGAGGTGGCGGCGGAGCCGGGCGAGGTCCTCGACGTCCGCGCACGGCTGCTCGACGTACTCCAAGCCCCCAGCCGCGCCGTCGTAGCGCGGCAGCAGCCGCAGCGCCTCCTCCAAGCTCCAGCCGCCGTTGATGTCGATGCGCACCGCCACGTCCCACCCGACGGCGTCGCGGACGGCGGCGAGACGGTCGATGTCAGCGGCGACGGTGGCGTCGTCGGTGCGTCCGCCCTCAGTCACCTTGACCTTGACCGCTCGACAGCTGCCGTAGCGCGACAGCACGTCGGCCACGCGCTCGGCCGGCACCGCGGGCACCGTGGCGTTGACGGGCACGGTGTCACGGACCGGCTGCGGCCAGGGCTCGGTCAGCGCCTCGGCTGTCGACCGCCACCAGGCGGCGGCCGTGTCGGGGGCGTAGTCCCAGAAGGGGCTCCACTCAGCCCACCCTGCCTCGCCTTCGAGCAGCACGGCCTCTCGGACGTCGATGCCCCGGAAGCGCTCACGCATGGGAATGCTGACGACGTGGCCTGCTGCGACAGCGGCGAACTGGTCCCGTGCGACAGCGGCGAGAGGGTCCCGTGCGAGAGCGGAGGCGGGGTCGGGGAGCACGCACCTAGCCTAGGGAGGCCATGCCAACCGCAGACAGCAGCCGCCCGCTCGTTCCGATGCCGACTCCGTCCGGGCCGGCCGTCCTCGACGCGGTGCTCCCAGCACTCGCAGCCGCCCTCGACGGCTCCGGTCCCGCGGTGGTCCCCGTCCCCGAGGGGCCGCAGCACGAGGCGGTGCTCGCGATGGCCCGGCTGGACGAGCCCGTCGAGAACGACGCCGTCACCGGCGAGGCGGCAGCCCTCGTCGTCCCCACCTCGGGCTCCACCGGGGTGCCAAAAGGCGCCCTCCTGACGGCGTCCGCTCTGCGGGCCTCGGGCACCGCGACCCTCGATCGACTCGGCGGCCCGGGGACGTGGGTGCTCGCCCTGCCGGTGACCCACATCGCCGGGCTGCAGGTCGTCGCGCGCTCGCTGCTGACTGGGACCCCGCTCCTGCCACTGCCGCTGACAGGTGGTTTCGACGTCGGGGTTTTCGTCACCGAGACAGCAAAGGCGCGCACGGAAGCGCAGCGCCTCTACACCTCCCTGGTGCCCACCCAACTGCGACGGCTCCTCGACGACAACCAGGGACGCGAGGCGCTAGCGAGCTACGACGGCGTCCTGGTCGGCGGGGCTGCGACTCCCGCCGACCTTCTCGTGGCTGCCCGAGCTGCTGGCGCCACGCTCGTCACGACCTACGGGATGAGCGAGACCGCGGGCGGCTGCGTCTACGACGGCGTCCCGCTGGAGGGCGTCAGCGTGGACCTCGCGGCGGACGGCCGAATCGCCCTCGGCGGGCCCACCGTCTTCCTCGGCTACCGCGGGCGCCCTGACCTGACGCAAGAGGCGCTCGAGGTCCGAGACGACCGACGGTGGCACCTCACGAAGGACTGGGGCCGCTGGAGGGAGGGACGCCTGGACGTCCGGGGCCGCCTCGATGACGTCATCGTGACCGGTGGCGAGAACGTCGCGCCCCTCGCCGTCGAGCAAGCCCTGGCCACCCTCCCCTGGATCAGTGAGTGCATCGTTGTCGGGGCGCCGGACGACGAGTGGGGGCAACGCGTGTGCGCCCTCGTTGTGGCGCGCGACGACGCCCCGGAGGATCCGCTGGCCGCGGCCCGCGACGCGCTTCGCTCCGTCGTCCCCTCGGCAGCGCTGCCCCGCGAGGTCCTCCTGGTCGACCGCCTGCCCCTGCTCGACAGCGGCAAGCCCGACCGGCGATCCGCACTCGCGATGGCCTCACAGCCGACGACGGCGAGCAACGCCGCGCGGGCGACGTTCGGGACGTAGGAAAGGATCGCGAGCATGAGCAGCGACGGGACCAGGTCTGAGCTGTCCGAGCTCTTCGACCCGACGGCATGGCGGGAGGTCGAGGGCTTCGACTTCACCGACATCACGTACCACCGCGGCGTCGAGGATGGGCGCGACGCGGGCTGGGTGCGCATCGCCTTCGACCGGCCCGAGGTGCGCAACGCCTTCCGGCCCCACACGGTCGACGAGCTCTACCGCGCGCTCGACCACGCCCGCATGACCCCCGACGTCGGCTGCGTGCTGCTGACGGGCAACGGGCCGAGCCCGCGCGACGGCGGGCGAGCGTTCTGCTCCGGGGGCGACCAGCGGATCCGTGGGCGGTCGGGCTACCAGTACGCGGCCGGCGAGACGGCCGACACTGTGGACGAGGCGCGAGTCAAGGCCGCCGGGGGACGGCTGCACATCCTCGAGGTGCAGCGCCTCATCCGGACGATGCCGAAGGTCGTCGTCGCGGTCGTGAACGGCTGGGCAGCGGGCGGCGGGCACAGCCTCCACGTGGTGTGCGACCTGACCATCGCGAGCCGGGAGCACGCCCGCTTCAAGCAGACTGACGCCGACGTCGGCAGCTTCGACGCCGGCTACGGCTCGGCCTACCTCGCCCGCCAAATGGGGCAGAAGTTCGCCCGCGAGATCTTCTTCCTCGGGCGCACCTATGACGCCGAGACGATGCACCAGATGGGGGCGGTCAATCTCGTCGTCGACCACTCCGAGCTCGAGCAGGCGGCCATCGAGGTGGCGCGCGAGGTCAACGGCAAGAGCCCGACAGCGCAGCGGATGCTGAAGTTTGCCTTCAACCTCGTCGACGACGGGCTCATGGGCCAGCAGGTGTTTGCTGGCGAGGCGACACGGCTCGCCTACATGACCGATGAAGCAGTCGAGGGACGCGACGCCTTCCTCGAGAAGCGCGATCCGGACTGGTCGCCGTTCCCCTGGTACTTCTGACGACAGCTCTCTCGAAGACAGTTCAGGCGGTGGCGGCGTCGGCGAGACGCTGCAGGATCTCGTCGAGCACCGCCCGCGACGTGCCCACGTTGAGCCGTGCCCAGCCACGGCCCACATCGCCATAGTCGGCCCCGGGCGACAGCGCCACCTTGGCCCGCTCGAGCAGCACGTCGGCAGGGTCGTCCCCGAGCGGTTCGCCACCCACGACGACGTTGCGCAGGTCCAGCCAGGCCAGGTAGGTCG
>JBQCDV010000196.1:0-2212 GCA_051960855.1 Actinomycetales bacterium
CGCGGCGGCGGCCCGCGGGGGGGGGGGCGCCGCCGGCGCCGCCGGGGGGTTTCGCCAAACACACCCGCCGGGGGGGCGAGTTTGCTTGTGGCGGCGCCCCCCCCCCCCGCCGCAGTAGCCGGGCGGAGGGGGCCGGTCGGTCCGGAGGGGCTGGCCGGTCCGGAGGGGCTGGCCGGTCGAGGAAATAGTTGGGTGAGCCATGCAGTTGTGCGGTACAACTGACTGTCGTACTCAGTCGTGTCCTTCCAGAAGGAGGTCTGGTGACTGCCCTCAATGACGTGCGGGAGATGCTCCACCGCCTCCACCTCGACCCGCCCCGCGCCGGTGTCGATCACCTGTCGCACGAGCTTGGTCGGCACGCTCGGCTGCTGCACGTGTGGCGTGTCCACATGGCGCAGTGGCTGCCGCATGGCCTGGACGTATCGGCGTCCAGCCTGCTGCTGACGCTCGTCAAATGTGGTCCGCGCCGCCAGGGGGAGCTGGCCGAACAGGCCCTGCTCGACCCCTCCACGGTGAGCCGCTACGTCGCCTCGCTCGTCAAGGCCGGTCTCGTCGAGCGCCAGCCCGACCCCGCCGACGGACGCGCCGTCCAGCTCGTGGCCTCGCCGGCCGGCGAGCAGATGGCTGTCGACTGGATGCGACGCCGACAGGAGCTCATCGCCGACGCCCTGACCGACTGGGACGACGCCGACATCGAGGCGCTCACCCGGCTCTTCAGCCGCCTCAACGACGACCTCGAACGGCACCGTCCACCTGGTCCGCCTCACCCGGCTGACCGCACGACGCCCGACCGCACGACGGCAGACCGCACGACGCCCGACCGCACGACGCCCGACCGCACCGCAACCAGCCAGGAGAACTGAATGGCCAGCTCGACCCCCTCCGCCGCAGCCGCGGCACCGCCGGGAGCGAACGCTCCGGCGTTCACGCATCGACAGATCCTCGTCATCCTGGCGGGGCTCATGTCCGGGATGTTCCTGGCCGCCCTGGACCAGACGATCGTCGCGACGTCGATCCGCACCATCTCCGACGACCTGCACGGCCTGAGCATCCAGGCATGGGTCACGACGGCGTACCTCATCACCTCGACGATCGCCACGCCGCTCTACGGCAAGCTGTCCGACCTCTACGGGCGCCGGCCGTTCTTCCTCTTCTCCATCAGCGTCTTCGTCATCGGGTCGTTCCTGTCCGGCCTGTCGACCTCGATGTACATGCTCGCCGCGATGCGGGCCATTCAGGGCATCGGCGCCGGCGGCCTCTTCTCGCTCGCTCTGACGATCATCGGTGACCTGGTGCCGCCGCGGGAGCGCGCGCGCTACCAGGGCTACTTCCTGGCGGTCTTCGGCACCTCGAGCGTGCTCGGGCCGGTTGTCGGCGGCTTCCTCGCCGGTCAGGACACCATCCTCGGGATCACGGGCTGGCGCTGGGTCTTCTACGTCAACGTGCCGATCGGCATCGTGTCGCTGTTCCTCGTCGCACGGACTCTCCACCTGCCGCACGTCCGCCGTGACCACCAGATCGACTACGCGGGTGCGGCCGCTCTCATCGTCGGTGTGGTGCCGCTGCTGATGGTCGCCGAGCAGGGCCGTGAGTGGGGCTGGGCCAGCCTCGCCAGCATCGCCTGCTACGTCGTGGGTGCGCTCGGCCTGGTGTCGTTCGTGCTGGCGGAGCGCCGCATCGGCGAGGACGCTCTGCTGCCGCTGCGCCTCTTCTCCGGCAAGACCTTCATGGTCGGCTCGGTGCTCAACTTCATCGTCGGTCTCGGCATGTTCGGCGGTCTCGCCTCCCTGCCGCTCTACATGCAGATCGTCAAGGGCTACAGCCCGACCGCTGCCGGCCTGCTGCTGATCCCGATGGTCGTCGGCATCATGTCGGGCTCGGTCATCTCCGGCCAGATCATTGCCAAGACCGGCCGCTACCGCGTCTTCCCGATCGTGGGTCTCGCTCTGGTGCTGGTCGCGATGGTGCTCATGCACTCGCTGAGCTACGTCACGCCCATCTGGCTCGTCGACATCTACGCCGCGATCTTCGGCCTCGGTCTCGGCTTCAACATGCAGACCCTGGTCCTCGCGATCCAGAACGCCGTCCCCCCGCGGGACATGGGTGTGGCGACGTCGTCGGCGACGTTTTTCCGTCAGATGGGCGGCACGCTCGGCACGGCTGTCTTCCTGTCGGTGCTGTTCAACGGCCTGCCCTCGCGGATCGCCGACGC
>JBQCDV010000197.1:0-17717 GCA_051960855.1 Actinomycetales bacterium
GACCGGGTACGACCGCGACCTGTTCGCGTACCGGGGCGTCGACCTGGACGGCAACGGGTGCGACACCCGCAACGACGTGCTGCGGCGCGACCTGACGGCGGTGACGCTCAAGCCCGGCACGCAGGACTGCGTCGTGCTCTCGGGCACGCTGGCCGACCCGTACTCGGGCACGTCGATCCCGTTCGTGCGCGGCGAGTCGACGTCGGCGGACGTGCAGGTCGACCACGTCGTGGCGCTGTCCGACGCGTGGCAGAAGGGGGCCCAGCGCTGGAGCGCCGCCACCCGCCAGGCGTTCGCCAACGACTCGCTGAACCTGCTGGCGGTCGACGGCCCGACCAACGAGGCCAAGGGGGACGGTGATGCCGCCACCTGGCTGCCGCCGGTCCGCAGCTACCGCTGCGCTTATGTCGCACGGCAGGTCGCCGTCAAGGCGCGCTACGGGCTGTGGGTCACCGCCGCGGAGCGGGACGCGATCCGGGCCGTGCTGTCCGGCTGTCCCGGGCAGCGACTGCCGGCGGCACGGCCGTTCGTCCTTGGGGGAGGGGCGGCGGTGGCGGCGAGCACGCCTGCGCCGCAAACCGTTCCGGCGCCGGCGGTGACGACCGGTGGCGGGCTCGACCCCCGGTTCGGCACCTGCAAGGAGGCGACCGCCCAGGGCTACGGGCCGTACGTGCGCGGCCGGGACCCGGAGTACGACTGGTACCAGGACCGCGACCACGACGGGGTCGTCTGCGAATAGCGCGGCAAGGGCTCCACGCCCACGCGCCGTCTCTGCTCAGCGCGTGGGCGCGGCGCTTGCCGGGTAGGTCCCCGGGGCCCGTCGTCAAAAACGGCTGTCGTGGGACCGCCGCCGAGGTGTCACGGAGCTGTCACTCGCCGAGACTCTGACCGAGGACCGCGAGGACGGCGGCCCGCGCTCGGCCGGTCCGCTCGCCGCGACGCTCGACGAGCAGTTCGACCAGCTGCTCGGTGACGAGCGCGAGCGCGGCACGCGAGGTGTGCAGCAGCTCGTCGCGGAAGGACTCGGTCACCGGAGGGATGATCAGAGCGGTCGTTGCGAGCGCCACGAGCGGCGAGCTGGCAAACGACGTGAGCGCCAGGACCGCTGCCCCGGCCTCGCGGGCGGCGGCCGCCACGTCGAGGGTGGGCCGATTGGTGCCGGACCCAGACAGGGCTAGACAGGCCGAGTCGGGCCCGAGCTGCCGGGCTGCGATCTGCTGGGCGAGGGTGTCAGGCAGGTACTCGACCGCACGGCCGGCGGCCAGCAGCCGCATGGCGACGTCCATGCCGAGCGGAGCGGACAGCCCGTTGGCAGCGATGACCACCCGGTCGGCCTGGTCCAGCGCGGTGACGAAGTCCTCCACGTCTACGTCGGTGAGCGCGGCGGTGATGCGCGGCAGGCTGCGACCGAAGGCGTCGATCCGCGCCCGAAGCGCGCCCACGGCAGTCCCGTCACCAGCGACATCGGTGCCCTCCGCCACCGGGGCCGGCTCCCGGGCGAGGGCCACCCGCAGCTGCGCGTAGCCGTCGTAGCCCAGCGACTGGGTCAGGCGAATGACCGAGGCACGACCCACTCCGACGAGGTCGGCGAGCTGCTGCGCCGTGCGGTCCACCGCCACCGTCGGGTCAGCGACGATCGCGTCCGCTACGCGGCGCTCGCTCGGCTGCAGCGACGGCGCAAGGGTCGCGATGCGCGCGGTGGCTGGGGCGTCAGCCGGTCCTGTCCACGTCACGGACACGTGCCCCTCTCAGGATGCGCCTGCGGACCGCGCCCGAGGCGGCGTCGATGAGCATTGTCACCACGACGACCACGAGGATGAGGACACCGACGCTGTCCCACTGGCGGTACTGCGTGTAGCCGGTCAGCAAGTCGCCGACACCGCCGACTCCGATGACGCCGAGGATGGCCGACGTGCGGACGTTGATCTCGAAGCGGTAGAGCGCCAGCGAGATGAGCTCGGGAGCGGCAGCGGGCCACAGCCCCCACCGAGCGACCTCGAGCAGGCTACCGCCGGCCGCAGCCACCGCCTCCGCCGTTCCGGCTGGGACAGCCTCGATGGTCTCGTAGGTCCACTTTGCGTGGGTGCCGATGCCGCCGACCGCGAGCGCCAGGGCGCCGGTGAAGGGCGTGAGGCCCGTGACCGTGAGCATGACAATGGCGATGATCACCTCGGGGACCGCGCGCAGCACCGCGAACAGCGCCCGCAGGGGCAACCGCAGCCACAGCGGCCCGACGCCGGCGGCGGCCGGAATGCCCAGCACCGTGGAGACCAGCACGCCGAGGAGGGCACCGACCCACGCCATGGAGACCGACACCCAGGTCTGCTTCAGGGCCGCGGGCAGCCGGCTCCAGTCCGGATGGGCGAACATCAGGGCCAGGTAGTGGCCGACCGCCCCGGGCAGCTGGGCGAGCTCGGTCCAGCTGATGCGCAGGTGCAGCGCAGCGGCGAGCACGACGACGCCGACCACGAGCTGCGCAGCACGCACCCGTAGCCGTCGGGAACCGCGCGGCGCCACCGCAAGGACCACGGGAGCCGTCGTCATCGCAGCCTCTTGCGCAGGTAGTTCGAGGCGACCTCGATCGCGATGACCACGACCAGGATCTCCAGAATGATCATCGAGAGGGCGCCGTACCGGTAGAAGCCGCGCACCTCGTCGATGAGACGGCCGAGGCCGCCGGCGCCGACGAGACCGAGGATCGCCGAGACTCGCACGTTGAGCTCGAGGGAGTAGAGCACCTGGCTGGAGTAGACCGGCCAGGTCTGCGGCAGCGCGGTCAGCCGGTTGACCTGGCTCTGCGTGCCGCCGGCGGCGAGACCGGCCTCGATGTACGACGCATCGGCCGAGTCGATCGCCTCGGACACGAGCTTGACGACGATGCCGAGGTCGAAGAGCACGAGCGTCAGGACGCCGGGCAGCGTCCCGACGCCGACCATCGCGACGAGGATGGTGGCGTAGACCAGGTCGGGCACCGCACGGATGACGTTGAGCACGCCGCGAACGGCGAGGCGCGAGCGCGTCGGGTTCGTAGGGCGAGCCGCCCACAGCGAGAGGGGCACTGCGAGCAGCGCCGACAGCGCGGCGCCGACGACGGCCATCTCGAGCGTCTCGAGCAGCGGCTGCCATGTCCGCGGCAGGATGGATGGGTCGGGATGGAGCAGCTTCGCGATGCGCTCCGAGCCGTTGCTCCAGTTGCGGGCAATCGCACCGAGGTCGATGGTCACGCCGCCGAGCGCCGGCATCGTGGTGAGTGCCGTGATGACGACGAGGACCCCGACGACGGCGGCGACGCGGGGCCAGGTGCGCGGCTTCGGTGGGACCGACAGCGACGTCACGTCACTGCCCCACGACGTCGCGAGCCTGGATGGGGCGCCCATAGATCGCCTCGAAGTCGGCGTCGCTGGCACTGCCGGCCGGACCGTCGTACACGACCTCCCCGGCTCGCAACCCAATGATCCTCGTCGTGTACTGCCGGGCGAGGTCCATCACGTGCAGATTCACCATGACGGTGAGCCCGCGCTCGGTGTTGATGCGTTTGAGGTCGGCCATCACCGCGTGCGCCGTGGGCGGGTCGAGGCTCGCGACCGGCTCATCTGCGAGCATGACCTGCGGTTGCTGGGTGAGAGCGCGCGCGATCGCCACGCGCTGCTTCTGGCCGCCGGATAGCGCTCCCGCTCGACCCCAGACCTTCTCGAGCATGCCGACCGAGTCCAGCGCGCGCATCACGAGCTCGCGGTCCTCGTGTGAGGAGATCCCCAGCAGGGTCTTCCAGGTTGGGGTATGGGAGAAGCGGCCCACGAGGACGTTCTGGTAGATGCTCGCCCGGTCAGCCAGGTTGAATCCCTGGAAGATCATCCCGATGCTCCCGCGGGCCTCGCGAAGGCCACGGCCGCGCAGCTCGCTGACGCGGTAGGGGCCGACCTGCACGCTGCCGGACGTTGCCGGCACGAGGCCGTTGACGGTGCGGATGAGAGTGGACTTGCCCGAGCCGGACAAGCCGACGACGGCGACCATCTCCCCCGCCTGCACGGTCAACGAGACGCCCCGCAGCCCCATGACGCCGTTCGGATAGCGGACCGTGACGTCGGTCAGCTGGATGGGCCACGAGCCCGAGGCGGGGGCCGCGCGCACGGACCCCGCCTCGGGGACAGACAGGTCGGTCATCGCACTGCTCAGTTTCCGGAGAACCGCGCGGTGACCTTGCGGGCAACGTCGATGGCCGCCGGGTCGGCCGGCACCCAGCCGGTCTGCCCGAAGATGTTCTGCAGGGTGTCCGGGTCGACCTTCGAGAAGCCGGCCATCAGGTCGGTGATCTTCTGTCGGAGGTCGCTGGGGACGTCCTTGCCGATGACCACGCCGCCGTTGGGGTACATCTGCGAGAGACCGAAGACGACCACCTTCGAGCCGAGGTCCTTGACCTCAGAGGTCTTGATGGCTGAACGGGCGTCCCAGTAGGCGAAGCCGACTTCAGCGTCGCCGTTGTAGACGGCCATCACCAGGTTGTCGTTGCCCGTGACAGGGACCTGGTCGAGGTCGTCGACCTTCACGCCCTGGCTCTCCAGCGCGAGCACGGGCAGCTGGTAGCCGGCCGGCGAGGTGGTGTTGCCGAAGGCCACCTTGGTGCCCGGCTTGATGTTCTTGAGCGAGTCGACCGCGACGGGGCCCACGCCGGTGTTCTTGTCGCCACTCGCGACGCCGTTGCAGTAGAGGTACTTCTCACCGTTGGCGGCATAGGTCGCCTCGACCGGCTTGTCGGTGCAGTACTTGCTGGCGTGGTCGATGTTGGTGAAGAACTCCGAGGCGTAGGACGAGGCCCCGAAGCGGACGTCCTGCAGCACCGGGAAGGCGCCGCACTGGTCCTGCGCGGCGGCCAGCGAGCCGGCGTCGGCGATCGCGATCTGGGCCTGACCGGCGCAGACTGCCTCGACGGCGGCCTGGTAGTCCTTGGTCACGACGCCCTTCACCGGAATGCCGAGCTGCTTTGACAGGTAGTCGGTGAGCGGCGCGGTCGAGGTGACGAGATCGCTGACCTTCTCGTTGGGGATCAGCGCCAGCGTGAGCGACGACGGCGCGTCAGCCGCCTTCGCCGAGGTCGCCTCGCCGGAGGCGTTCGAGGCCGTCGTGGTGCCACTCGAGCTGCAACCCGCCAGCGCGAGTGCGGCAAGGGCGACCAGCCCGGGCGCCAGGAGTCGTGTGCGCATGTCAGTCATGCCCTTCCATCGAGGTGGCCGGCACCAGTCGGTGCCGTCGGTCCTGGCACCGCGGACGCGGCCCAGCTGGTGATCTCGCTGTAGAGGTCGGCGAGGGTGGCCCCGCGCAGGGTGGGGTCGACGCCCGGCAGGGTGACGGCCGCCGCGGCTCCGACCAGCGCGGTGTCGGCCCCGAGCGCGGCCGCCGGGGCGAGGTCGTTCTCCCAGATGTCGCCGACGGCCAGCACGAGTCCGTCGGCGAGCAAGTCGGAGACGATCGCGGCGAGCCCGGCGGGCTTGCCGACGGAGAAGTGCCGCTCGCTGAGATGCTCGGCGGCGCCGATCGACTCGAGGACGCGCTCCACGCCCGTCTCGGGCGCGTTGGTGGCCATCACGAGCCGCGCCGTGGTCGCGAGCGCGCCTAGGAACTGCTCGAGCCCGGGGGCGGCATCTACGGGAGCGCTGAGTGCGCCGAGCTCGCGGCGGCTGGCGAGGTAAGCCGGACTCAGGACGGCGTCCGTCAGCCCATGGGCCAGAGCGACCTGGCGCACAGCGTCGTATCCGTCCCGGTAGGGAGCGTCGCCGGCGTCGAGACGGCGGAGCGCCGCAGTCACCTCCGCGACGACCTCAGGCTCCTCCGCGAGGGCCGCGACCTGCCGGGCGTAGGCCAGGACCGGTCCGTGGCCAAGGGCGAGTGTGCCGTCAAAGTCGAAGACGACCGAAGGGCGCCGCATGTACCTGCCTTCCCGCGACCGATCAGGGACGATGCGGCCAAGGTAGCGGCAGGCCTTGGACGGATGGGCCGGATTCGGGTGAACGCTGCGTGTCGGGTTGCCGAATCCAACGAGTGCCGAGGCAAGGGGCTCTCGTCGCGGCCACCGTCACGGGCGCGGCGAATGGCTGCGCTGCGACTTCGCGATCAGCTTCCACTTGCGGGCCCGTTCGGCGCGCAGGCGAGCGTCGTGCCGACTGGCCATCCACTCCGCCTCGCGCGCCAGTTTGCGCCAGCTGTCGAGCCGGCGCTGAGGCAGGCGGCCGTCCTCGATCGCCTCGCGCACGGCGCAGCCGGGCTCCGACTCGTGCTCACAGTCACGGAACCGGCAGCCGTCAGCAGCCTCCAGGACATCAGGGAAGGCAGCATCGACGCCTGCGCCGTCACTGACGATGCCCACCGCCCGCAGCCCGGGAGTGTCGATGACGACGACACCGGTGGGCAGGACCAGCAGCTCGCGGTGGACGGTGGTGTGACGGCCCTTGCCGTCGGCGCGGACCTCGCCGGTGGCCATGACCTCCTCGCCGGCCAGGGCGTTGACAAGACTGCTCTTGCCGGCGCCGGAGGGCCCGAGCAGGGCGACGGTCATCCCCGGCGTCACGAGCTGGCGCAGCTCCTCGAGCCCCTCACCGGAACGGGATGACACGGCAAGCGCGGGGCAGCCGGGCGCGCAGGCGGCAGCATCCGACCGCAGGTGCTCCGGGACCTCGACGAGGTCGGCCTTCGTGAGGACGACGGCGGGCGCCGCGCCGCTCTCCCAGGCCAACGTCACCAGCCGCTCGATGCGCCCCAGGTCGGGTTCGGGGTCCATCGGCTCGACCACGAGCAGCAGGTCGACGTTCGCGACGAGGACCTGACCGTGCGACGTGCCGCCGCCCGCCGCCCGCACCACGGCGGTCCGGCGCGGCAGCACCTCGGCGGCGCGGCCTTCCGCGATGCGCACCCAGTCCCCCACCGCGGGAGTGCAGGACGGGTCGGCAGCAGCGGCCGCGAGCAGCGCTGCGGCGATCGGCACCCGGGCGGCGCCATCCGGCAGGAGCAGGTCGAGGGCGCCGCGGTCGACGCGGGCGACACGACCGAGGAAGTCGTCGGGAGATGAGGACAGGTCAGGGACAGCAGCAAGCACCGCGGGGGCACCTTTCGGAAGGGCACGGGCGCCCGGGTGCGCGCGGCGGCGTTCGTCAGTCGCGGCGGGCACGAGCTGAGCACGAACGGCGCTGTCCATGGCCCTCGAGGGGGCCGGCTGGCACCTAGGCAGACGGGACGGGAAGGACGAGCGCGACGAGGAGAGCACTGCGACGCATGACTTCCTCACCTCCCGGGAACTCGTGCAGGGCGGCGCTAGACCGGTCCCGCGCTGCTCGCAACTCGTGCATGGCGTGCTGCTGGAGCGTAGGGAGCGCTTCCGGCACCCGCCACTGGTTTTTGGGCCGGCGTTTTCCACCGAAGGGGTGCACCGAGACAATGCCGGCACAGAAGAGCACGGGCTCGCGGCGAGCCGGCAGGACGGCGAGGAGTACTCCCAGCATGGAGATGTGGCCAGGATCGGCCTATCCGCTCGGCGCGAGTTTCGACGGCGGGGGGACCAACTTCGCGATCTTCAGCGACGTCGCCGACCAGGTCGAGCTCTGCCTGTTCGACGACAAGGGCGCCGAGACCCGGATCGACCTCGTCGAGGTTGACGGCGGTGTCTGGCACGGCTACCTCCCGCGCGTGGGGCCGGGTCAGCGCTACGGCTACCGGGTGCACGGCCCCTACGACCCCGCCGCGGGGCAGCGCTGCAACCCGCAGAAGCTGCTGCTCGACCCCTACGCCAAGGCGGTCGACGGGCGGGTGCAGTGGGACGAGAGCGTCTTCAGCTACCGCTTCAGCGACCCCAGTGCCCGCAACGACGACGACTCCGCTGCGGCGATGCCGAAGTCGGTCGTGGTCAACCCCTACTTCGACTGGCAGGAGGACCGGCACCCCCGGACGCCCTACCACGAGACGGTGATCTACGAGGCTCACGTCAAGGGCCTGACCGAGACCCACCCTGACATCCCCGAGTCGATCCGCGGCAGCTACGCCGCGCTGGCGCACCCGGTGATGATCAACCACTTCAAGCGGCTCGGCGTCACGGCCGTCGAGCTCATGCCGGTGCACCAGTTCATCCACGACAGCCACCTCACCGAGCGCGGCCTGTCGAACTACTGGGGCTACAACACCATCGGCTTCTTCGCCCCGCACAACGACTACAGCTCCTCCGGGCAGCTCGGGCAGCAGGTGCTGGAGTTCAAGTCGATGGTGCGCCGGCTGCACGAGGAGGGCATCGAGGTCATCCTCGACGTCGTCTACAACCACACCGCCGAGGGCAACCACCTCGGGCCCACCCTGTCCTTCAAGGGCATCGACAACAGCGCCTACTACCGGCTGGTCGACTCCCAGCCGGAGATGTACTTCGACACCACCGGCACCGGCAACAGCCTGCTGATGCGCAGCCCTCACGTGCTCCAGCTGATCATGGACTCGCTGCGGTACTGGGTGAACGAGATGCACGTCGACGGCTTCCGCTTCGACCTCGCCAGCTCGCTGGCCCGCCAGTTCCACGAGGTCGACCGGCTGTCGGCGTTCTTCGACCTGGTCCAGCAGGACCCGATCGTCTCGCAGGTCAAGCTCATCGCCGAGCCCTGGGACGTCGGCGACGGCGGGTACCAGGTCGGCAACTTCCCGCCGCTGTGGACCGAGTGGAACGGCAAGTACCGCGACACGGTCCGCGACTTCTGGCGTGGCGAGCCCGCCACCCTCGGGGAGTTCGCCTCGCGGCTCACCGGATCGGCGGACCTCTACCAGGACGACGGCCGCCGCCCGCTGGCGTCCATCAACTTCGTCACCGCCCACGACGGCTTCACGCTGCGCGACCTCGTCTCCTACAACGAGAAGCACAACGAGGCCAACGGCGAGGACAACAACGACGGCGAGAGCCACAACCGCTCCT
Source organism: Actinomycetales bacterium (assembly GCA_051960855.1). Taxonomy (GTDB): domain Bacteria; phylum Actinomycetota; class Actinomycetes; order JAJZTN01; family JAJZTN01; genus JBQCDV01. Next base: position 8,936 of record JBQCDV010000197.1, read on the forward strand.
GGAACTGCGGTGCGGAGGGCCCCACCGACGACGAGGCGATCCTCGCGCTTCGCGCGCGCCAGCAGCGCAACCTGCTGGCGACGCTGCTGCTGAGCCAGGGCGTGCCCATGCTGCTGCACGGCGACGAGCTGTCCCGCAGCCAGGGCGGCAACAACAACGCCTACTGCCAGGACAACGAGATCTCCTGGATCGACTGGGGCGACGCGAGCGAGCACGACGACCTCGTCGCCTTCACCGCCAACCTGATTCGGCTGCGGCGGCGCCATCCGGTCTTCCGTCGCCGCCGGTTCTTCCACGGCAACCCCGCCCGCGGGTCCGAGAGCGAGATCGGCGACATCGCCTGGTTCACGCCGGCCGGACTGCACATGACCGACGCCGACTGGGACGCCGGCTACGCGCGCTCGGTGGCGGTCTTCCTCAACGGCGACGCCATCGTCGAGCCGGGGCCGCGCGGCGAGAGCGTCAAGGACGACTCGTTCCTGATGTTCTTCAACGCCAGCGAGAAGACGCTGTCCTTCACCGTCCCCAGCGAGGTCTACGGCGAGGGGTGGCAGATCGTGCTCGACACCAGCGACGACGCCATCGGCACCGCAGCGCTCGGTGAGGACGTGGCCATCGTGCTGCCGGGCCTCGAGATCGAAGTCTCGGACCGCTCGATCGTGGTGCTGCGCAAGGTGACCGAGTCCGCCGCATGAGGACTCCCAGCAGCACCTACCGGCTGCAGTTGAGACCCGACTTCGGCTTCGACGCCGCCGCCGCCATCACCGGCTACCTCGCGCGGCTCGGGGTCAGCCACCTCTACCTCTCCCCCATCCTGCAGGCCGCCCCCGGATCCACTCACGGCTACGACGTCGTGGACCACTCCCGGCTCAACGCCGAGCTCGGCGGCGAGGAGGCCTTCGCCCGGCTGCAACAGGCCGCCGCCGAGCACGACCTCGGCATCGTCGTCGACGTCGTCCCCAACCACATGGCCGTCCCGAAGCCGGCCACTCTCAACGCGCAGCTGTGGTCCGTACTGCGCGACGGGCCGGCCTCGCCCTACGCCCGGTGGTTCGACATCGACTGGGCGGCGCAGGACCGGGCGATCCTCATGCCCGTGCTGGGCAAGCGGATCGGGCAGGTGCTCGCCGCCGGCGAGCTCAGTCTCGACACCGCCGGAGACGAGCCGCTGCTGCGCTACTACGACTCGGTCTTCCCCGTCCGCCGCGGCACCGAGACGCTCCCCCTGCCCGAGCTGGTCGACCGGCAGTTCTATCGGCTGGCCTACTGGCGGGTGGCCGACGAGGAGCTGAACTACCGGCGCTTCTTCGACGTCGACACCCTCGCGGCCATCCGCATGGAGGACCCGGCCGTCTTCGACGCCACCCACGAGCTGCTGCTGAAGCTCTACGACAGCGGCGGCATCGACGGCTTCCGCATCGACCACCCGGACGGGCTGGCCGACCCGCGCGACTACCTGCGGCGGCTGTCGGAAGCCAGCGGTGGCGCCTGGGTCGTCGTCGAGAAGATCCTCGAGGGCGAGGAGCAGCTGCCTGAGGACTGGCCCACGGCCGGGACCACGGGCTACGACGCTCTCAACCAGATCCTCGGGTTCCTGCTGGACGCCGGTGGCGCCGAGCCCCTCAACGTCCTGCACAGCAACCTCACCGGGCAGACACCGGACTTCCGCACGGTCCTCGAAGAGGCCAAGCGCGAGGTCCTGGCCACCGCGCTGCGGGCGGAGGTCGCCCGCCTGGTCGACCTCGTCGCCGCGATCGTGCACGACGACATCGCGCTGCGTGACTTCACCCGCCGCGGCCTGACGATCGCCCTGGTCGAGCTGCTCGTCGCGATGCCCGTCTACCGCGCCTACACCGTGCCAGGAGAGCCGGCGCCAGAGGAGAGCGTGCGGATCGTGGAGCAGGCGGCCGAGGTCGCCCGCGCCCACGCACCCGAGCGCAGCGACGAGATCGCGCTGCTGGCAGACCTGGCTCTGGGGCGGCTCGGCCGCGACCGGCGGCGCGACGAGTTCTGCGTGCGCTTCCAGCAGACCTGCGGGCCGGTGATGGCCAAGGGAGCCGAGGACACCGCGTTCTACCGCTGGTTCCGGCTGGCGGCACTCAACGAGGTCGGCGGCGACCCCGGCCACTTCTCCCGCTCTCCCGACGAGGTCCACGCCTGGGCGGCCCGGCAGGCCGCGCTGCACCCCACGAGCATGACGACGCTGTCGACCCACGACACCAAGCGCAGCGAGGACGTGCGGGCCCGGCTCGCGCTGCTCTCGGAGATCCCCGCCGAGTGGGAGCAGACGATGACGGCGCTGCGGGAGGCGGCAGCGCCGTTCCGCAGTGGCGAATGGCCCGACGCCGCCACGGAGTACCTGCTCTGGCAGACGGTGGTGGGGGCCTGGCCGATCGACGCCGACCGCCTCACGGCCTACCTCGAGAAGGCGTCACGGGAGGCCAAGCGACACACCACCTGGACCGAGCCCAACGCCGCCTACGACGAGGCGCTGGCGTCCTTCGCCCGCTCCGTGCTCGCCGATGACGCGATCACGACCGCGGTCGCGGCATTTGTCGAGCGCCTCCATCCGGGGTTCCGCAGCAACGTCGTCGCGCAGAAGCTGCTGCAGCTCACCGTGCCCGGCGTGCCCGACGTCTACCAGGGCTGCGAGCTCGTCGACCTCTCGCTCGTCGACCCCGACAACCGGCGGGAGGTCGACTATGAACGCCGGCGCTCGTTGCTGGCCGCCGTCGAACCGGCCCTCGCCGAGCAGCGTCTCATCGCCACCCTGCAGGGGATGCCGACGTCGGACCGGCTCGACGCGCTCAAGCTCGCGGTGACGACCGCCGCCCTGCACCTGAGGACGAGTACAGCGGCGTTCGGGCCGGACGCCACCTACGAGCCGCTCGCGACCACCTCGGGACATGCCTTCGGCTTTGTCCGCGGCGGAGCTGTCGCGACGGTCGTGACGCGGCTGCCGCTGCTGCTGGAGGCCAACGGCGGGTGGGCGGAGTCCGCTATCGCCCTGCCGGAGCCGCCGACGCAGTGGCGCGATGTGCTGACGGGCCGGTCTGCCGGCGGTGGCATGGTGCGGCTCGCCGAGCTCCTCGCCGACCTGCCCGTCGCCCTGCTCGTCGCCGAGTAGGGCGTCGGGGCCGGTCCGCCGGCGCCTCGCTAGAGGCCGAGGTCGCTGAGACCAGGGTGGTCGTCGGGCCGCGGGCCCAGGGGCCAGTGGTACTTCCGGTCGGACTCGGCGATGGGCAGGTCGTTGATGCTGGCAAGCCGCCGACGCATGAGGCCGTGCTCGTCGAACTCCCAGTTCTCGTTGCCGTAGCTGCGGAACCATGACCCGCTGTCGTCGTGCCACTCATAGGCGAAGCGCACGGCGATGCGGTTGTCGTGGAACGCCCACATCTCCTTGATGAGCCGGTAGTCCAGCTCGCGCGCCCACTTGCGCTGCAGGAACGCGACGATGGCGTCACGCCCCTGGAGGAACTCGGCGCGGTTGCGCCACACGCTGTCGACCGAGTAGGCCCCCGCGACCTTGACCGGGTCACGTCCGTTCCAGGCGTCCTCGGCCTTGCGCACCTTGATGGCCGCGGTCTCAGCATCGAACGGCGGCAGCGGCGGTCGCTGCTCGTTGTCGGCGCTCGTCATCGTCCCTCCTCTACGCGGAAAGGGGCCCGCCGGGTGGCGGACCCCTTTACGTCACAACGACATCCTGGAGCTACTTGCCCGTGGCGTCGAGCTGGGCGAGCTCGTCCTGCGACAGCTGCAGGTCAACGGCCTTCAGCGAGTCGAGAATCGACTCGGGCCGGCTCGCACCGGGGATCGGGATGACGCGATCGCCCTTGGCCAGCTCCCAGGCCAGGCAGACCTGCTGCGGGCTCACGCCGTGGGCGTCGGCGACCTGCTTGAACGGGGCGAACTCCTCACCGAGCTGACCGGCCTTGCCGATGCCGCCCAGTGGCGACCACGGAAGGAAGGCGATGCCCATCTGCTCGCAGAGCTCGAGCTCCGGCTCCGAGGACCGGAAGGCCGGCGAGAACTGGTTCTGCACGGACACCAGTCGGCCGCCAAGGATCTCCTGAGCGGTGCGGATCTGGTCGGGGTTGAAGTTCGACACGCCAGCCATGCGGATCTTGCCCTCGTCGAGCAGGTCGGCGACCGTCTGCACCGACTCCTCAATCGGGGTCTTCGGATCCGGCCGGTGGAACTGGTAGAGCCCGATCGCGTCCACGCCGAGCCGCTTGAGCGATGCCTCGCAGGCCTCGCGGATGTGCTTCGCCGAGCCGTCGAGCGTCCACGAGCCGTCCCCGGGGCGCAGGTGGCCGCCCTTCGTAGCAACCAGGATCGAGCTGCGGTCTCCGCCCCAGGTCCCGAGCGCCTTGGCGATCAGGGACTCGTTGTGACCGACCTCGTCGGCGCCGATGTGGTAAGCGTCGGCGGTGTCGATGAAGGTCACGCCAGCGTCCAGCGCGGCGTGGATCGTGCGGATGGACCGGTCCTCCTCGGGCCGCCCCTCGATCGACATCGGCATGCCGCCGAGCCCGATCGCGCTGACCTGGACACTTCCGATGCTGCGCGTCTGCATACGCGTCCTTTCGATGCTGGCTCTTCGGTCGTCATTGGTCGGTCGTCACTGACGAACGTCGCTGTCGAGGGTTCCCGCCGTCGCTGTCCGCGACGCCATTCCAAGCGTCACTCCGCAGGCGGGAATACGCCTCTGGGCCGGAAGGGCGTCGTCCGAGCCCGCGGCCGGCTCAGGTCTCGAGCAGGCGTCGCCGCTGCGCCTCGGGGTCGAAGTCCGGGGCAGGCCAGACCAGGCCCATGCCCTGCAGGGCCTCGAGCAGCAGCCGCCCGACGGCCCAGTTGCGGTACCACTTCCGGTCGCCGGGGACGACGTACCAGGGCGCCACCTCGGTGTTGCACTCACGCAGGGCGTCGGCGTAGGCCGCCTGGTAGTCGTCCCAGCGCAGCCGCTCGTCGACATCACCGGGGTTGAACTTCCACAGCTTGTCCTTGCGGTCCAGCCGCGCGAGCAGCCGCTCCCGCTGCTCGTCCTTGCTGATGTGCAGGAAGCACTTCACGACCACCGTGCCGGCCTCGACCAGCTGGGCCTCGAAGTCGTTGATCTGCGAGTAGCGCCCCCGCCACTGGTCCTCGGGGACCAGCTCGTGCACCCGGACGACGAGGACGTCCTCGTAGTGCGACCGGTCGAAGACCCCGAGCTGGCCGGGCGCGGGGAGGCCCCGCCGGATCCGCCAGAGGAAGTCGTGCTGGAGCTCCTCCTCGGTCGGCTTGCCAAAGGCGACGTAGCGGACCCCGATCGGCGCGACCTCGCCGACGACGTGGTTGACGGTCCCGCCCTTGCCGGCGGTATCCATCCCCTGCAGGACCAGCAACACGGAACGATGGCCGCCGGTGCGGCCCTCCGCCCAGAGCATCTCCTGCAGGTCCGATAGCCGCGACCCATCCGCGGCCGCGAGTGCGGCGGCGGCACCCTTGCGCTTCGAGCCGCTGAGCCGGGCGATCTGCGGCGGCAGCCCGGGCATCGCGTCGGTGGCCAACCGGCTGAGGTCGACGTCGCCCGGGGGCAGTCGCAGCAGGGAGCTCAGCGGGGTCGGCGCACCCGGGCCACCGCTGCGTCGTTCGCCGGGTCGGGGATCCTTGGACGAGCCCTTCGAGGAAGCCACGTGCGCATCTTGCCGCGCGCTCGCCCGCTCGGCACGCGCGTGGACGTTTCGCACCGCGACCGCACCGAAAGGACTTCCTGCGTGAGCAGCTACTCCCCTCTGCGCGTGTGGGCACCGAAGGCCACGGAGTCGGTCGACCTGGTTGTCGGCTATCCCGACAGCGCGGCCGCCTCCGACATCACGGCGGGATCGACGCGGCGCGCGCTCGACCGCGCCGAGGGCGGCTGGTGGCAGCTGCAGGAGGCGCTGCCAGCCGGCACCGACTACGCCTTCTCGATCGACGGCGGCCGCCCCGCTCCCGACCCGCGGTCCCGCTGGCAGCCGCACGGCGTGCACGGCCCGTCGCGGGCCTACCACGACGGCTCCTTCCCCTGGACGGACCAGGGATGGCGCGGCCTCGACGTTCGGGGAGGGGTGATCTACGAGCTGCACGTCGGGACGTTCACCGACCCCTTCAGTCGGACTCCGGCAGGCGCTCAGGGAGGGACCTTCGACGCGGCGATCGAGCGGCTGGATGAGCTCGTCGAGCTCGGGGTCGACACCGTCGAGGTGATGCCGATCGCCGCCTTCCCCGGCCGGCACGGGTGGGGCTACGACGGGGTCGACCTCTACGCCGTGCACGCGCCCTACGGCGGGCCTGACGGTTTCAAGCGCTTCGTCGACGCCTGCCATGCCCGCGGTCTCGGCGTCGTGCTCGACGTCGTCTACAACCACCTCGGGCCGAGCGGCAACTACCTGTCGGTCTTCGGGCCGTATTTCACGGAGGCCCACCAGACGCCGTGGGGGGCCGCGGTCAACCTCGACGACAGTGGCTCGGACGAGGTGCGCCGCTACCTCATCGACAACGCGGTCATGTGGCTGCGGGACTACCACTGCGACGGCCTGCGGCTGGATGCGGTGCACGCGCTGCTCGACGACCGTGCGGTGCACGTCCTCGAGGAGTTGTCGGCCGAGGTGGACGCTCTCGCCGGCCGTCTCGGACGCCCGCTGACGCTCATCGCCGAGAGCGACCGCAACGACGTTCGCACTATCACGCCTCGCGAGGCGGGCGGGCTGGGGCTGCAGGCGCAGTGGGACGACGACGTGCACCACGCGCTGCACGCGCTGCTGACCGGCGAACGGCAGGGCTACTACTGCGACTTCGGCAGCCTCGAGGTGCTGCGGAAGGTGTGGGAGCACGCGTTCCTGCACGACGGGACCTACTCGACGTTCCGTGGACGCCACCATGGCCGCCCGGTGGACCCGCACACCCTGTCCGGTCATCGGCTCGTCGCGTTCCTCCAGGACCACGACCAGGTCGGCAACCGCGCAACCGGCGACCGGCTCGCTGCCACCGTCCCGCCCGGTCTGCTCAAGGTCGGCGCGGCGCTGCTGCTGACCAGTCCCTTCACGCCGATGCTCTGGATGGGCGAGGAGTGGGCGGCGAGCACGCCATGGTGCTACTTCACAGACCACCAGGAGCCCGAGCTCGCCGAAGCCATCCGCCAGGGCCGCCGACGGGAGTTCGCCTCCCACGGCTGGGCTGCAGAGGACATCCCGGACCCGCAAGCGGACTCGACGGTCGCCTCGTCGGTGCTGTCGTGGGACGAGCGTCGCGACGGCGTGCACGGCGAGGTGCTCTCCTGGTACCGAGAGCTGATTGCGTTGCGTCGACGCGAACCTCAACTCGCCGACCCGCGGCTCGACCGCGTGCACGTCGACATCGACCCCGAACGCCGCACGGTCGTCATCCACCGTGGGTCGCTGCGGGTGGTCGCCAACCTGGGCGACAGCGAGGCCTCCGTGTCCCTCGACGCGCCGGTGCTGGAGGTCCTGGCCGACTCGGCAAGCCATTCGAGATCGGCTTCGCAGGGCGAGGAATCAGTTGTGTTGCCGCAGCAATCGGTGCGAATAGTCCGAATTGCTCAGTTTTTCGCCCCGCCTGCGGCAACTATCTTGACAAATTTTGCCGACGCTTGACCAGCGTCGCATTCCTTCCGCCCCCTTCGATGACGAAGAGTGTGGCGCACGCACAGAACGTGCGCCCACGCTCCGTCACGGGGGACACCCATGCTTTCTCGCACCACCGCCGGCCGCGCTCGCCTGGGCGTCGCCGGTCTCGCTTCAGCCGCGGCAGTCGCGGCGTCCGTGCTGGCGTTGACGCCGGCCGACGCCGCCACCGCTCCAGGCAACTCGGCCAACGCGCCGGGGCAGATCCGCAAGTCCTGCGCCACCCCCGGCCCTGGCCAGGCCTCGTGCCACGCCTTGCAGCGGACGGACGTCCAGGAGCCGGCTGGCCTCGCCGGAAAGGGCCACGGCCCGACCTCGAGCGCTGTCACGCCGAAGGGCTACGGCCCGACAGACATCCAGAGCGCCTACAACTTGCCGTCCACGTTCCGGACCACCGCCGTACCGACTGTTGCCATTGTCGATGCCTACGACGACCCGACCGCGGAGTCCGACCTTGCCGTCTACCGTTCGTGGTTCGGACTCGCGCCCTGCGACGCCCCCACCGGCGCGGGCTGTGTCACCAAGGTGAATCAGACGGGGGGCAATACCAGCTATCCCACGGCGGACTCCGGCTGGGCGCAAGAGATCTCCCTGGACCTCGACATGGTCAGCGCCGCCTGCCCGAGCTGCCACATCTTGCTCGTCGAGGCCAACAGCGCTTCCTTCGCCGACCTCGGCGCCGCCGTCAACTACGCCGCCTCACAGAAGCCAGCTGCTATCAGCAACTCCTACGGCGGCTCCGACGCCTCCGACAAGACCTACAGCAATTACTACAACCACCCCGGCATCGCCGTCACCGTGAGTTCCGGCGACAATGGCTACGGCGCGGAGTACCCGGCGAGCTCGCAGTACGTCGTCGCGGTGGGAGGCACCTCACTCAGACACAACTCAGACGGCAGTTGGAGTGAGACCGCCTGGTCCGGCGCCGGAAGCGGCTGTTCGAAGTACAACGCCCAGCCGAGCTGGCAGACCACCAGCACGACCGGCTGCAGCACACGTGCTCTTGCCGACGTGTCAGCGGTTGCCGACCCCAACACCGGGGTGGCCGTCTACGACTCCACCCCGCATAACGGGTCGTCGGGCTGGCTCGTCTTCGGCGGCACCAGCGCGAGCTC
>JBQCDV010000198.1:0-5256 GCA_051960855.1 Actinomycetales bacterium
CGACCTCCGGCTCAACGCCGAGGATGTCGCGCACGCCGGCCACGAAGTCAGCCCGGTTGCTCGCGTCACGCGTCGCGCTCGTCGCCACGAACCGCACTCGAGTGGCACCGAGCCGCTCGATCTCGGCCGCGTAGTCGCGGCACGCGGCGAAGGTCCGCTCGAGTGCCTCGGGAGCCAGCTCCCCGGTGCGGTCCACGCCCTGGCCGAGCCGCACGATCTCCATGCGCCGGGTCAGGTCCCGCAGTGGAGCGTGGCCGTCAGAGGCGGCCCTGTCGCCGGCCTCTGCGCGGCTTGAGGCGCGGTCGGAGGCGGGGTCTGAGGCCGGGTCTGAGGCGGCTTCGGCCACGAGGAGGCGGATGGAGTTGGTCCCGCAGTCGATGGCAGCAACGGTCGTCACGACCGAGCAGTCTTCCCTGCCTCCGACTCCTCGGGCACCCCGGGCACGTCGACACAGGGGCCGGCCGCCCACCAGTCCGGCAGGGCGGCGAGGGCCTCGTCGCCGAGCGGGTTGACGCCTGGCCCGGCCGCGAGGGCGTGCGCGACGAGCACGTGCAGGCACTTGACCCGGTCGGGCATCCCGCCGGCGCTGACCCCGGCGATCTCCGGCACCTCCCCGACGCCACTGTCCTCACCGAGGGCCGCTCGCTCAGCCAGGTAGCTCGCGTGGGCCACGCGATAGGCAGCAGCCAAGGCGGCGTCGTTCGCGAGTCTGTCGGTCATCTCGCGCATGAGGCCCGACGCCTCGAGCGTGCTGACCGCGGCTGCCGCCCGCGGGCAGGTCAGGTAGTACAACGTCGGGAACGGCGTCCCGTCGGGCAGGCGTGGGAGCGTCTGCACCACGTCGGGAAGGCCGCAAGGGCAGCGGTGCGCCACGCCTGCCACGCCGCGGACCGGTCTGCCGAGCTGGGCGGTGACGGCGGCAAGATCGGCAGGAGCAGGGTCGGCAGGAGTCTCCGGCGACGGCTCCATCAGCGCTTGTCGGCCTGCTGCACGGAGGCCCACAGCGTCTCGTACCACGGCTTCGCGTCCGCCTCTTTGGTGCTCGCGGCGGCGGTGCTGGAGGAGCCGGGGCGGGCGTCACGAGCAGCAGACGGGCTCGTGCCGTCCTCGACCACGATGTACTGCGTCTCGCCTGGCATCACGAAGTGGAGTCGTTCGCGCGCCTGGGCGCGGACATAGGCGGGATCGTTCCAGCGGTCGAGTTGCTGCTGCAGCCCGTTGAGCTGCGCGCGCTGGTCGGCGATGCTCGCCTGGACCGCGGCGATCTGAGCCCGCTGGCCGATGTACTGCCGCACGGGGTAGGCGAGGGTCAGCAGCAACGCGCACACGACGACGGCGAGGATTGCTGCCCGGCCGGTGAACCCGCTGGCGAAGCCGCGGCGTGCGGTCTCACCACCCGCAGCGCCCCGACGGGCTGTCGCCTTCGACGCAGCCGAGGCTGAGCGGCCCCGCGGCCTGCCCGCCACCCCGGCTGTCGCGGCCGCCACTCCGAGCCCCGCTCCTCGGGAGCTGCGCGCCGGCCGGCTGCCGGCCCGCCCGGTCGGGGAGGCGGAGCCGGGCTCACGGCGCCTCGGGCTCATGCGGTGGATCCCCCTGCTCGTCGCGGTCGGTCGGTCGCCGGTGGGGCCGGCTGTGCACCCGCGAGGCGGGCGGACGGGTGACCGCGGGCAGCAAGGCCGCCCCGGTCACCCGTCCAGTGTCGCGCGTCTAGCGGCCTGCGCGTGGGAAGGCACTCCGACCGGCGTAGCGCGCCGCGTCGTCCAGCTCCTCCTCGATGCGCAGCAGCTGGTTGTACTTGGCCACCCGCTCCGACCGCGCCGGGGCGCCGGTCTTGATCTGGCCGCAATCGGTCGCGACGGCCAGGTCGGCGATCGTGGTGTCCTCGGTCTCGCCGGAGCGGTGGCTCATCATGCAGCGGTAGCCGTTGCGGTGAGCCAGGTTGACCGCGTCGAGGGTCTCGGTGAGCGTGCCGATCTGGTTGACCTTGACCAGCAAGGCGTTGGCGGTCTGGGCGTCGATGCCGCGCTGCAGCCGCTCGGGGTTGGTGACGAAGAGGTCGTCGCCGACGATCTGCACGCGCTGCCCGAGGCGCTGGGTGATGGCTGCCCAGCCGTCCCAGTCCTCCTCCGACATCGGGTCCTCGATCGACACCAGGGGGTAGGCGTCGACGAGGCCGGCGTAGTACTCGACCATCTCGTCGGCGGTCTTGCTGCCGCCCTCGAAGGCGTAGGAGCCGTCGGTGTAGAACTCCGTTGCCGCGACGTCGAGGGCGAGCGCGATGTCGTCGCCCAGGGTGAAGCCCGCCTTGTCGACCGCGGTGGCGATCAGGTCCAGCGCGGCGCGGTTGGAGTCGAGGCTGGGGGCGAAGCCGCCCTCGTCGCCGAGACCGGTCGCCAAGCCTTGGCTCTTGAGCACCGACTTCAGCGAGTGGTAGACCTCCACGCCCCAGCGCAGCGCCTCGGAGAACGTCACCGCGCCAACGGGCGCGACCATGAACTCCTGGATGTCGACGTTGCTGTCGGCGTGGGCGCCGCCGTTGAGGATGTTCATCATCGGCACGGGCAGCGTGTGGGCGCTGGGGCCGCCCAGGTAGCGGAACAGCGGAAGGTCGGCGCTGTCGGCTGCGGCCTTCGCCACCGCGAGGCTGACCCCGAGAATGGCGTTGGCGCCCAGGCGCGCCTTGTTGGGGGTGCCGTCGAGGTCGAGCATCGCCTGGTCGATGAGGCGCTGCTCGGTCGCGTCGTAGCCGACCAGCTCGGGCCCGATCTCGTCGAGCACCGCGAGCACGGCCTGCTGCACTCCCTTGCCGCCGTAGCGGCTGCTATCGCCGTCGCGGCGCTCCACGGCCTCGAAGGCACCGGTGCTCGCCCCGCTGGGCACCGCGGCCCGGGCGATCGTGCCGTCATCCAAGGCCACCTCGACCTCGACGGTCGGGTTGCCTCGGGAGTCGAGGATTTCGCGGGCGCCTACCGCCTCGATGCTGGCCACAGTGGGGCTCCTTCGGTCGGACCGGGTGAGCGGACATCTGTCGGGCGCCACGCCGCGCCGGTAGCCAGGCTACCGAGGGCGGCGGCGGCCCTCCGCGCCGGTGGCCCCGCCGCCGCTGCCAGCAGCCGAATTCCGGAATTGTCGCGGCATTCTTCTGCAGTGGTCGCAATTTCTTCGCCAACAGTCTTCTGTCGGCGAGATCACCGGTCTAGATTCCGCCCCAGACTTCCGACAGCGGGCCGGAAGCACACGAAGGGCGGGGCAATGAGGCGAGTGGGGCGGGCATTGCTGGCACTTGCGGCAACCGCGGGAATGGTGACGGGCACGACGGGCTTGGCCGAGGCGTCCACGCTGCCTCCGCCACGTCACCTGACCGTCACGATGAGCGACAGCGCCATACGACTGAGCACGCACTCGATTCACGCCGGGTACGCGAACATCACCGTCAAGGTGACCAGCGGCGACCACACGCTGCAACTGCTGAAGGTGTATCCGCACTACGGGCTGGCGCAGGCCAAGCGGGACATCGCCACCCTCGACAGTCCGAAGCCGAACCTCGCCGCCATCCGCCGCATCGACCGGGGAATCCACTTCCTCGGTGGAGCCGAGGCGACGGCCGGTCACAACGCCCTCTTCGGCGAGACGCTCTACCAGGGCACCTACTACCTCATCGACCAGAACGGTCCGGCGATGACGACGCTGCGCGTCTACGGCGCCGTGGACCACCGTGCGGCGCCCAAGCTTAGCGGCGTGGTCACCGCCTGGGGCGAGGACCGCTTCGGCGGCACGACGACACTGTCCCGAGACGGGTGGGTCCTCTTCAAGAACCTGACAGACGAGCCGCATTTCCTGGTGTTCCAGCACGTGAAGCCGGGCACGACGGCAAGGCAGGTCAAGGCTGCCCTGGCCGCTCCTAACGAGCCCGACTTCATCCTCGACGGCGGCGGTTCCACCGGTGTCATTTCGGCCAACACCGCGCAGTACTTCCACCTCTATGCGCCCGCGGGCGAATACGTGATGCTGTGCTTCTGGCCCTCGGATGAGAACGGCATGCCGCACGCGATGATGGGCATGTGGCGCATCGTCACGGTGAAGTAGCGGCTCCCGAGTCACCGTCATCCGCGCCGCGCGAGCTCGCCTCCGCGGCGCGGATGGCTGCCGCGTAGGCGCGGCCCGCCGCCCTCAACTCGGCCTCCGGGTCGAGCCCCGCTTCCTGCATCTCCACTGCCATTGCGAGGAGTCGGTCCGTCGTGACGCCGGCGAGGCCAGTCGGCAGCGGGACGTCGAGTCCGGCCTTCCGCACGCGCGAGTGCAGCTTGGCGACCAGCGCCAGCGCCGGCTGGGCCAGCGGGATGCCGTCGGTCAGCGATGTGCGCTGCTTCTCCGCGGCCTTGAGCAGCTCCCAGTTCGCCTCGACGTGCGCCGCGGTCGGGGCGTCAGCCGCGGAAGCAGTGTCGCCGAAGACGTGCGGATGCCGGCGGACCAGCTTCGCGGTGATACCGCGCGCGACGTCGTCGACCGACCAGGGACCCTCCGGCCGCTCCTGCGCCAGCCGCGCGTGGAAGACCACCTGCAGCAGCAGGTCGCCGAGCTCCTCGCGCAGACCGGCGTCATCGCCGGTCTCGAGGGCCTCCAGTACCTCGTAGGTCTCCTCGAGCAGGTAGGGCACGAGGGAGGCATGGGTCTGCTGGGCGTCCCAGGGGCAGCCGCCCGGCGAGCGCAGCCGGTCCATCACCTCGACCGCGCGCTCCAGCTGCGAGGTCATCGGAAAGCCCTCTCGCAGCGGGTCAGCCGGCCGGGGCCGGCGCGGGGGCCGACGACGCGGAGCCGAGCTTGAGGAACTCCGGAACGCCGGCGGTCGGGTCGCTGACGGCGAACTGCGCGGGGTCCCAGGTGCCGTAACGCTTGCTGACCGACACGTCGACGCCGGCCTTCTCGATGGCCTTGGCGAGGTCGGCCGGCGTCTGCGCCCTGACCCGCTCGATGAGCGCCGGCTCCCGCTCGAGGGAGGTGAGGTAGACGGGGACGAACTTCTTGGCCAGGCCGACGGTCTCGGCGCTCTTCACCAGGGCGGCGCCGACCTCGACGCCGGTGAACTGGGTCTGCAAGATGGTCTGGGCCGCGCGGTCGTGCAGGGCGGTGAGATCGCTGGGCGACGGGACGCCGCCGTTGGCGGCCAGCGTGCGCCGGAACACCTCGGCCTGAACCAGCGACGACACGACGGTCGTCTTCGGCAGCGGCTTCTGCCCGGACTGGCCCGACTGGTCC
>JBQCDV010000199.1:0-7281 GCA_051960855.1 Actinomycetales bacterium
CGGCTGACACCGACGCAGCACGCCCCAGCAGAGGAGAAAGCATGCGCATCGCGGCACTCCGCGACACCCTCGAGGCCGAGGGTCCGAGCATCACCGTCCACCTCGACGTGCGTCACGGCGACGCTTCGGAGAACCACAAGATCGACGTCCGCTGGCAGGCGCTGCGCGCCCAGCTGGAGGAGGCCGGGGCCGACCAGGCACTCGTGGACGTCGTCGAGCCCGAGGCCCTGCGCCCCCCGGACGACCCGTTGCTCAGCGGGCGGCTCGTCGTCGCGCGCCAGACCGAGAGCGGTCCGGAGATCGTCTTCGAGCGCGACACGCTGCCGCCGGCCAATGAGCACATCTCCGTCAACCGGACGCCGCAGCTGTGGCCGGTCATCGAGCAGGCCTCGCAGAGCATCCCCTACCTGCTGGTCCTCATCGACCGCGTCGGAGGACGGATCCTGGGAGAGGACCCACAGGGTCAGCGCGTGGACGTCAGCGTGGAGGGCGAGGAGCTCGACGTCCACAAGGTGTCCGTCGGTGGCTGGGCGCAGTCACACGTCCAGCGGCGCTCGGGCAACCGGTGGCGCGACAACATCGACGGTGTCGTAGCGGTGGTGACGAGCCTGGAGACCTTCTTCGACCGCCCGTTGATCGCAGTCAGCGGCGAGGAACGGGCCGTCTCCATCTTCCGTGAGCGCGCCGTCACCCCCTGGGCCGGCCGCGTCGTCGTCGTTGACGGAGGCGGCCGGGCGCCGGGCAGCGACCTCGAGGAGGCCCAGACCGAAGCGCGCCGCCTTGCCCAGCTGCACGCGCTACGGCAGGTCCGCGAGCGCGCGTCGGACTTCGAGCGAGACCGGGGCCAGGGCAACGGTCACGCCGTCATGGGGTTCCCGACGGTCCAGGACTGCCTGCAGCGCGGCCAGGTCGGGGTCCTGCTCGTCAACCCGGACCAGGGACCGGACATGGTGCGCAAGGGCCTGGTGAGCCTCGCCGCCAGCACCGACGCCGAGGTCCTCAGCGTGCCGCGGTCCATGCTCGACCTCACTGACGGCGTGGGCGCGCTGCTGCGGTATCAGCTCACGGATACCCCCGGGCGGACCACCGTCTGAGCGAAGGTTCGGGGCCGCTGCCCGCCGCAGTCGTCGCACGACCCGCGGCGGGCAGCGGCGTGCCAGGACGACGGTGTTGAGCACGGCGCAGACCGCCGATGTCACCGTGACGGCAACGTCGCCGCGGCCGAGCCCGTAACCAGTCCAGAGCAGGGCCGAGCCGGCGGAGAGTACGCAGGCGGCGGGGGACAGCCCCTGCAGGCTCGTGGCGACAAACACTTCACGCACCTGCGGCAGCTTGCTCAGCAGGCTCAGCGCCGACCCGAGCGCACCGACCAGCACGGCGCCGCCGGTCTGGTCCAGCCCACTGGCGAGCACGAACCAGGCCGCGAGGGCGACCACCGCCAGGCCGCAGCGACGGGACAGCGTCGTTCGGTCCCCAGCGAGCACCACCAGCGTCACGACGGCCGAGGCCGCCACCAGGCACACGAGGTTGGTCACCAACTGCACGCGGTCGTGCGCCAGCACTCCGTAGCCCAGCCACGTCGCCGTGCAGAGCAAGCCCAGCACCGACGCGACGAGCGAGACGCCGTCCGCCTGGCGCTCGCGGCGCAGGCGCAGCAGTCGCACCGGCTGCGGCCACGCCGACGAGATGCCAACGGCGGCGGCGAGCGATCCCAGCGTCGTCACGAGCACTCCCGGCATGGCGAGGTCCGGTAGGTGCAGCGTCAACGAAGTGGTCACGCACCGTGGTATCGACCGACGCGGCCCGGGCTTGAGCAGCGGGGCGTACGCCAGGATGGCCACGGGGTGTGGCGCTGGTCACCTACGGCCGCGCGCACTGCTGCTTACGCTGGGCAACATCCCTCGAATGGCGGAGCGCGACGCCCTCAGTTCGACCTTCCGGGTGCCGACAAGTGCAGTGACGGTCCGTAGCCACTGCGGGCGGCCCGTCGGCCCGGCCGGCACGGATGCTGGCCGACCTCACTTGTCGCATCGCGGGGAAGCGGTGCGACCGAGCGCAGCAGGGAGGCTGGTCGCCGGTGTGCACCGAGGTCAGCGCGGCGCTGGAGCATGAGGCGGCGCACGGCTTGCGTGCCGTCGCGGTGCTCACCGCCGCGGAGGGCCCGCTGCCCCGCGAGCCGGAGATCAGCTGGGTCAACGACGCCCTGATCGAACTCGTCGGGATGGGCGGGGCCGACCTCACCGGGCGCCCCGTGGACTGGCTGCTGCAGGACACCGACCTCGACGACCTGCTCCGCGAGACTCGTGGAGGGGTGCAGACGGCCCGGCTGCGGACGGCCGCAGGCGCGCACCTGCCGGTCGTGGTCTCCGCGGTCCCCGTGCCGCCAGCCGCGTGGGGCGCCCGTCCCCGCTGGACCCTGAGCATCGCCCCGGAGACCGACAGCCAGCGCGCCGTGATCGCCGCGCGCGCGTATGAGCAGCGCTTCAGCGCACTGGCCGAGCGCAGCCCCGTCCCGACCGTCCTATCGGACGTCGGGCTCCGCCTTGCCTTCGTCAACGACGCCTTCACCCGACTGCTCGCCGTCCCCGCGGAGGCCCTCCTCGGTACCGGCTGGCTCGACCACGTCTTCGCGGACGACCTCGAAGCGGTCGTCAGCTGCGTGCAGCGGGCGCTGGAGGGGCACAACGCGGAGACCGAGGCCCGCCTCGTCGACGCCTCGGCCGCGCTGCACTGGACCCACCTCCGCCTTGCACCGGCCGAGACCCCGGGTCATGGGGCGGCCTTCGTCGGCACCGTGGAGGACGTGACGGAGCGGCGCGCCTTCCAGGAGCGGCTCAGCTACCAGGCACGCCATGACCACCTCACGGGGCTGCCCAACCGGACCGAGCTGTGGGAGCACCTGACCGAGGTCCTCGGCGCCGGCCGCCCGCGACGCGGAAGCAAGGCGGCGAGCGATCGGGCCTCCCTGGCCGTGCTGTTCCTGGACCTGGACAACTTCAAGCTCGTCAACGACTCCCTCGGTCACGATGCCGGCGACACCCTGCTGGTGGAGGTGGCGCGCCGGCTGTCCAGCGCTGTCCGAGATGGCGACCTGGTGGTGCGCTTCGGGGGCGACGAGTTCGTCGTCGTCTGTCACGGGGTCACCGACGACGACCGCATGCACGCCGCCGCCGACCGGCTGCTCGCGACGCTCACCGCACCGGTCACTCTCGGCTCCCAGCAGGTCCACCCCAGCGGCAGCATCGGCATCACCCGTGCACGCCCCGAGCACCGCACCGCCGAGGACGTGCTGCGTGACGCCGACATCGCGATGTACCAGGCCAAGTCACACGGCAAGAACCGGTGGGCCGTCTTTGATGTGGAGTCGCGTGCGCAGGCGCGCGATGCCCTCGAGCTCGTCAGCGACCTGCGGGTCGCCCTGACAGCCGGCAAGCTCGACGTGGTCTACCAGCCCATCGTGGCGACGGCGCCGGGCGCGGACGGGGCGCTGGCCGCCGTCGAGGCGCTGGTGCGCTGGAACCACCCGGAGCGCGGGCCGCTCTCGCCCACCCTGTTCGTGCCGCTGGCCGAGCAGCACGGCCTGGTGCACCTGCTGGGCGCCTACGTGCTCGACATCTCGCTAGCCCAGATGGCTCGCTGGCGCAGCGAGCTGGGGGACCGGGCGCCGGCGAGGGTCAACGTGAACCTCTCCGCCGAGCAGCTCGCCGACGCGTCGCTGCCGACCGCCGTGGCGGCCGCGCTGCAGCGGCACGGGGTGCCGCCGGCGACGCTGTGCCTGGAGCTGACGGAGTCCGCGCTCATGCAGGACCCGACGCACGGACTCGAGGCGCTCAGCCGCCTGCGCGACCTCGGCGTGTGGCTCGCGATCGACGACTTCGGCACCGGCTACTCCTCGCTGGCCTACCTCACCAGCCTGCCCGTGCACTACCTCAAGATCGACCGGAGCTTCGTGACCGAGCTCAACGGCGACGCCACGCCGGCCCGGCAGGCCCGCGGCGGCCTGGTCGCCGAGGCCGTCGTCTCGCTGGCGCGGGCCCTGGGGATGTCGACGGTGGCCGAGGGTGTCGAGGAGGCGTCCCAGCTCGAGCTGCTGCAGCGGATGGGCTGCCCCTTCGCGCAGGGTTGGCTGTTCGCCCGGCCGATGCCCGGGCCCGACCTGGTGGGGTGGCTGGCGAACGCCGCACCCCTCGGCTCCGGCTCCACCTCGTCTGCAGATTCCGGGATGGCGGAGGTCGCCTCGTGAGCACCGAACTGATCGACGCCCCTGGGGCGGACGGCGCGGCCCAGGAGGGTGGCGGCGACCTGCTCGAGGAGCTGCTGGAGCTGCTGGAGTCGATGCCGGCTCAGCGACCCATCGCGACCCGGCTGCTGTCGCTGTGCGACGACGACAAGACATCCGCAGCCGACCTGGCGGCGGCCATCAGCGCTGACACCACTCTCACCGCACGGCTCATGCGCTTGTCCAACTCGGTCTACTACGGCCTCTCCGGCCGGGTCCGGAATCCGACCTTCGCCGTGACCGTCACCGGCTACGCGACCGTGCGCAGCCTCGCGGTGGCGGCGGCCACGGGGATCGACGACCCCACCTCGCTGCCCCCGGACTTCTGGCGCCGCGCGGGGTCCACGGCGATCGCGGCGGGGGAGGTGGCCCGCTACTTCGGGCTCGGTGCGCCGGACACCTTCTGCGTCGGGATCCTGGCGCCACTGGGTCAGGCGCTGCTCTGGCAGTACGACCGGGAGCGCTACACCGCGGTGCTGGCGGAGTCGCCGACGCGCAGGACGCTGCTCGCCAGCGAGCGTCGCGTCTACGGCCGCACCCACACGGACGTGTCTGCGGCCGCGCTGGAGGCGTGGTCGTTCCCTCCCG
Source organism: Actinomycetales bacterium (assembly GCA_051960855.1). Classification (GTDB taxonomy): domain Bacteria; phylum Actinomycetota; class Actinomycetes; order JAJZTN01; family JAJZTN01; genus JBQCDV01. The sequence continues at coordinate 4,868 of JBQCDV010000199.1, forward strand.
ACATGTGCGACGCCCTCCGGCTGCTCGACAGCCCCGTGCCTGGACCTCCGCTGACCGCCTGCCTGCGCGTCGCGGTGGAGGTTGCTGAGCGCCTGACCAACCCGCGGCACGTGCGCACCGCCGTCGAGGTGCTCAGCCTCGGGGCGTTGCGCGAGGCCGACGTGGAGTGGGTGTCAGGGCGCGTGGTCTCCCAGGTCGATGACCTCGTGAGGGCCGTCGCCGGCTAGGCAACGGCCCTCACGGAGGGATGTGGGCACTGGAGCGTCAGGCGCTGGCGCCGACCATCTTCTTGGCGCCGCGGATGGCGATGCCGCTGAGCACCTGGCTCGGGCGCTGCTGCTCGCCCTGCACGGCCGTCTCGATGATGACCGCGCCGGTGAGAGCGGGAATCGCCCACTGCAGAGCCTGCAGCTGCTGCTGGGCCTTGGCGACCTCGGGCGGAGTGGCGCCGCTGGGCGTGGTGCCGCTCTCGGTCGGGACGTGGCCGGCGCTCGACACCTTCTTGCCGAGCATCCGGGCGTAGGCGGTGGCTGCCAGCGCCGCCCCGATCGTCGCCGCCTTGGTGATGCTGCTGGCGGCAACGCCCTTCTGGTTCTTCTCGCGGTAGCGGTCGGTGTAGGTCAGGCCAGCGGCGCCGACGAGGTGCGTGGCGATCGCGACGAGGTTGACAGGCGTCCACCGGTCCCAGGCGGCGTTGGTCACGCCACCGCGGTCGTGCGGGTTGCTCGCGGCGGTCACACCGCGGTTGACGCCGACAGCCCCCATGAGGGAGCCGCCGAACCAGGCCGCGAGACCGAGGTCGTGCATGCTGCGGAGGACAAAGTGGTTCTGCGACATGTGGATCTCCATCCTGGTGGGACGTGCTGTCCACCGGCGAGTACCCCAGGTGTCGCGGGCTACGCCCCGGCGTCGCCGCCGTCGGTTCGGAGGACGTGACGCCCGCGCAGCTGCTCGGCGAGCGATTCGCGCCACGCGGCCACCCCCTTGTAGCGGGCCAGGTCGTCGGGCAACCCGGTCAGCAGCTCGGCCAGCGCGCCGGCGAGCACGGCCGCGAGGTGCGGTCGCCGCGCGAGCAGGGAGTCGAGACGCTCTTGCGCGGTGCGGATCCCAAAGACGACGAACGGCGCTGCGGGGAGGCGCCGGAGCGTCTGGTGCTCCACGCGCAACCACACCTGGTGGGGACCGGTGACCAGCCGGGGCTGGCCGGCAGTGGGCTGGAAGAGAGCGGGGGAGTCGAGCAGACCCCAGTTGACGCGGGCGAGGACTCGGTCCGGACGCAGCGAGCTGAGCACGAGGTCGGTGGCGCTGCCCACTGCCGCCCGGTAGCCGGGCACGGGGTCGTGAATGTCCTGCAGCGGCCGGCCGAGCTTGTCCAGCAGCCGCCAGCGGTTAGGCATCGCCAGCGAGCCCGCGACGAGCACCGGCCGGCCGGACGAGACGTCGAGGACACACAGGTCCTCCACCAGTTCCGTGGCGCAGCGCCGGAGCGAGTCGGGCGCTGACTCATCTGGCAGAGCGAGACCGTGCGTGTCGCGCAGCAAGGCGGCCAGCGCCGCCACGGCGGCCTCGCCGGAGCCCGGAGTCACGCCGATGACGTCGCGCCGACAGCTCAGCAGCGCCGTCTTCCAGCTCAGCAGCAGAGCATCCCCTGGCCGCGGGGTCAGCCACTGCTCGAGCGGCATCGGCCGCACCCCGACCGTCATCCGATGGCCGCCTGCCCCCGGGGCCCGCGGCAGCCACGAGTCATCGATGAGCAGCGCGTCCTCAAGCGAGCCACCGTCGGGGAGGAGATCGTCCGGAGGGAGTCCGTCGGGGAGCCGACCGTCGGGAAGCAGCCGAGGGTCGGCAGCGGCTGTCGTCATGGCTGTCACCGTCGCGTCGTCCGGTCGGTCACAGCCGCGCGCAGCTGTGGCACGGTGAGAAACAGCGCCTCGCGCAGGTCCGCTCCGCGGAGGTCAGCTCCACGCAGGTCGGCACCCAGCAGGTCGGTGTGGCGCAGGTCGGCTCCGCGCAGGTCGGCGCCCAGCAGCAGCCGGCCCCGGAGGTCGGCAGCACGCAGGTCGCGCCCAGCCAGCGTGGCCCCCACCAGGTCCCCACGCCGCTCGGTGCGGTCGCTATCAGCGCCGTGAACGGCGCGCGAGCGGTGGTCGGCGCTCACGGCGGACAGCAGCGCGCCCACCTCCTCCCGGAGCCGCTGGACCGACGCGGGCTCGAGACGAACGGCGGGGACCGTCGCTGCGGCGTTCGTCGTGGTTGCTTGTGTCGTGGCCTCTGTCATCGCGCTGACCTGCGCTTGCAGGCCGTTGAGATGCATGACGAGGCCGGGGGCCAGACCGGGCCGCGCGGCGTCGCCCAGCAGCCAGAGCAGCTCGTGCAGGGCCTCGAGCTGCCGGAACGTCGCCGCCGCCTCGTTC
>JBQCDV010000200.1:0-9150 GCA_051960855.1 Actinomycetales bacterium
GCTGGCATCGCGAGACTCGTGACGGCGACCGCGTCGCGCAGCCACACGCTCGAGTCCCGCGTGAAGAGCAGGTTGGGCAGCGGGTCGATGACGAAGTCGTCGTGGGTGAGCAGCCGCTGGACCAGACCGCCGCCTGAGTGCAGCTCGTCGACCCGAAGCCCAGCCATGAGCACGAGTGCCAGGTCGTGAGGATGCAGGTCCGACAGCTGCGCCCGCACCCGCGCCGCCAACGTGTCGCCCAGCTGGCGAGTCCCGTCGCACACTGCCGCGGAGATGGTCAGCTCCCTTGCGGCCGGGTCGGCGAGGGCCTCCTCCAGCAGCTGTCCGAGGTAGAGGACCTCCACGCCGCGGTCGCGCAGCGCCTGGGCGAAGGCATCGTGCTCCGCCTGCGCGCGGTCCACCCACGGGATGCCGTCGAACAGCAGCCGGTCGTTGTTGCGCGGAGTCAGCCGCTTCAGCTCGGGTCCGGGCCGGTGCAGCATCACCGTGCGCAGCCGCCCGACCTCACTGTCGACGCCCGTCGGGCCGGCTGGTCGCGTCAGTCGTGCCGCGGAGTCAGTCACGCCGGGAAGCCTAACCAGCGCCGGAGGCATGCTCGCCGGCGTCGTGGGGGACACCTGAGGCACTATGGGTGCAATGTCCATTGATGTCCGGTCTTCGCCACCGTACGAAGGGGTGGCGGGGGCAGCGGCGCAGAGGGCGCAGACGGCGCAGGGGACAGCGACCGAGAGGGCGCGGGGGACAGCGACGCAGGGTCACGGCCCCGTCGGGCGTCGCGAGGGCCGCCTGGCCTGGGCGGACGTCGGTCGCGTCGTGGCAATCCTGACCGTCATCGTGATCCACGTGTGCTCGGGGCTGGTGCACACCGAGATGCGTGGCTCGACGGTGTGGCGCTTCGGCGACCTGGTCAACGGCTTCACCCGCTGGCCCGTGGCGGTCTTCGTCATGATCAGCGGCGCGCTGCTGCTGCACCGGAACGAGCCCGTCCGGTCCTTCGTGCGCAAGCGCCTCATCCGCGTCGCGGTGCCGCTGCTGCTGTGGTCGGCGATCTACGAGGTCTACCGCGTCGCGTGGCTGGGAGAGCACCGCGACCTGCACTCGGTCGTCGTGGATGTCGCCCACGCGACGCCGTTCTTCCACCTCTACTTCCTCTTCGTGATCCTCGGCCTCTACGTGTTGACCCCGTTTCTGCGCGACGCACTCCCGCACGTGCCGCGCCGGGTCACAGCGGCAACGACGGGCATGGTGCTCGCCTTCGCCGCTGTCAACCAGCTCGCGACGCACTCGACGGACGCGACAGGGGGCGGCACGGCCACCAGCTACTTCGTGGCCTACACCGGCTTCTACCTGCTCGGGTACCTGCTGCGCGACGCCGTGCTGTCGCGCCGGCAGACGCTGCTGGTCGCGGGCGGCTTCGTTGTGGTGGGCCTCCTGCACGCGGTCGCGGTCCCCCTGCTGTGGGACCTCTGGGGCAAGACGTGGTCGTCCTACCCGGCGTCCTACTTCTCCCTGTTCAGCATCGCCAACTCGGTGCTCGTCTTCCTGCTGCTGCGCCAGGTGCGGGTGCACCGCCCGCGGGTGCGCAAGGTGGCGACCGCTCTGTCGGCGGCGTCGTTCGGGATCTATCTCGTGCACCCCGCGATCCTCTTCACGATCCGCCGCTGGACTCTCACCTACGGCAACGCGACGATCAGCCAGGTGGTCGTGACGATCGCGCTGACCGCGGTGCTGAGCACGCTCGTCGTGCTGCTGCTGCGTCGCACCTCCGCGGGTCGCTGGCTGATGCCCTAGGGGCGGGTGCGAGCCCGGATCGGTAGGTTGCCGGGCATGACCGACGCCACCGCAATTCCTACGCCTGACGACGGATCCGGCACCGTCCCTTCCCCGCCCCGCCCTCTCGACGGCCGCACCGCGATCGTCACCGGCGCCGGCCGCGGCATCGGTCGCGGCGAGGCGATCGAGCTGGCCCGCCAGGGCGCCCGTGTCGTGGTTAACGACGTAGACGGCGAGGCGGCCAGCTCCGTCGTTCGGGAGATCGAAGACAACGGCGGCGAGGCCGTCGCGCACACCGAGGACTGCTCGACGGACTCCGGGGCGGAGTCGCTCATCGCGCTCGCGCTGGACCGGTGGGGCGCGCTCGACGCCCTGGTGAACAACGCCGGGATTCTGCGCGACCGCACCATCGCCAACATGAGCCCGGAGGAGTGGGACGACGTCATCCGCGTCCACCTGCGCGGCCACTTCCTGCCCACTCACCTCGCCTGCGCGCACTGGAAGTCGACCGGCGCGCGAGGCGCGATCGTGATGACCAGCTCGACCAGCGGCATCCTCGGCAACTTCGGTCAGGGCAACTACGGGGCGGCCAAGGCCGGCATCGCCGCGCTGTCAACGATCACCGCGATGGAGATGGCCCGCTACGGGGTGCGCTGCAACGCCATCGCCCCGTCGGCTCGGACGCGGATGACCGTGGGGCCGTTCGGTGAGATGAGCGCGCCGGAGGAGGGCTTCGACTTCTGGCACCCGGACAACATTGCGCCGCTGGTCGCGTTCCTCGTCAGCGACGCCGCCGACGGGATCAGCGGGAAGGTCTTCGGCGTGCAGGGGGACACCGTCGAGATCTACCAGCCCTTCACGTCGGTCGGGGTGATCGAGAACGGCGGCCGGCGGTGGGAGCCGGGGGAGATCGGCGCGCGCGTCGGCGAGCTGTTCGACGGCACCGGAGTCGACCCGCAGGTCGAGAACATGATGGCGCGCATGCGCTACCGGATCGGGGGCTGACGGCGCGTGGACGTCGGAGTCATCCTCACCGCGTTCCTGCTGATCCTGCCCGTCGAGCTCCCCGACAAGACGTTCGTGGCGACCCTGGTGCTCGCCACTCGCTACCGGCCGCTGGCGGTCTGGGTGGGTGTCGGGTCGGCTTTCGTCGTGCAGACCACGGTGGCCTGCCTCTTCGGGGGGCTGGTCGCGCAGCTGCCGCGCCGTCCCGTGGAGATCGTGACCGCGCTGCTCTTCCTCGTCGGTGCCGTCATCCTCTTCCGCGGTGCCCGCACCGCCCGCAACGTCGACCTCGAGGAGGCCGAGCGGGAGGCGGAGGAGGAGTTCGGCGCCGAGGCCGAGGAGAAGACCGGACCCGGTCGGGCGACGTTCTGGAAGGCGGTGGGCGCCAGCTTCCTCGTGCTGTTCGCCGCCGAGTGGGGCGACCTCTCTCAGCTGCTGACGGCCGGTCTCGTCGTGCGGACCGACCAGCCGGTGGCGGTGTTCATCGGCGCGGTCGCGGCCCTGCTGCTCATCTCCGGCATCGCCGCCGCCGTCGGCCGCCAGCTGATGCGACGCATCAAGGTCGCCACGCTGCAGTTCGTCGGCTCAGCCGTCTGCGTGATCATGGCGGTGCTCACGCTGCTGCAGGCCGCCGGTCTCGAGCTCCCGTTCTGAGCTCAGCTGCTGCAGCAGAGCCTTCGCCGGGACGCCGAGCACCTGGGAGGCTGCCAGCACGTCCTCCCACTCCGGCTGGGCGTTGACCACCTCACCGTCGAGCAGTGCCTCCTTGACGCGGACTCGCTGCCCGTGGACGAGCACCGTCCGCTCCCGTCGCTGCAAGGCGCGCTTCGCAACCGGGTGCTCGCGCAGGCCGATCGTCGTCGTCTCCCGGAAGACCACGTCGCGCAGGGCCTGCAGCAGCGCAGGGTCGTCGGGCGCGAGGACCGAGAGCGTGTGAGCGGGGCGGCCCTTCTTCATGAGGATCGGAGTCAGCCAGGCGTCGCTCGCACCAGCGGCCAGCAGCTGGTCGAGCACCCGTGGCCACAGCCGGGGGTCGAGGTCGTCGACATTGCATTCCAGAACGACGCTGCTCGCCGCCTCGCCGTCGTCGCCCTGGCGTGGGCTGATCGCAGTCGCGGGAGCGAGCTGTCCCACGACGGCTCGCACGATGTTGGGGCGGCCCGGCAGCTCACGGCGTCCGGCTCCGAGGCCGACGCGGTCGACCGTCATCGCGGGCATCGCGTCCCACGAGTCGACGACCGTCACCAGCAGGGCGGCGCCGGTCGGCGTGCACAGCTCGACGTCGACGGGGCCGCCAGAGGCCGGAATCCCTTGCCCTGCAAGGAGTTCGAGCACTGCCGGCACCGGCACGGGGATGCTGCCGTGCTCGGTCCGGGCGGTGCCGCCACCGAGCGCCAGGGGTCCCGCGACGACGGTGTCGACGCCGAGGGACACGACTGCGGCGCACACTCCGACCACGTCGGCGAGTGCGTCGTGCGCGCCCACCTCGTGGAAGTGCACCTCGTCAACTCCGGTGCCGTGCACGGCCGCCTCAGCCTGCGCCAGTGCCGTGAAGACCCGGACAGCAAGTGCCCGAACGTCGTCCGCCAGCGCGCTGTCGCTCAGCACCTGCAGGACGTCGGACAGCGTGCGTGTCGGGGGCGACACCTCGCTGACGTTGACCGTCACCTGCCGAGCAGCGAGGCCACCACTTAGCGTCGAGTTGACGTCAATCGTGGCCCCGACGTCGAGCCCAGCGACTGATTCCTGGACCACGCGAAGGTCGGCACCCGCCCCGACGAGCGCCGCGAGCAGCATGTCGCCGGCTGCTCCGGTCGAGCAGTCCAGCCACAGCGCCCTGCTCATGCCGGTGGGGTGCCCGATCGGTCACGCGGCGCCGCGCGCCGAGCGATCCGGGAGGCGAAGACTCCTGCGCCGAACCCGTTGTCGATGTTGGTCACGACGATGCCCGGCGCGCAGGAGTTGAGCATCGCCAGCAGCGCCGCCAGACCACCGAAGCTGGCGCCGTAGCCCACGCTGGTCGGCACCGCGATCATCGGCACACCGGTGAGGCCGCCGACCACCGAGGGCAGCGCTCCTTCCATGCCGGCGCACACGACCAGGCAGTCGGCCTCCTCGAGCTGGTCGCGCACCGCGAGCAGCCGGTGCAGCCCCGCCACTCCGACATCGTCGATCCGCCGCACTCCGGCACCGAAGGCGCGTGCGACCGCCGCCGCCTCGCCTGCCACGAAGGCGTCGGACGTCCCGGCCGCCACCACGGCGACGAGCCCCGTGGGCTCGGGCAGCGGCCCGAGCACCGCCGTTCGGGAAGCGGGGTCGAGCAGCAGCTCCTCGCCGGCGAAGGTCTCGGCGACCAGCTCAGCCGTGGCGTCAGGCAGCCGGGTCGCGACGGCCGGGCGCGTGGGGTGGGCGGTGCGGAGGTGCTGCAGCAGGGTGACGGTCTGCTGGGGCGTCTTGCCGGCCGCGTAGACGACCTCCGGGTCGCCGGTGCGCAGCGCCCGGTGGGTGTCGAGGCGGGCGAAGCCGAGGTCCTCGCCGCCGGGATGCAGGACACCTGCCAGCTGCTCGGTCGCGGCCTCCACCTCGACCTGGCCGCCGGCTACTCCCGCCAGCAGGCGGCGTACGTCATCGCGGTCCACGCCCCGGACGTTATCCCGGCTGGTTCGTCGGCGGCTGACCCAGGGCGCCGACTACCCTGACGCGGTGTCCCTCGACCCCCAGATCGTCGCGCTGATCGCTGTCGCGGCGGCGGCCGTCGCCGTGCTCGCACTGCTTGTCGCCGCGGCTGCGCACCTGCGGCTGCGGCGCATCCGCCGTCGGCTCGTGCTGCTGCAGCGCGACGCCGGCGGGGCCGATATCGGAGCGCCTGACATCCTCACCGCGCTGGCGCGGCAGGCGCAGGAGGCGACCGCGCTGCGTGGTGAGCTGGAGCAGGCACGGCGCTCCATCGGTGCCACCCGGCGAGACCTGGCCCGGGCGCTGCGCCACGTCGCCGTCGTGCGCTACGACGCCTTCGGTGACATGGGCGGCCGGCTGTCGTTCTCCGCGGCGATGGTCGACGACGATGGCAACGGCCTGGTGCTCACCACGATCGTGGGGCGGCACGACAGCCGCACCTACTGCAAGGGCCTGAGCGCGGGGGAGAGTGACGGCGCGCTGTCGCCGGAGGAGCAGCAGGCGCTGGACTTCGCGCGCAGCGACCTTCCGGCTCCGGCGAGGCGCTGACGTGCCCGGGGTGCCGCCCGCGCGCTACGCCTACATGGGCCCGGCGGGGACCTTCTCGGAGCAGGCGCTGCGCACCGTCCCGGCCGCTCGCGCCTCCGACGCCGTGCCGTGCTCGACTGTGCCCGCCGCCCTCGAGGCCGTCCGCCGCGGTGATGTCGACTTCGCCATGGTGCCGATCGAGAACAGCGTCGAGGGGTCGGTCAACGTCACGCTCGATGAGCTGGCGGGGGGCGACCCGCTGCGCATCGTGCGCGAGGTCGCCCTGCCCATCCGCTTCGCGCTGCTGGCCCGGCCCGGAACGTCGCTGTCGTCGGTGCGGGCCGTGGGCTCGCACCCCCACGCGCTGGCGCAGTGCCGGCGCTGGGTCGCCGACCAGCTCCCCGGCACGGCGATGCTCGAGGCGCCGAGCACCAGCGCCGCCGCCGAGGCGGTGGCTGCGGGGACAGCAGGCTTCGAAGCCGCTCTGTCCGCCGGCGTGGCGGCGGAGAGGTACCGGCTGCAGGTGCTGGCCGACGGCATCAACGACAACGACGCCGCCGTGACCCGCTTCGTCCTCGTCACACGGCCGAAGGAGCCGGGTTCCGGAGGTGACGCGCAGGTCCCGACCGGGCACGACAAGACCTCCCTGGTCGCCTACATCCACGACGACCACCCGGGGGCGCTGCTCGAGATCCTCACGGAGTTCGCCGTGCGCGGGGTCAACCTGACGCGCATCGAGTCCCGCCCGACCGGTGACAAGCTCGGCGACTACCACTTCAGCATCGACTGCGAGGGCCACGTCCTCGATGAGCGGGTGGGCGAGGCGCTCATGGGGCTGCGCCGGGTGTGCGCGGACGTGCGGTTTCTCGGCAGTTATGAGCGCGCGGACGGGATCGCCCCCAGCGTGCGGAGGGGCACCACGGACCTCGACTTCCGGGACGCGCACGCCTGGCTGTCCCGTATCCGCGGGCGCTGACGGACGCCGCGCTGACGGACGCCGCGCGCTGACGGACGTCGCGGTCGGGAGGTGCCGCGGTGGTCAGGAGGCGCGGCGCCGGGACTGGGCGCTGTCCTCGTGGGGAGTCCCCGGCTGACCCGCGGCGTCCCGGCGGGTCGCGGTCTGCTCGGAGGACTCGTTGCTCTCCTCGCGGTCTCCGGCGCTGCGGGTGACGCGGGCCGCCTCCAGCTCGGCGGCCAGGGAGGTGCCCCCGAAGATGGCCACGGAGCTGAGGTTGGCCCAGATCAGCAGGGCGATCACGGCGGTGAGGGGCCCGTAGGTCTGCCCGAAGCCGCTGCTGAGCCGGACGTAGAGGCCCAGCAGCAGGGTCACGACGAGCCAGATGACCAGTGCGGCGGTGGCGCCGATCGCCGTCCACTCTCGGCCTGGCTGCCGCCGTGCGGGTGCCTGGGTGAGCAGCCGGGTGAAGGACAGCCAGGCCAGAGCCGCGCCGATGAGATAGCAGGCGATGTCGACGACGATCTGCCACGGATGGGACAGGGCGTGGCGCCGCGCCAGGGTGTCGCCCACCACCGGTCCCATCAGCATCACCATGACGCCGAGCAGGCCAGGCAGGCCGGCAGTCAGGGCAAGCAGGGCCGCCCGCGGGTAGGACTGCTGCCACGGCCGGTCAGCTTGCAGCCCGTAGATGCGGTTCATGCCCTTCTCGGTCTGGGTCATCGCCACGGTGAGGGAGACCAGACCGGCGATCAGGCCGCCGACCAGCGGCAGCCAGACGCCGTGTGCGCCTCGGGAGTGCTGCTGGTCGAGCGTCTTCTTGATGACGTCGTCGCTCGTGCCGGGCGACAGCCGGAGCAGCGTCTCCTGGAAGACCTCGCCGACCTGACCGGCGAAGGCCCGGCTCAGTCCGACGATGGCGATCGTGAGTGGCACGACGGCCATCACGAGCTGCAGCCCCAGCGCCCGGGCGCTGGCGAAGCCGTCACCCCGGTGCAGCCGCGACCAGCCGGCGGTGATGAGCCGCCGCCGTGACACCCGGGCGACGAGGTCGCCGGGGCTCTCGGCCCGCAGATCCGACGGCGGCATGGTGGCCGTCTCGGGCACGCGGGGTGCGGAGCTCACCCGCAGGTGTTCCCCGCGCCCCTCGTCGTCTAAGCGCTGATGCCGCCGCCCACGAGGATGTCGTGGGCGGCCATGTCCTCCTGGCGAGCGCTCTCCTCCTCCAGCATCCGGCAGGCCATCAGCTCGCGCGGGATGGCGAAGGCGTCGACGAGCGTGAGCAGGTGCGGCCGGAGCTCACCCAGCAGGGTGGTGACAGCGCTGGTTACCCCCTTGGATCGCGCTGGCGTCAACCGGCCGTGTTCGAGGAACCACGCCCGGTCGGCCTCGATGGTCGACAAGGCGTAGAGGTCGCAGACCTTTGCGAGCAGGGCCCGGGCAGCGGGGTCGTCGCAGCGCTCGATGCCGGCGACGAAGGCCTCCAGCACGACCCGGTCGATGTGGGTCTCAGCGACGCGGAGGACGTGGTCCTGGACCGAGTTGAACACCTCGAACGGCGCTGTCCCGTCGGCGGCGGCGCGGGCGGCGTTGCGGCGCAGGCGTCGGACGGCGCTCTCGAGGACGTGGCGCTCGCGGTCCTCGAGGGCCTTGAGCTGCCAGCCCCGGTCCAGCAGCGGCACGTCGTCCTCGCGCCTCGGCACCGCGTCGATGAGACGCTGCACCAGCCCTCGCGCCGCCGTTCGCTCGATGACCGTCTCGCGCACCTGCTCGGCGACGAAAGCCAGCTTGCCCCAGCCGTCGAGCGAGCCGAAGGCGTCGCGGTACCCCGTCAGCAGGCCCTTGGCGACCAGCTGGAGCAGGACGGTGTTGTCGCCCTCGAAGGTCGTGAACACGTCGGTGTCGGCCTTGAGCTGGGGCAGCCGGTTCTCGGCCAGGTACCCGGCTCCTCCGCAGGCCTCGCGACAGGTCTGGATCGTGCGGGTGGCGTGCCAGGTGTTGGCGGCCTTGAGAGCGGCCGCCCGCGACTCCAGCTCGCGTTGCCGATGCTCGGCTGCGGCGCTGGCCTGTGACTCGTCGCCCTCCGCGGGGTGACCGTTGACCCTGCCCTGCTGCAGCTCGTGGAGGGTGCGGACCAGCTCCTCCTGGGCGAAGTGCAGGGCGTAGGTCTTCGCCAGCGCGGGGACGAGCCGCCGCTGGTGGGCGAGGTAGTC
>JBQCDV010000201.1:0-9853 GCA_051960855.1 Actinomycetales bacterium
AGAGGCGCAGCGTGGCGAACATCGGACGGCTTCCCGCTCCCCTGGCGGAGCACTGGGACTGGCAGCAGCAGGGCGCCTGCCGGGAGGTGGGCTCCGACAACTTCTTCGCGCCGCCCGGCGAGCGCCCCTCGGCCCGGCTCCGCCGGGAGACCAAGGCCAAGGCCGTCTGCGCTACGTGCACGGTGCGCGAGGCGTGCCTGTCGTGGTCGTTGAAGGTGCGCGAGCCGTATGGCGTGTGGGGCGGGGCAACTCCCGACGAGCGGCTGGCGATCCTCAACGGCACAGCCGGGACCGCCGCGGCCGCGGCCTCCTGACGCGAGGGCGGACCCACCGCCCACCCCAGACACGACGAACGGCGAGGGCGATGGCCCTCGCCGTTCGTCGTATGGGGATGGTCAGACAGCGCAGCTGTCGTCGTCGCACACGGGAGCCCCGTCGGCGCCCGGCATGACCTGCAGGCCTGCGGGGTGCGCGGCGTCCCACGCCGCCGTCAACGCCTGAGTGAAAACCTCCACCGGCTGCGCGCCGGAGACGGCGAAGCGGCGATCGAAGACGAAGAACGGCACGCCCCCTGCGCCGAACTCGCGCGCCTGGGCGATGTCGTCCGCCACCGCGGTTTCATAGCGCGAGGGGTCACGCAGCACAGTCGCAGCCTCGTCGTGCGGCAGCCCGACCTCAGCGGCCAGCGAGGCCAGCGTGTCGTGATCGGCGACGTCCCGGCCCTCGACAAAGTAGGCAGCGAGCAGCCGCTCCTTGAGCTGGTCCTGGCGGCCGCGATCGGCGGCGAAGTGCAGCAGGCGGTGCGCGTCGATCGTGTTCGCCGGTAGCGCGTCGTCGAGCCGGTAGTCGAGTCCGTCAGCTGCCGCGACCTCCGCGACCCGCTGCTGCATCGCGTCGGCCTCAGCCACGGAGACGCCGTACTTCTCGGCCAGGCGCTCGGTGGTGCCAGGCCGCCCACCCGCCCAGGTCTTCGGCGTGGAGGGGTCCAGCTGGAAGCTGCGCCACGTCACCTCGACCTCGTCGCGGTGGGGGAACTGCGCCAGCGCCTTCTCCAGACGCCGCTTGCCGATGTAGCACCAGGGGCAGACGACGTCTGACCAGATCTCGATCCTCATGCTCAGGGCAAGGCTCGCCCGGCTTGCGGTATTCCGTCCGTCAGTCCGTGTGGGTGGCCGCTGGAGCCAGCCACGGCACGGGAAAGCCGAGGCCCGGGTAGTCGACGGCGCCCTGGAGCGGAGCTGTCGCGGCGACCGGTCGGTACGGCTGGCCGAGCGGCGGCCGCTGGTCGGGCTCGCCGCGGTTGGGCCACATGGCGAGGGCACGCTCGGCCAGGGCGGTGATCGTTAGGCTGGGGTTGACGCCGAGGTTCGCCGGAATCGCGGAGCCGTCCACCACATGCAGCCCGGGGTAGCCGAAGACGCGGTGGTAGCCGTCGACGACGCCGTCCGCCGGGGTGTCGCCGATGACGCAGCCGCCGAGGAAGTGCGCGGTCATGGGGATGTTGAGCACGTCCCCGACGGTGCCGCCCGGCTCACCGCCGATACGACGAGCCACCCGGCGGATGGCGTCGTGCCCCGAGGGGATCCAGGTCGCGTTGGGGGTCCCGTGGCCGGGGCCGGAGGTGAGCGTCCAGCGGCCGAGCCGGCGTCGGGCGCGGACGGTGACGCTGGTGTCGCGGGGCTGCATGACGAGTCCGATGACCGTGCGCTCGCTCCACCGCACCACCGACAGCGACCGCGCGAACGCCGCCGGGTCGCGCAGAGCCGCGGCTGCGAAGCGACCGAGACGCCGGGCGCGCGCGGCGCGTCGTGTGCTGCCCTCCGCGCCCCCGTCGACGAGCAGGGTGGCGAGCAAGCCCATCGCGTTGGAGCCCTTGCCGTAGCGGACGTTCTCGAGGTGGGTCTCGTCATCCGGATGGAACGACGATGAGATCGCCACGCCCGTGGCAGCAGCCAGGGCGGGGTCCACCTGCCGGGTCATCGCCCCCAGCAGGGCCTCGGAGTTGGTGCGCGTCAGGGAGCCCAGTCGCGGAGACAGGTGGGGCAGGCCACCGCTCGCACGGACGCGGTGCAGCAGCTCCTGCGTGCCCCACGCTCCCGCGGCCAGCACCACCTGCCTGCTGCTCCAGACGCGATGGCTGCGGCGTCCCAACCGCCAGCCCGTCCGCCGGGTCTCGACCTGCCAGCCGCCCGCACCGTCAGGCCGCAAGCCGGTCACGGTCGTGTCGGGCACGACCCGGACCCCGAGCCGCTCGGCCAGGTGGAGGTAGTTGGTGACCAGGGTGTTCTTGGCACCGATCCGACAGCCGACCATGCAGTTGCCGCACTCGGTGCAGCCGACGCGCTGCGGCCCGGCGCCGCCGAAGTAGGGATCGGCCACTCGCTTCCCCGGCTCGCCGAAGAAGACGCCCACGTCTGTCAGCCGGAACGTGTGGCCCCGCCCCATCTCCTCGGCCACGTCGCGCATGACCGCGTCCACCGGCGTCTCGTGCGGCACGGGGGCGGTCCCGAGCATGCGCCGGGCCAGGCGGTAGCAGTCGCGCAGCTCGGCGCGCCAGTCGGTGATGCCCGCCCACTGCCGGTCGGCGAAGAACTCTGCGGGCGGCTCGTAGTGGGTGTTGGCGTAGTTCAGCGAGCCTCCCCCGACACCGGCGCCGGCGAGCACGACGACGTCGGGCAGCCGGTGGATGCGCTGGATGCCGTGCAGTCCCAGAGCCGGCGCCCACAGGAAGCGGGACAGCTGCCAGGAGGTCCGGGCGAAGTCTTCGTCGGCGAAGCGGCGCCCGGCCTCGATCACGACGACCCGGTAGCCACGCTCCGCCAGCCGCAAGGCCGCCACGGAGCCGCCGAAGCCGGACCCGACCACGACGACATCGGCATCGGCATCGAGGTCGGCATCCAGGTCCGCATCAGGGGCGGCATCGAGGTGGGCACCGGTACCGGTCATGGCCGACCCAGCCGTCGCAGCGTCCGCAGCCCCAGCGTGAGGGTCCTCGCCCACCGCCGCCCGGTCGTTCCAGCCGGCACGCCCAGCCCGAGTCGTGCGACCGCGATCGTCTGCGGCTCGGTGTAAGCGAGCAGCCCTTCCTCCCCGTGCCGCCGGCCCAGTCCCGACTCGCCCCACCCGCCCATCGGCGCCGCGACCGAGCCCCACGCCGCACCGTAGGCCTCGTTGATGTTGACGGTCCCGACGCGCAGCCGTCGCGCGACCGCCTCGGCGCGGGCGATGTCTCGGCTCCAGACGCTGGCGTTGAGCCCGAACGCCGTCTCGTTGGCGCGCGCCACTGCCTCGTCCTCGCCACGGAAGGTGCTCAGCGACACGACCGGCCCGAAGGTCTCCTCGGCATAGCAGTCCATCTCCGGCGTCACACCCGTCAGCACGGTGGGCTCGTAGAAGTAGGGGCCGAGGTCCGGGCGGGGACGGCCACCGGCGAGCAGGCGCGCGCCACCAGCAACGGCGTTCTGGACGTGGGTCTCGACCCGCGCGAGCTGACGGGCGCCGACGAGCGATCCGACCTCGACGTCGTAGTCGAGCCGGCCGCCCAGCCGCAGTCGCCGCACCCGCCGGAGGAACCGCTCGGTGAACTCGTCTGCCACGCCGGCGTCGACAAGCAGCCGCTCTGCGGAGATGCACAGCTGTCCGGCTGAGGAGAAGCAGGCGCGGACCGCCCCCTCGGCGGCCCGCTCCAGGTCCGCGTCGTGGAGGACCAGCAGGGCGTTCTTGCCGCCGAGCTCGAGGGTCGCACCGATGAGCCGCTCGCCCGCGCGCGCTGCCACGGCGCGCCCGGTCGGTGTCGAGCCGGTGAAGGTGACGAAGTCGACGGCCTCCACGAGCGCGCCCCCGACGACGGGCCCGTCTCCGACGACGACCTGGAGCACGCCCCGCGGGAGGCCGGCCTCGTGGAGCAGGTCGACGGCCCACAGCGCCGTCAGCGCGGTCTGGGTGTCCGGCTTCGTGAGCACCGCGTTGCCCGCAAGCAGCGCTGGCAGGGCGTCGCCGATGCCGAGGGACAGCGGGTAGTTCCAGGGGCTGATGATGCCGACGAGGCCGCGCGGATGGCGCAGTTCCTGCACGCGCGTCAGGAGCGGGAAGAGACCGGGGCGACGGCGGTCGGCGAGCAGCGCCGGGCCACGCAGCCCGTAGTGCCGGGCCACGAGCGCGACGTCGGCGACCTCTTCGAAGGCGTGCAGCCGCGCCTTGCCCGACTCCAGCTGCACGAGGTCGATCACCTCGTCCTGGCGGTCGAGCACGAGGTCGTGGAAGCGCAGCAGGACAGCGGCTCGTTCATGGGGGGTGGTCGCGGCCCACGCCGGCTGGGCGCGGCGGCCGCCTGCCGCGGCCTCGGCGACGTCGTCCGGCGTGGAGACGGGAATGCGAGCGAGCTCGAGCCCCGTCCAGGGTGCGATGGTGGCCGCCGTGTCGCCCGAGCGGGACGCGACGAGGCCGCCGAGGCGCGCGCCCAGTCTGCGGGCACTCCCGACGCCCTCCTCGATGCGGCGCTCGGGACCAGGGCGGGCGCCCACCGGAGGCCTCAGGAGCTCACCGTGACTTCGACCCGCTGGAACTCCTTGAGGTCGGAGTAGCCGGTGGTCGCCATGGCGCGCCGGAGGGCGCCGACGAGGTTCATCGAGCCGTCCGGTACGCGGGAGGGCCCGACGAGGATCTCCTCCAGGGTCCCTACGGTGCCCACATGGACGCGGTCGCCGCGGGGCAGCTGGTCGTGGTGGGCCTCCGAGCCCCAGTGGTAGCCGCGCCCGGGGGCATCGGTCGCACGGGCCAGCGGGGAGCCGATCATCACCGCGTCCGCGCCGCAAGCAATCGCCTTGGGGATGTCGCCGCTGCGTC
This sequence comes from Actinomycetales bacterium, assembly GCA_051960855.1. Classification (GTDB taxonomy): domain Bacteria; phylum Actinomycetota; class Actinomycetes; order JAJZTN01; family JAJZTN01; genus JBQCDV01. The sequence continues at coordinate 4,846 of JBQCDV010000201.1, forward strand.
CCATGGAGCCGTCGGCGATCACGTGGACGTAGCGGCCGCCGGACTCGTCCATGTAGTCGCGGCGGGCGGCGGCGACGTCGGCCACCGCGCTGGCCATGGGGACCGCGAGACCGAGCACGGTGCGGGTGGTGTGCGCCGAGCCGCCGCCGAAGCCGACGAGGACGCCTGCGGCGCCGGTGCGCATCAGGTGCAGGGCCGCGGTGTAGGTCGCGACCCCGCCGACGATGACCGGCACGTCGAGCTCGTAGATGAACTGCTTGAGGTTCAGCGGCTCCGCGCGGCCCGAGACGTGCTCGGCCGAGACGGTGGTGCCGCGGATGACGAAGATGTCCACGCCGGCGGAGACGACGACCTCGGTGAGCTCGCGCGTGCGCGACGGCGAGAGTGCAGCAGCGACCGTGACCCCTGCCTCGCGCACCTCCTTGATCCGGGCGGCGATGAGGTCGTGGCGGATCGGGGCCTGGTAGATCTCCTGCAGCCGACCCGTCACAGCTTCGGCAGGCAGCGTGACGATCTCGTCGAGCAGTGGCTGGGGGTCCTCGTAGCGGGTCCAGAGGCCTTCGAGGTCGAGCACGCCCAGGCCACCGAAGCGGCCGATGGCGATGGCGGTCTGCGGGGAGACGACCGAGTCCATGGGTGCGGCGACGAGCGGAAGGTCGAACCGGTAGGCGTCCAGCTGCCAGGTCGTGGACACCTCGTGGGGGTCCCGGGTGCGGCGGCTCGGGACGATCGCGATGTCGTCGAAGCCATACGCCCGGCGGCCGCGCTTGCCCCGCCCGATCTCGATCTCGCTCATGCTTCCTTCCGAACGCCGCCCGCCGTGGCTGGGGTCAGCGGCTGTAGTTGGGCGCCTCGACGGTCATCTGGATGTCGTGGGGGTGGCTCTCCTTGAGCCCCGCCGAGGTGATCCGGACGAACCGTCCCTTGTCCTGGAGCTCGGGGATCGTCGCGGCGCCGACGTAGAACATCGACTGCCGCAGGCCGCCGATGAGCTGGTAGGCGACGGCGGCGAGTGGGCCGCGGTAGGGCACCTGGCCTTCGATGCCCTCGGGCACCACCTTGTCGTCGTCGTTGACGTCACCCTGGAAGTAGCGGTCCTTGGAGTAGGACGTCCCCCGCCCCCGCGACTGCATCGCGCCCAGGGACCCCATGCCGCGGTAGGACTTGTACTGCTTGCCGTTGACGAAGACGAGCTCGCCGGGGGCCTCCGTACAGCCGGCGAGCAGCGAGCCGAGCATGACAGTGCTGGCGCCGGCGACGATCGCCTTGGCGATGTCGCCGCTGTACTGCAGGCCGCCGTCCCCGATGACAGGGACGCCCGCGGGGCGAGCGGCCTGCGCCGCCTCGAGGATCGCGGTCACCTGAGGGACCCCGACGCCGGCGACCACGCGAGTCGTGCAGATCGACCCCGGACCCACTCCCACCTTGACACCGTCGGCTCCGGCGTCGACGAGAGCCTGGGCGCCTGCCCGTGTGGCCACGTTGCCGCCGATGACGTCCACGTGGGCAGCGGCCGGCTCCGCCTTGAGCCGTCGCACCATGTCCAGCACCCCGCGCGCGTGGCCGTTGGCGGTGTCGACGACGAGCAGGTCGACGCCGGCGTCCACCAGCGCCATCGCGCGCTTCCACGCGTCGTCGAAGAAGCCGACGGCCGCGCCGACACGCAGCCGCCCGGAGTCGTCCTTGGTGGCGTGCGGATGCTGCTCGCTCTTGACGAAGTCCTTCACCGTGATGAGGCCCTGGAGCAGGCCGTCGGCATCGACGAGGGGGAGCTTCTCGATCTTGTTGCTGGCGAGCAGCCGCAGCGCGACGTCCTTGTCGACGCCGACCGGCGCCGTCACGAGAGGCATCGGGGTCATCACGTCGCGCACGAGCCGCGTGCGGTCGGTCTCGAAGCGCAGGTCGCGGTTGGTGATGATGCCGACGAGCCGACCGTCGTCCTCGACCACCGGCAGCCCGGAGATGCGGAAGCGGCGGCACAGCGACTCGACCTGCTCCAGCGTCGCGCTCGGCGCGATCGTCACCGGGTGGCTGACCATGCCTGCTTCGGACCGCTTCACCAGGTCCACCTGGCCGGCTTGGTCCTCGATCGAGAGGTTGCGGTGCAGCACACCCAGGCCGCCTTCGCGCGCGATGGCGATCGCCATCCGCGCCTCGGTGACGGTGTCCATGGCTGCGCTCAGCAGCGGCATCCGCAGCGAGATCCGGCGGGACAGCTGGGCGCTGGTGTCGGCCTCGCTCGGGATCACGTCGGTGTGGCCGGGCAGCAGCAGCACGTCGTCGAATGTGAGCCCCAGGGGAGCGACGAGCGAGGCTTCGACACCGACGGTGGCGCTGGGCTCAGACACGGACACACCTTCCGACGCGGCAGGCCTCCATGCTACGGGCCGAGCACGGCGGGCTAGCGCACCAGACCCCAGCGGAAGCCCTGCGCGACGGCGTGAGCGCGGTCGACGGCACCGAGCTTGCGGAAGAGGCGGCGAGCGTGCGTCTTGATGGTGTCCTCGGACAGGTAGAGCTCGCGGCCGATCTCGGCATTGGAACGGCCTCGGCTCATGCCGGTCAGCACCTGCATCTCCCGCTCCGTGAGCACGGGCGCCGTACTGCCCGGACGGCTGGCGGGGATGACGGGAGCCAGCGCCGAGGTGACAGCCGTGGCGAGCTCCTCGCGCGAGGCGTCCTTCACCAGGTAGCCGCGGGCGCCAGCCGCGACGGCGCGAGCGACACCGTCGACGTCCTCGGCGAGGGTCATCATCAGCACCGTGGCCTGCGGGTGTCGGGCGAGCAGGCGACGGGTGGCTTCGACGCCGCCGAGGCCCGGCATGCGGACGTCCATCAGGACTAGGTCGGGCTGCTCGAGCTCATAGCGCTGCAGCAGCTCCTCGCCGCTGCCGGCGAGCATGACGCGCTCGACACCCGGTACCACGCCCAGCGCGCGCCGCATGGCCTCCCGCGCCAACGGCGAGTCATCGCACACGCAGACCGTGCTCACGCCGCACTCCCTGTCTCTCACCCGGGCGGGGACGTCCGTGTCGCCAGCCACCTGTCTTGTCGGCAGGAATGGCCCGCAGGGTGAGTGCCTCCGCCGGACTTTCTCCGTGAACCGGGGCAGGCGGCCCGTCGCGGACGCGACAACCGCTGGGTGGGAGGTGTCTTACGGGGCGACGGCCCCAGCCGCCGTAGAGATCCGATCGACCAGCTCGGCGAGGTCCCGGACCCAGCGGACGCCAGCGGGCAGATCCGATTCCGCCCACCCTTCGCCTGCGGCGAGCAGGAACGGCGCTGGCCGGACTGCCGGCAGCGCCGTGAACGACTCGACGCTCGCGGTCGGCGGCCGCTGCGACCAGACGACGACGGCCAGCGGGCCGCTGCGCTGCACAGCATCACCGAGCGCGAGAGCGGGCACGCGCGGACCGAGCATGCGCGTCGTGACGTGCCGCTCGGCCAGGGCGGCCGCGGCGACATGCATCGCGAGGCTGTGCAGCTCCTCCTCAGCACACGCGAGCAAGACGGGGCGGGAGTTGATGGGGGTTCCGACGCCGAGGGTCACGCCACGCAGCGCTGCGAGCAGGACCTCACTCAGCACATGCTCGACCTCAATGCCCTGTCCGGTGGCCTCCCAGCGCTCACCGATGCCGACGAGCACGGGAGTTGCCAGATCGGTCCAGGTGGCCATGACGCCATAGCGCCGCAGCGCATCGCGCACGATCCGGCTGCATTCGGCGGAGTCCAGGGCCATCGCGGCCCGCGCCAGGCCGCGAGCGGCCCTGCTGCCGCTGGGCAGTGCGATGACGCGGCCCCCGCCTGCCCGCGACTCAGGACGACCCCGACGAGCCGCGGGCGCGGCGTCAGCACCCGCTCCGGCGTTCTGCTCTCCGGCGTGACGCTCGTCGACTGCGCCCTCCGCCCCACCGGGCTCGCCGTGTGGGAGGAGCCGGATCGGCACCGGGGCAGCAGGCAGCCAGTCCAGCTCCGACCCCACTCCCGCGAACGATTCGTCGGCGTCGAGGACAACCCTCGCCGCCTCCGCCGGCGAGACGCCGTCGAGCACGAGTCGCCGCATCGCCGACAGCCGGGCGAGGTCGGCAGAGGTGTACCGACGGTGAGTGCCCGCCGTGTGGCCGCTCGGCCCGAGCCCGTACCGACGGTCCCAGGTGCGGAGTGTCGCGGGTGCGACCCCCAGGCGGCGGGCCACCGCAGCCACGGTCAGGGCGACGTCGGGATGCGGCGCCACGCCTGCGGTCGGGTCGCTGCTGCCGGCCACCGCACCTCCTCTGCTCACTGTGCTCGATCTCTGCTCGATCTCTGCTCGATCTGTGCTCGATCTCTGCTCGATCTCTGCTCGCTGTCTGCTCGATCTCTCGCGTCCACCGTGCTGGTCCCTGATCACCTCCCGGCGAGCTGGCCAACCTCCTGATTGTCAGGCCAGGAGCAATCCGTCACCAGCCGAACAACGAAGAACCGTCGCACCGCTCTCGAAAGTTGTTCAAATCTGGGAGTTGAACAACTTACGGCGCGGTACTACTCTCAGCGTCACAACCAGCAGCGGACCCTCTCCCCCACGTCGCGTCAGCGGCAGCGCCGAGACGGCCACCCAGCAGTGCCAAGGAGCAGTGATGGCGGAGATCTCTCGTCTTCCCGGGCCGAACGCCGACCTGTGGGACTGGCAGCTGCGCGGCGCATGCCGCGGGGCCGACCCCGACGTGTTCTTTCACCCGGAGGGTGAGCGCGGGCCGCGACGCCGCAACCGCGACCTGGCTGCGAAGGCCTACTGCGCCGTCTGCCCCGTGATCCAGCAGTGCGCAGCACACGCCCTCGCCGTGCGGGAGCCGTATGGCGTCTGGGGCGGTATGACCGAGGACGAGCGCGAGGAGATCTACGCCCGGTCCAAGGGCGTGCAGCTCGCGGGCTGATCCGGCCGTCTACGACAGAAGCCCCCCCCCCCCCCCGGGGGGGGGGGGCTGTGGGGCGTGGAGCACTTGGCGCAAAGCGACCTGGCCCGCAACAG
>JBQCDV010000202.1:0-6128 GCA_051960855.1 Actinomycetales bacterium
CCACCTCCCCCGGCAAGAGCGGCGAGCACAGCCACGGCAAGAGCGGCGAGGCGCACGGCAAGAGCGGCAGCCACGCCGACGACAGCTCCACCGAAGCCGAGCACCGCCCGTCGACCCTGCCGTCGCAGGCGTCGACACACGCCGAGACGGGTGACGACAAGGGCGGAGACGCCACGGCCGATCACGACGCCAGTGCCGACGACAACTCGGACAGCGCCTCCGACTCCCACAGCGGCAGCGACTCCGGATCGCACGACGGCAGCGACAGCTGAGAGCGCCTGCGCCAACGGCCGGACCCTCGGGTCCGGCCGTTGGTGTCTCTAGCGTGCGAGCGGCCGGACAGTGAGGCTCTGCGCGAGAGTGCCGAAGGGCCCCCGCTCGTCGTGCAGCATGCTGCTCGTGAGCCCGACGCCCGCCGGACCAAAGGACACCGTCGTGTCGAAGCCCACCCACCCGGCCGCAGGCTGACGGACAAGGTGCGCCGTCAGGTCGACGTTCGGGAAGACGACCTGGCCGGGGTCGGCGCGGACGGCCATGCCGTTGGCGATGTCGAGCAGGCGTGCGGCGCTGGCGGTGGCGCTCACCGGCTCGCCGTCGAGCAGCGCGTGCTCGGACCGGACCCAGAAGGACGCCCGTCCGGGCCCGGCCTCCTTGCGTCGGATCTCACCGGAGGCGATGAAGCCGCCCGGCCACACCGCAGCGGCGTCCCACTCCGGCAGCTCGTCGGGACCGGGGATGCGCGGCAGGTCGGTGCCGGCCAGCGACGTCGTGTCCGTCGGCTTGAGCAGCCAGGCCCGCAGCAGGACGGCGGGGCGTGAGGCGTGGGAGAGCACGGCTTCGACGAGGTCGATGGTCCGCCCGGGCCGCACCACCCGGACCTGGACGTCGACGGGCTCCATCGGCAGCACACCGAGGATGTCGTACGACAGCCGCGAGATCACCAGGCCGTCGTCGCGCCGCTGGTCCCGGTCGAGCTCGACCGCGTGCGCCATCAGGCCGAGGGCGGGCGCGATGTGCTGCTCCTCGGTGTTCCAGGCACCCCCGACGTGCTCGGTGGGCCGGAACGACGTTGCTGACAGTCGCTCGAAGTACGCCATCGCTGCTGCAGTCCTCAGTTTCCGTCCGGATCGGCAGGAAGCACGGTAACGGTCAGGCGCCGCGTGCCTCGAGGACCTCGGCGGCGTGCTCCTCGGCCCAGCGCACGATGCCGGCGACGACAGGCACCAGCGTGCGCCCTAGGTCGGTCAGGGAGTACTCGACGGACACCGGCCGGGTGGGCAGCACCTCGCGATGCACAAGCCCGTCCTGCTCGAGAGAGCGCAGAGTCTGAGTGAGCATCTTCTGCGAGACGCCCTCGATCGTCCGTCGCAGCTCTCCGAAGCGGTAGGGCCGCTCGCCGAGCAGTGACACGACCAGGGCCGTCCACCGATCGCCGATCCGCGTCAGCACAAACCGCGAGGGGCAGCGCGGGTCGAGCGCGTTGTAGGGCGGCGCGAACATCTCCGTCACCTGTCCTTCCCGTGCCTGTCCTATCCCCTGTGTCTTTCTCCTGCCGGTTACCTGGAAGTGCCTTCTTGCACGCGGTGATCGGTGACCCCACAGTGGCCCTAGCTGGTATCCAACAGAGACCACGTTACCGAGAGGGACCACAACGTGTCCGATCCCGACAGCAACCGCGAACTCGTCGAGCGGCTCTTCCAGGCCATGTGCTCCGGTGACCTCGACGTCATCGACGAACTCGTCGCCGACAACTTCGTCCAGCACAACCCGCAGGTCCAGTCCGGCCGCCAGGCCTTCCGCGACTTCATCGGTGCGGTCGCGCCGGTGGAGTCGAAGGTCTACCGGGTGCTGGCCGACGGTGACCTGGTCGCCATCCACCACCACTTCGTCAGCTTCGGCTCAGCGGTCGTGGACATCTTCCGGGTTGTGGACGGCAAGGTCGTCGAGCACTGGGACGTCCTTCAGCCGGTGCCCGAGACGACGGCCAGCGGACTCGACCTCTTCACCCAGGAGACGTGAGGTAGCTCGCTCCTGGCCGTGGGCGGCGCCGTGGAACGCCGAGAGCCACCCTCGACCCGATTCCTCGGGCCTCAGGTGGCTCTCGTCAGACTGTCGTCTGCCTGGCTCCAGATTTTCGTCTGTAGCCCAGAGCGGTGGCGGTGGGATTTGAACCCACGGTGGGCTTGCACCCACACACGCTTTCGAGGCGTGCTCCTTAGGCCGCTCGGACACGCCACCGTCGGACAGACTACCGGACGGCGGTGGCCGGTCCGACGGCATCTGGGGCAACGGTTGCGGGCCCGGCGAGGGAGCTCGTGACGTCGCGCAGCTGCTCGAACCACTCGCGCAGCAGCTCTCCGCATTCCTGCTCGAGCACGCCCGCAACCACCTCAGGCCGCCAGTTGAGGCGCCGGTCCCGGACGACGTCCCACAGTGAGCCGACTGCTCCGGCCTTCGGATCCCAGGCGCCGAACACCACGCGGCCGACGCGGGCGAGCACCGCCGCGCCGGCACACATCGTGCAGGGCTCGAGTGTCACCACCAACGTGCAGTCCTCCAGGTGCCACTCCCCGCGCGCGGCGGCCGCCGCGCGCAGCGCGACGACCTCGGCGTGGCCCGTCGGGTCACGATCGCGCTCCCGCACGTTGTGACCGACGGCGAGGACCGCTCCGTCGTTCGCGACGACCACAGCGCCGATCGGCACGTCGCCGCTCGCTCTCGCCTCGCCTGCCTCCGCGAGCGCGAGCCTCATCCACGCCTCGAGCTCCGAGGGCGTCGTCACCTCAGCTCGTCGACGAGCTCGCCGCAGCCGGCGGCTTCGGCGACCCGGGAGATGGCGTCGGTGGGCAGGGCGCCCTTCTCGACGAGCTCGAGGAGGACATCCGCGGAAGTCCCGAGGTCCTCCAGCAGCTCGGGGTCGCCGAAGTAGGCCTCCCCCGGCTCGTCGTCCTCACCGAGATCGCTCAGCAGCAGCTCGCCGATCCGGCTCTGCTCGGCCGCTGCCGCGTCGCTGACGAAGACACGGGCATCGTCGAGGCCGTCCGCTCGCACGATGCCGAACCACTCGTCCTCGTGCTCGACAAGCAGCAGCACCGGCTCCTCGCCCTCGGCGTGCTCACGCAGCAGGTCACCGAGCTCGCTGAGCTTGCGAGCGGTCTCCGGGTCAACATCACGCTCGCGCCACGTGCCCTGAGGCTGCCGCGCGAGCACCGCACAGAAGTACGCCATGGCCTGGTCTCGGCTCCCCTGTCATGTCCTCGTCGTTGGCTGGACCATCTACGAACGGCGAGACGTCGCTACCGCTCGCGAGTAGTCGGACAGTCCGAGACGGCGCGCGACCTCAGTCAGCACCTCGTCCGGGTACAGGTCGTCGTCCTCGCACAGTGCCTCCAGCGCCAGGGCAGGCACGCCCAGGTCAGCGAGCAGCTGCAGGTCCCCGGCCGCCTCCGGCTCCTCCTCGTCGACCTCTGGGAGGTCGAGCAGGGTCAGCACTTCGTCGGCGATCGCCCAGTCGAGACTGGCGCTGGCGTCGGACAGCAGCGCGCGCACCCGCGCCCCCTGCACCCGCAGGATCAGGAAGAAGTCGTCGTCGAAGGCTGCCAGCATCACGACGCCGGACTCGGCGGGCAGCCGGCGCGCGGCCCCCAGCATCGACTCGAGGTCGGCTCCGGTCTCAACCGGCAGGCCGACGGTCACCCAACGTTCCTCGTCGACGAAGGCGGCCACGACGAAGTCAGCGACATCCAGCACGTCGACGCCGCCCTCACCGCCGGACGTCTCGTCTCCGAACTGGTCCATGCCGTCGTGCATCTCGCGTGCCACGTGTGCCACCTCCCGATGCCGTCAGCGGCATCGTGGCACGCCCACGCCGCTGGGGGAAAGTGCTGCCGCCACTGCTGCTGCCACTGCTCAGACGACTGCTCAGACGACGCCGTAGAGACGGTCGCCGGCGTCCCCCAGCCCGGGGACGATGTAGCCGAGCTCGTTGAGTCGCTCGTCGAGGGCCGCCGTCACGACCGTGACCGGCACGGACTCGTCGGTGAACTCCTGCTCCAGCACCGCAAGACCCTCGGGTGCAGCCAGCAGGCAGATCGCGGTGATGTGGTCGGCGCCGCGCCCCATGAGGAAACGGATCGCGGCGGCGAGCGTGCCGCCGGTTGCGAGCATCGGGTCGAGCACGTAGCACTGGCGACCCGACAGGTCCTCCGGCAGCCGCGTCGCATACGTCTCGGCCTTGAGGGTCTCCTCGTTGCGCACCATGCCGAGGAAGCCGACCTCCGCGGTTGGCAGCAACCGCACCATGCCGTCGAGCATCCCCAGGCCCGCGCGCAGGATCGGCACGACGAGGGGCTTGGGGCTGGCCAGGCGGACACCCGTGGTGGGCGCTACCGGCGTGCGGATCTCCACGCTCTCTGTCCGCACCTCTCGCGTCGCCTCGTAGGCCAGCAGGGTGACGAGCTCGTCGGCGAGTCGACGGAAGGTCGGCGAGTCGGTCCGCTCGTCCCGCAGGGCGGTGAGCTTGTGGGCGATCAGCGGGTGGTCGGCGACGTGCGTGCGCATAGCGATCACCGTAGTGGGACGGCGGTCAGGGCCGGTGACCTTTCGCGCCCCGCCTCGTTGGTGCGGTCGTGGAAGATCCGGACCCCGTGGACCAGCCGACGCACGCGGACAGGGACGGGCGGCAGCCCGGCGAGGGGGACGTGCGGCAGCCCGGCGTGAGCGTGGCCGTGGGCGTCCTCGCCGTCGTGGTGGTCGTGGCGCTGGTGCTGCTGGCCTTCGGCGCGACCGACGCCCTCCGCCCCTAGATCTCGGTCGCCGGCCCCCGCCCCCTTCCCCCAGGCCGCAGCCCGGGCGCCGCGTCGGCCCCGGCCGCTCACCGAGCCGAAGCTACGCTGCCACTCACGATGAGCCGTCAGAGGCTGGGAGCCAAGCGTCGCGAGTGGCTCGCCCGCTATCTCCCTGCCGAGTTGCTCGGCACGGCCATCGCCCTCGTCAGCGCGTGGCACATCTTCTCGACGACCCACTCCTATGCAGCCGCCACCGCCACCGGCTGGGTGGGCGAGGGAGTTGGCTTCTACGGCTACTTCGTCACCCTCGAGCTGCTCACCTCACGTCACCGATACCGGCACCTGCCGATCGTCACGCGGGTCGCGGTCGCGGTCGCGGCAGCCAGCACCAACTTGCTGGTGGAGTTCCTACCCGCCGAGCTGCTCGACAACTTCCTGATCCGGCCCGGTGCCATGTATCTGGCGCCGCAGTACATCCACCCGTATCCCGTCGGCTTCCTCGTCGGAAAGCTCAGCTCGGACCTGCTCTTCTACGCCCTCGCCATCGTCGGCTACGAGCTGCGCAAGAGGTGGCTCAGGCGCTAGCCGAGCCGGGTCTCCGCCCAGGCCGCCGGCCAGGCCCCGGCCCAGCCCGCAGCCCGGGCGCCGCGTTGGCCCCGGCCGCTACTGCGCCTTGACCGCTGCGAGCACCTTGCCGAGCGAGTCCTTGGCGTCACCGAAGAGCAGCGTGGTCGTCGGCTCGTAGAGCAGCTCATTCTCGATGCCCGCGAAGCCAGGCCGCATGGACCGCTTGAGAAAGACCACCTGCCGCGCATCGGAGACCTCGAGGATCGGCATGCCGTAGATGGGTGAACCGGGTGAGGTCTTGGCAGCCGGGTTCACGACGTCGTTGGCGCCGACGACCAGCACCACGTCCGTCGTTCGGAACTCGGGGTTGACCTCGTCCATCTCCTTGAGGACCTCGTAGGGCACGTTGGCCTCGGCGAGCAGGACGTTCATGTGACCGGGCATGCGGCCAGCGACCGGGTGGATGGCGTAGACGACCTCGATCCCCTTGCTCTCCAACACTTCGGCGAGCTCTCGGATCGTGTGCTGCGCCTGCGCAACGGCCAACCCATATCCCGGAACGACGATGACCTTGCGCGCGTAGGCGAGCAGGATCGCCACATCCTCGGCGGAGGCGGAGCGCACAGGCCGGTTGCTGACTTCCGTGGAGCCTGCCGTCGAGCCGCCGCGGAAGGCACCGAAGAGGATACTGACGACCGACCGGCCCATCGCGGAGGCCATGAGGCGGGTCAGGATCGTGCCGCTGGCGCCGACAAGCGTCCCGGCGACGAGAAG
>JBQCDV010000203.1:0-12119 GCA_051960855.1 Actinomycetales bacterium
CCGGGAGGCCGAGCCGGGCTCGTAGCGGGACCGCCACGGCAGCGTCTCGTACGTGACGACCGGCCAGCCAGACATCCCAGACCCGCCCTTCTGTGAGACCACCCCAGATCGTTGTTATCAGAATCGACGAAAGTGATAATAACAAGGAGTCGACGCCCGGCGAGGGTTTACTTCCTGTCGACCATCAGCCGCACCAGGTGCGAGCCGCCGCTGTTCGACGCCTGACACGTCGCTCGCGTGTGCGGTTCTGGCTGTGGGACAGCCACAGGTGTCCACGCGAGCGGCCTCTGCGGCGTGTGAGGCGGCGGCGCGGTGGGGGTGCGGACGGCGCGGTTCGGGGGAGGGGTGGGGCCGGGGAGGGGTGGGGCCGGGGAGCACGGGCGGCGGCGAGGGATGGGGCGGGGGGGCGGGCGGACAGGCCGTGTAGACAAGCCGGTGACTACGGTGACGCCCATGGAGCACAGGCGACTGGGACGCACGGGCTGGGACGTCGGCGTGGTGGGACTGGGCTGCTGGCAGCTCGGCGCCGACTGGGGCGAGGTGTCGGAGGACGACGCTCTGGCGACGCTCATCGGCGCCGTCGACTCCGGAGTCACGTTCCTCGACACCGCTGACGTGTATGGCGACGGCCGCAGCGAACAGCTCGTCGGCCGGCTGCTGCGCGAGCGCAACGGGCAGGGCGCCAACGGCGAGCGGCTGGTCGTCGCCACCAAGATGGGGCGTCGCGCCGATCCGCACGTGCCGGAGGGCTACACCGAGGAGGCCTTCCGCGGCTGGCTCGACCGCAGCCGCACAAACCTCGGTGTCGACACCATCGACCTCGTCCAGCTGCACTGCCCGCCCACGCCGGTCTACTCGACCGGGGCGATCTTCGACGCCCTCGACAAGCTCGTCGACGAGCAGGTCATCGCCAACTACGGCGTCTCCGTCGAGACCGTCGCCGAGGCGATGACGGCCCTCGAGCGACCGCATGTGGCGACGATCCAGATCATCCTCAACGCCTTCCGTCGCAAGCCGCTCGAGCAGGTGCTGCCGAATGCGGCCGAGCGTGGCGTAGGGATCATCGCGCGCGTGCCGCTGGCCAGCGGACTGCTGTCCGGCAAGTACGACGAGTCGACCACGTTCGCCACCAACGACCACCGCACGTACAACCGGCACGGTGAGGCTTTCGACCAGGGCGAGACGTTCAGCGGCGTGCCGTTCGAGGTGGGGGTGGCCGCGGCCCGTGAGGTGGCGGCGCTGACGCCGACGGGAGCGACGACAGCGGCGTTCGCGCTCCGATGGGTCCTTGACCAGCCCGGTGTCTCGGTCGTCATCCCCGGTGCCCGCAACGCCGAGCAGGCGCGCGCCAACGCCGGAGCCGCCGGCCTCCCCGCGCTCGACGAGGCACAGCAGACGGCGTTCGAGAAGATCTACGACGAGCGGATCCGGGAGCACGTACAGGACCGCTGGTGACCGGCGAGGCGAGCGACGAGAGGTGGAGGACTGATGGCTGAGCTGCCGTTTCCGGACGAGGTGCGCGCGATCCTCGCCAAGCCCAACCCGGCCGTCGTGGCAACTCTGCGGTCGGACGGCTCGCCGGTGACCGTGGCGACCTGGTACCTGCTCGAAGGCGACCGGATCCTGCTCAACATGGACCACACGCGGGTGCGGCTGCAGCACCTGCGACGCGACCCGCGGCTGAGCCTGACCGTGCTCGACGAGGGCAACTGGTACACCCACGTGTCGCTGATCGGCCGGGTCGAGGAGATGTACGACGACGAGGGCCTGCGCGACATCGACCGGCTCAGCACCCACTACGGCGGCAACCCCTACCCCAACCGCGAGAGCCCGCGGGTGAGCGCGTGGATGACCGTCGACCGCTGGCATGGCTGGGGCGCGGTGCAGAGCTGAGACCGGGGGCCGAGACGGGCAGCGACCGGCTGCACGTGGGGCCGCCGGATATTGACGGGACGGGCCTCTCTGGGCGCCCCGTAGGATCGAACGAGGCCGCGGCAGGATGCCCCGGCTTGGGCGAGCCACCTGGCCGCCCCCCGCACCACACGAAGGAGCACAGCACGTGCTGCGCAGCCACGAGGCAGGCACCCTGCGCGCCACCGACGCCGGCGCCACCGTCACCCTCACCGGGTGGGTCGCGCGTCGTCGGGATCACGGCGGGGTCGCGTTCCTCGATCTGCGCGATGCGAGCGGCATCGTCCAGGTCGTCATCCGCGACGAGCAGGCTGCGCACGGGCTGCGCAACGAGTACTGCCTTCAGATCACCGGTGAGGTGGCGCTGCGCCCCGAGGGCAACGCCAACGCCAACCTCCCCACCGGTGAGGTCGAGGTCATCGCCAGCGACGTGACCGTCCTGAGCGAGTCGGCGCCGCTGCCCTTCCAGATCGACGAGCACATCGAGGTCGGCGAGGAGACGCGGCTGAAGTACCGCTACCTCGACCTGCGTCGTGCCCCGGCCGCCGCCGCACTCCGGCTGCGCAGCGCCGTCAGCCAGGCCGCCCGCGAGGTGCTGCACGCCCGCAACTTCGTCGAGATCGAGACCCCGACGCTGACCCGGTCGACGCCTGAGGGTGCCCGCGACTTCCTGGTGCCGGTCCGGCTGCAGCCGGGCAACTGGTATGCGCTGCCGCAGTCACCGCAGTTGTTCAAGCAGCTGCTGATGGTCGCCGGCATGGAGCGCTACTACCAGATCGCGCGCTGCTACCGGGACGAGGACTTCCGCAAGGACCGGCAGCCGGAGTTCACCCAGCTCGACATCGAGATGAGCTTCGTCGAGCAGTCCGACGTCATCGAGCTCGGCGAGGAGATCGTCGCCGCGCTCTGGAAGCTCATCGGCGTCGACGTCCCGCGGCCGTTCCCGACGATGACCTGGCACGACGCCATGGAGCGCTACGGCTCGGACAAGCCCGACCTGCGCTTCGGCCAGGAGCTCGTCGACGTCACGTCCTACTTCGCCAACACCCCGTTCCGCGTCTTCCAGGCGCCCTACGTCGGCGCGGTCGTCATGCCCGGCGGCGCTGACCAGCCGCGCAAGGCCTTCGATGCCTGGCAGGAGTGGGCCAAGCAGCGCGGCGCGCGCGGCCTCGCCTACGTCACCTTCCTCCCGAACGGCGAACTCGGTGGTCCCGTCGCCAAGAACCTCTCCGACGAGGAGCGGGCTGGCCTCGCTGCCGCCGTCGGCGCCAAGGAGGGCGACTGCGCCTTCTTCGCGGCGGGAGAGCCGATGGCGAGCAGGTCGCTGCTGGGCGCCGTTCGTCTCGAGGTCGGGGCGCGCTGCGGTCTGATCGACGAGTCCTCCTGGTCGTTCCTGTGGATCGTCGACGCGCCGATGTTCGAGTGGGACGAGGACGAGAAGCGGTGGAGCGCGGTGCACCACCCCTTCACGTCGCCGAATGCGGAATGGGCCGACAAGTTCCAGGACGACCCCGAGCATGCGCTCGCCTACGCCTACGACGTGGTCTGCAACGGCAACGAAATCGGCGGCGGCTCGATCCGTATCCACCGCGCCGAGATGCAGCAGCGGGTCTTCGACCTGCTCGGGATCTCGCCGGAGGAGGCGCAGGAGAAGTTCGGCTTCCTGCTCGAGGCCTTCAAGTTTGGGCCGCCCCCGCACGGCGGCATCGCGCTCGGCTGGGACCGCGTCGTCATGCTGCTCGCGGGTGCCGAGAGCCTGCGCGACGTCATCGCCTTCCCCAAGACCGGTGCCGGCTTCGACCCGCTGACTGGTGCGCCGACGCCGATCACTCCGGCGCAGCGCAAGGAGGCTGGCATCGACGTGCAGCCCAAGCAGCCTGCGCCGCCGATGCCAGGTGGGGAAGCAGCTCCGGTCGTCGACTAACGGCTTAGCGTCTCTCTGACGCAAACACGCCCTGTCGTGGGCCGGACGTCCGGACCGCGGCAGGGCGTTTGCATGTCTGGAGTGCAGCAGTGGCCTCTGGGTGAACGAGCGATATGCCCGGAGGATGCGTTGAGTCGCCTCAACGCCGAAAGGTTCCCTATGTCTGTACTGCGCCCAGCCGTCCTGCGCTCCACCCTGTCTCGCCTTGCGCTCACCGGCGTCGGAGTCGTCGTGCTCGCCGCTGCCGCCGCCGGACCGCCCAGCTCCGCGCGCGTCGTCGCCCAGCCCGCGCTCGAGCCGGCGGCGGTCACGCTCGCCAGCGGTCCGACGAAGGTGCTCGTCGTGATGGAGGAGAACGAGTCGGCCAGCACCGCCTACCCCCAGATGCCGTACCTCTCCTCGCTGTCGCACACCTACGGCAAGGCGATCAGCTACTCCGCGACCACGCATCCGAGCCTGCCGAACTACCTCGCGATCGCCGGTGGTTCGACCTTCGGCGTCACCGACGACGCCGGCCCGAGCTCACATCCGTTGAGCGGGACTTCGGTGTTCGGGGCGGCGCGGGCACACGGCCGCACGGCGAAGGCCTACGCCGAGAGCATGCCCAGCAACTGCGCCACCAGCAGCTCGGGCTACTACGCGGTGCGGCACAACCCGTGGGCCTACTTCGCCTCCACCACCGAGCGGTCGCTGTGCCGTTCCTACGACGTGCCCTTGGGCACGACGAGCAGTGGCGCCCTGCTGAGCGACGTCCGAGCCGGCACGCTGCCCAACGTCGGCATGGTCACCCCGAACCTCGTGCATGACGGGCACGACGCGTCCCTGGCCTCGGCCGACGCGTGGCTGAAGTCCTGGCTGCCGGTCGTCATGGCCGGCCCGGACTACCAGGGTGGGCGCCTCGCCATTGTCGTGACGTTCGACGAGGGCGACGGGTCCAACCAGAAGGTCGCCTTCACCGTCGTCTCGCCTTATCTGCATGGCTACGTGAACTCGACGGCGTACAACCACTACAACCTGTCGAAGGCGCTGTACCAGGTCGGTGGCGCGACGCCGCTGCGTCAGGCGGCGACCGTCGCAGGTGACCTGAAGTCGGCGTTCAAGCTGTAGGCGACTGCCCGGCGGTGCTGCCGTCTGGCTCTGGGCTCTCGCTGGTGGTGTCGGACAGCAGTCGCCGCGAGGTCGCTGCGCCGATCGCCGCCAGCTGGGCGTTGTCGTCGGAGTTGGCGAGCAGCATCGCCGCGAACGCCGCCGCCCACCCGCGGGCACGCTGCCACAGGCCCGGGTCGCCGGTGGTGGGGGCGCTCGTGTAAGCCGACCACAGCAGCTCTCGGTCAGCGGCATCGAACAGCATCCAGGCCACCGCGAGATCGGTCGCCGGGTCTCCGGCCGTCAGGTCGCCGAAGTCGATGACCGCGTCGAGTCGTCCCTGGTCGACGAGGAGGTTCGCCGGATGAAGGTCTCCGTGCAACCAGACCGTCGGTCCGGCATAGCGCGCCGCGGCTCGTCCAGCCTCGAGTGCGCGGCTCAGATGAGACACCTCGTTTCGCTCGGCTGCCGCGACGACGTTGCGGTCGTCCCGCTCGGCCCGCTGCTGCAACGGCACGCCGCGGAAGGGGTTGGCGGGCGCGTCGGGCGGCGCCGGCTGGTGCAGGGCACGGAGGAACTCGCCGAGCACCTCTGCCGCACCCGCCGTGTCCAGCGGAGCCGGACTACCGGTCGGCAGGACCGCGGGACCGCCGGGCAACCAGGGCACGAGGCTCCACGAGTAGGGGTAACGCTCGGTCGGCACCCCGATCCGGACCGGAGCGGGTGTCGGCAGCGGCAGGGTCGGAGCGAGGATCGGCAGCCACCGCTGTTCGGACCGGATCAGCTCCGCGGCAGCTGCACGCCGCGGCAGCCGGGCGACCAGGTCGTCTCCCACCCGTGCCATCACGTTGTCCCACCCCGCGGCCACCAGCGTCACCTCGCGGTCGGCGAGGTCGGGGTGCTGCTCCTGCAGCAGCGCGGTCACGTCATCCGCGGTCAGGGTGACGTCGGCGGACGGCATCTGGGGCACGGGGTAAGGGTGGCAGAGGGGGTCGGCTTTCCGGTGCCTCAGCCTTCCGGGCCTCAGCCTTCCGGTGCCATCGCGCCGCGCAGGGCGGCGACGGCTGCGGGATGGACGACGCCTGGGCCGCCGAGGACCCGCGCCGACGTCACCGGTGACATCGGCAGCCACGCCCGAACGTCGCCGCTGAGGGTCCTGCCGTCAGTCAGCAGCACGGGCCGTCCCGCGACCCCGGCAGGCAGCCCGTCGACGAGATGCGACTGCGCCCCGGACACCAGTTCCACCTCACCCGGGGCCGCGAACTCCTGTGCAATCCGCAGCGCGGTCGCATAGCGGTCGACTCCGCCCAGCCGAATCGCGCCGGCCAGCTGGGCAGCGACGGACGCGGGGACAGCGGCGTTCGCGCCGAGGACGTAGGTCGTGGTGACGCCGAGCCGGGTGAGCTCGGCGGCCACCGCGGGCGGCAGCCCGGTCGGCTGGGTGAGCAGGATCGGCGCGGCGAGGGCCGCGGCGGGACCTCCGGCGGCGAGGGAGTCGACGACGTGCGCGGTGAGTCCCGACCCGACGAAGGCGACGTGGCCGTTAGCGCCACCGGCTGCTGCTATGGCCTGTGAGACGGCGACGCTCGTGGCGTAGCGGTCGGCGCCGACGATCGGGTGGACCGTCACACCCAGAGCAGCAAGGCGTGCCCGAACGGCGCTGCTGCCGGCGCGCCCGATCACGTAGGCGTCCGTCACGTGGTGGGTGCGGATGTCGGTTTCGGCGGCGGGTGCGAGGCCGGTGGTGGGAGTGAGCAGCAGGGGTGCCTGGAGAGTCCGGGCCAGCGGCGCGGCCACGAGGCCGTCGACCAGGGCTTCGTCCGGACCGGGGGCCAAGACGACCGTGGTGGCCGACGGGAAGAGCGGTCGGGTCGCGGCCAGGGATGTGGCATAGCGGTCGATGCCGTAACTACGGGTCAGCGGGCAGCCGGCGAGGGGCGTCGCGCCGGGGCGGACGAGCTCGACGGGGGTCGAGAGCGTCTGGGATTCACTGACGTAGCTGAGCGTGTAGAGACCGGCGGGCGCGGGGGAGCCGCTGGAGTCGCGGCCGTCCCAGGTCGTGGTGACGGTGCCCTTGGCGGTGCCGTTCCACTGGCGGAGCGTCTCGCCGGTGCAGCGGTTGGCGGCCGTCGCGGTCCACGCCTGGTAGGTGCCGAGGGTCGCTGAGAAGCGGAGGCTCGCTGCCCCTGCCGTCGCGGAGTCCGATGAGGTTGTCAGGCGGGTCAGGCTGGGTCCGCCGATGCCGCCGAAGACCGTGGCGAAGCTCGGCAGGGCCAGGCAGGTGGCGTCGAGGTCGTAGGAGCCGCTGACGCGCTGGCCCATCCAGATCTGTCCGCCGTTGAGCGACGGGGTGCTGCAGATGCTCAGGGCGCCGGGATAGCCGGTTGTCGTGTAGTCCCCGGCCTTCCACATCGGGTCGCCGTCCTGCCAGCCGCCGGTGATGCCCTGCCACGCGGTCCTCGTCGAGTACCAGCCGGTGTCCAGGCCTGCGTCCCGGAAGCCGGCGCGGATTCCGAGGAGCACCTGACGGTTGTTGGTCGGGGAGGCGGTGGTCCAGTTGGGAGGGGTGGGGGCGCCCGGGCGGTGTTCGACGTCGATCCAGATGAACGGTACCGACAGCCCGGTCGCAGCGAGGCTCGCGAGGTCGAATCGGGCCATCGCGTAGCCGGTGTTGTAGAGCCGGTCCGCGAGACCAGTGCCGGTCTTGGGACCCTGGCTGCCGTAGGTGCTGAGCTGCGTTGCCGTCGGATAGGCCGCCATCGTGTAGGCGCCGCGGGGGAGCCCGTTGGCCTTTGCAAAGGCGACCTGGTCGGCGAGGCAGTGGTTGCGGTAGAAGGGCAGCCCGTCAGTGAGACCGATGACGACGAAGCCGGTGTCCGTCGGAGGCATCGGGTTGCCGTAGCCCTTGCCGTAGCTCGTTCCCGGGATCCCCGGGCCGCTGCCGGCTGCGCACTGGGGCCAGGACACGTCGTGGCCGTACAGGTGTGTCGATGCCGCCCTCGCCGGTGTCGGCAGCAGGGACAGCGACGTGAGAGCCAGCGAGACCGCGAGTGCGGCGACGGTCAGGGCGCGGATTGCTCTGAGCTCGGACATATCGGCCTCCTTGAAGTGACCGACGTCCGGCCCAGCCCGTTGGTTGACGTCGTACCGCTGCCTCTGTCTCCACTCCGGCGTCTCGCGTGTGCAGTGGTGGTTGTGGAGCAGCCGTGGGCGTTCACGCGAGGGCGGTGAGTCGGCCCGGGCGGTCGGCGAGTTGCGGTCGGGTCGCTTCGGTGCGACGGCGGCGGCGGCGCGAGGCGACCGCGGCGCGAGGCGACGGTGGCGGGAGGCGACGGCCCGCGGCTTTGACGGCGGCGGTGATCCCCGGAGGCGCTGCTGCCAACTTCCCGGCTCGCGTGTGCAGTGGTGGTTGTGGAGCAGCCGTGCGCGTTCACGCGAGGGCGGTGAGTCGGCCTGGGCGGTCGGCGAGTTGCGGTCGGGTCGCTTCGGTGCGACGGCGGCGGCGGCGCGAGGCGACCGCGGTGGGAGGCGACGGTGGCGGGAGGCGACGGCCCGCGGCTTTGACGGCGGCGGTGATCCCCGGAGGCGCTGCTGCCAACTTCCGGGCTCGCGTGTGCAGTGGTGGTTGTGGCGGAGCCGTGGGCGTTCACGCGAGGGCGGTGAGTCGGCCTGGGCGGTCGGCGAGCTGCGGTCGGGGTCGCTGTGGGTGCGCCGGCGGCGGCGGCGCGAGGCGACCGCGGCGCGAGGCGACGGCCAGCGGCTTTGACGGCGGCGGTGATCCCCGGAGGCGCTGCTGCCAACTTCCGGGCTCGCGTGTGCAGTGGTGGTTGTGGAGCAGCCGTGAGCGTTTACGCGAGGGCGGTGAGTGGCGCAGGGGCGGTGGCTGGCGAGGGCGCGGAGCGGTGGTGGTCGCCCGGAGGCCTCCGACGGCAACTCCGGCCTGTCGCGTGTGCGCTGGTGGTTGTGGAGCAGCCGTGAGCGTTCACGCGAGGGCGGTGAGTGGCGCAGGGGCGGTGGGAGGCGACGGCGGCGGCGTGAGCAGTGGCGGTGGGAGGCGACCCCGGCGGCGGCGGGGCGGAGCGACGTCACCCGTTTGGGTCAGCGCGTCGGCGCGGCCCGTGCCGAAGGTAGGGACGAGAGCGGACGTCACCGTCCGGGGAAGTCGGGCTCGACGCAAGCAGTGACGACGAGGGGCGGTCCGGAGTTGGCCGGCGACAGCACGAGAGTGCGCGCGAGCTGGTGGCGAAGTCTGGCCACCAGCGTGCTCGTCGTCGCCCTGGAAGCTTCGGCGCTGGTGTGGCTGCTGCTGTCGTCAGGAGCAGCGGCGACCGACGTGACCGCTGCGCTGCGGGTAGGCGCCGGTGTGCAGGCGCAGGCGACAGCGCCGCGCGGCCCCGGCGACTCGCTGCGACCCGAGGTCCAGACCGCGACCGTGGCGTGGCTCGCCGACGGACTGCGCAGCCTCGCCGACCGCGGCATCCCAGCCGACCTGCTCGCCCAGCCGCGCACCGCAGCCGAAGGTCTCGCCCACGCCACGACGGCGGCGAGCGGACCTGCCATCGCCACCGTGGCTGCGGCGTTCGAAAAGCTCGAGGACCAGCTGCGCCACCGGGCCGCAGGGGCCGAACGCCGCGGCGTCATCGGCATCGTCGTCGTCCTCCTGCTGGCCTGCGTGAGCTGGGGTGCGGTGTTCGCGCGGCTCATGAAGGACCGGCGCGCCGCCGAGCGGGTGGCGGGGGAGCAGCAGGCGCTGCGGGACAGTGAGCAGCGGTTCCGGAGTCTGGTGCAGCGTTCGACGGATGTAATCGCGGTGGTCGACGCGGATTCGACTATCGGTCAGGTCACGCCCGCCGTGCAGACGGTGCTGGGGCTTCCGCCGGAGCTGGCGGTCGGGCGGCGGTGGGTCGAGCTGGTGCACGCCGATGACGTGCCGGCGTTTGTGGCGATGCTCGGGCGCGCGTGCGTCGGGACCGAGGAGCAGCTGCGGGTGCGGCTGCGGCACGTCGATGGACGCCTTGTCGTCGCCGACCTCGTCGTGGTCAACCTGCTCGCCGAGGAAACCGTCCAGGGCTTGCTCGTCACCGCCCGCGACGTCACCGACCGGGCCGAGCTCGAAGAACGGCTGTCGGTGCAGGCCCTGCATGACCCGCTCACCGGGCTGGCTAACCGGGTGCTGTTCGCCGACCGGCTCGCCCACGCGCTCGAGCGGCGCGACGGGACGGCGTCGGTGGCGGTCGTCTTCGGTGACCTCGACGACTTCAAGAACGTGAACGACGGACTGGGCCACGCCGCCGGCGACGAGGTGCTGCGCGAGGTCACCCGGCGCCTGCTCGTGGTCAGTCGCACCGGGGACACCGTGGCGCGGCTGGGCGGCGACGAGTTCGCGCTGTTGCTGGAGGACGTGACTCGCGCCGAGGCATGCGAGGTGGCCGAACGGGTGCGGGACGCGCTCGCCGTGCCGATCCAGCTTGGCGACACGGAGGTTGTCACCGGCACGAGTCTCGGCATCGCGCTGGCTGCTCGCAGTGCTGGTGGCTCAGTCAGCGGTGCTGGTGGCGCCGTCACTGCGGAGGATCTGCTGCGCAACGCGGACATGGCGATGTACAGCGCGAAGGGTCGCGGCAAGGGGCGCGTCGAGGTCTACGAGTCCGCCATGCACGACGACGCGATGCGCCGCCTCGAACTCCGCGGCGAGTTGCAGAGAGCGTTGCGGCACAACGAGTTCCGGCTGCACTACCAGCCGATCGTGGACTTGGCGTCGGGCGCCATCCGCGGGGTCGAGGCCCTGCTGCGGTGGGAACATCCGGAGCGCGGGATGGTGTCGCCGCTGGACTTCGTGCCGGTCGCGGAGGAGAGCGGCCTCATCATCCCCATCGGCCGGTGGGTGCTCGAGGAGGCCTGCCGGACGGCCGCGTCGTTTGCCTCGGCTGGCCGTCCCCTGCGGATGAGCGTGAACGTCGCCGCCCGGCAGCTCGAGCACGCCGGCTTGCTCGACGATGTGATTGGCGCTCTGCGCGTCTCCGGTCTGGACCCTCGGCTGCTTGTCGTCGAAGTGACGGAAAGTGCCGTCCTGCACGACCTCGACGCCATCCGGCCGAAATTGCTTGCGCTGCAAGGCGTCGGGGTCAAGGTGGCGATCGACGACTTCGGCACCGGCTACTCGTCACTCGCCTATCTGCACTCGTTGCCGGTCAACGTCCTGAAGATCGACAAGAGCTTCGTCGACCGGGTCGAGCGCGGCGGCCAGGATGCGGCAGTCGCCGAGGCCGTCGTCACGATGAGCCACAGCATGCAGCTCGAGACCGTCGCCGAGGGCATCGAGCGGACCGGTCAGGCCGACACGCTGCTGGCGATGCGGTGCGACCTCGGGCAGGGTTTCCTGTGGTCGCGCCCGGTGACTGCCGAGGCGTTGCGGGAGCTGGTGTCGCGCTCGGCAGTGCCGGCGCCGCGGGCTGCGGGTGAGGAAGCGGTGTCGCCCGCGGTCGCGTGAAGGCGGTCTCGGTGCCTCCTCCGGGCCTCCTGCTGCCCCCTCCGACGGCCCCCTCGCCGCTCCTGCCGGAGCTGTTGGAGTTCTTGCGGCCTCTCGACAGGCGCTGTTGGTGAAATTGCGGCATAGGGCGCGCAAAAGCTCAGACAGCCCCCGTTGTGAGCACCAACAGCTCCGGCACGCGGCGAGTGGGCTGCGAGGCGGGGTCCGGCGGCACGCGGCGTGAGGGCGGCGAGGCGGGGTCCGGCGGCACGCGGCGAGTGGGCCGCGAGGCGGGTTTCCCCCAGCGGGTCAGTTGACGAGCCGGCCGCTGGTGAAGAAGTGGTCGTCGTGGAAGCCGAGCCGCTGGTACATCCGTCGCGCCACGTCGTTGTCGGCGTACATCCCGAGTGTGACGACCGGCTGCCCGTCGGCCAGCAGCTGCCGAGTGACCCAGGCGGTGACCGCAGCCCCGAGACCGCGTCCGCGGAGGTCGCACCGTGTCACAACGCTGGCCAGGTGCGGCATGCCGGCGTCGTTACGGGTGTGCGCCACCACCGCGGCCCACCCGCGGTCATCCCTGATCCCGGCCCACGCGACCACTTCGGCGTCGCCGGGCTTCGCCGAGTGCCGGGGGCTGTGCTCATTGAGGAACGCCGTCAGCGACTCCGCCTCGCCGTCGTCGAGCGCGGGTAGCCACGCGACCTGCTCCTCGCCCGGCTGGACCGGCGG
>JBQCDV010000204.1:0-33812 GCA_051960855.1 Actinomycetales bacterium
TCTGCTCGCTGCGCGGGGTGACGTAGGGATAGGCGTAGATCTGGCCGTGCGGGTGATGCAGGGTCACCCCGATCTCCTGGCCCCGGTTCTCGAAGCAGAAGACCTGCTCGACGTGAGGCAGGGCGGACAGGGCCGCCGTGCGGTCGGCCCAGGCGGCGAGCACGGTGCGGACTCTCGCCGGCGTCAGCTCGGAGAACGACGACTCGTGGTCGGAGGTGAAGAGCACGACCTCGCAGCGTCCGTAGGAGGGGCGACGGGTGGCCAACCGGGGACCGGTGGAGTCGGGGTCGACGAACTCCGGCACGTGCGGCGCGTCCTCCGAGAAGGACGGGAACCGGTTCTGGAACACCACGACGTCGTAGGCCGGCGAGGGGACCTCGGTGTGCCGCCCGTTGACGCTGGGGCACAGCGGGCACTCGTCGGCGGGCGGCAGGAAGGTCCGCCCCTGCCGGTGTGAGGCGATCGCCACCCACTCGTCGAGCAGGGCGTCGTAGCGGAGCTCGGACCCCTGTCGCACCGGCGGCAGGTCCCGTGGGTCGACCAGGACGCGCTCGGCGGAGGTCCCGTCCTCGTCGAAGTAGATGATCTCGCGGCCGTCAGCCAGGTGCGCCGACGTTCGCTTGATGGTGTGGGTCACGAGCGCCCTCCCGAAGCTCCCGAGGCGAGGTCGAGCCGGCGTGCCGCTGTCACGGTGACCACCTGCTCCACGTGCGCGGCCAGGACGGCGTGGGCCTCCTCGCCGATCCCGCTATCGGTCACCAGCACGCTGGCGGCGTCGAGCGGGGCGATCCGGGACAGACCGCGGATCCCCCACTTGGTGGAGTCCGCGACGACGACCAGGTCGGCCGCGGCGGCCACGAGAGCCTGGTTCGTTTCGGACTCGTGGAGGTTCGGGGTGGTGAAGCCCGTCCGCTCGTCCATGCCGTGGACCCCGAGGAAAACGAGGTCGAAGTGCAGGGTCCGCAGAGCCTGCACCGCCACCGGTCCCACGAGCGCGTCCGAGGGCGTGCGCATGCCGCCGGTGAGGATGACGGTGAGGTCGTCGCGGGCGCTGGCGTGCAGGACGTCGGCGATGCGCATGGAGTTGGTGACGACGGTGAGGTCGGGAATCGTGACCAGCCGGCGAGCCAGGGCATAGGTCGTCGTCCCGGCGCTGAGCGCGATCGCGGCCCCGGGCTCGACGAAGGCGGCAGCGGCCTCGGCGATCGCCTCCTTCTCCGCCAGCTCGCGCACCGACTTGGCCTCGAAGCCGGGCTCGTCGGTGCTGTGGTCCTGGGGCAGGGTCGCGCCGCCGTGGACCTTGTCCACGAGGCCGGCCGCGGCCAGAGCCTCCAGGTCGCGGCGGACGGTCATGTCGGAGACGCCGAACTTGCGGGTCAGGTCGCTGACGCGGACCCCCCCGGAGCGCCGGATCTCCTCGAGGATCGCCGTCTGCCGCTGTGGTGCAAGCACGTCACGCGCCCCGGTCGCTGGACTCGCGCACGACCAGAACGTCGCCCGCGGCCACCTCGCCGCCGCCGTCGAGCTCGGCGCCGGAGAGCAGGTCCGTGCCGGAGACGTGCAGCTTCGCCGGCGCCGTGCCGTGGTTGAGCGCGAACAGGAACGACGTCCCGTCGGCCGCGCGTCGGCGGACGAGCTCCAGGCCCTCGTCTGCCTGGGCGACGGGAGCGACGCCGGCCTCCTCCGCGATGCGGTGGAGCAGCAGCCGCAGGTGGTGCTCGTCGGGACGGGTGGCGAGGTACCACGCCACCCCCTCACCCACCTCGTGCCGCGTCACGGCGGGGACGCCGGGAAGGGGTCCGTCCTCGTAGGAGGCCACGGCGGTGGCGCCCTCGAGGTGCAGCCACTCGGTCCAGACCGAGGCGCGGCTGCCGTCGTCCAGCGTCACGGCCTCGCCCTCCCGCAGCGGGAAGAACTCCTCGCTGCGCACGCCCAGCAGCTCGCGGAAGGCGCCGGGGTAGCCGCCGAGGCGGATGTGGTCCTCCTCGTCGACGATGCCGCTGAAGTAGGTGACGAGCACGTGGCCGCCGCCCTCGACGTAGCGCCGCAGCGCGGCTGCATCCGCGTCGCTGACGAGGTAGAGGGTGGGGACGACCACCAGCCGGTACGCGGACAGGTCCGTGGACGGGTGCACGACGTCGACTCCGACCTGCTGACGCCACAGGGCCTCATAGGTGCGGCGGAGCATGTCGGGGTAGGTGACGTCGACGGAGGGATGCGAGTCGAGCTCGACGGCCCACCACGCCTCCCAGTCGTGCAGGACCGCGACCTCGGACTCGACACGGCTGCCGAGGACCGGCCGCAGGGACTGCAGGTCGCGCCCGAGCTGGCACACCTCACGGAAGACCTTGGTATCCGCGCCGGCGTGCGGGACCAGTGCGCTGTGGAACTTCTCGGCCCCCGCCGCAGAGGCGCGCCACTGGAAGAAGAGGACCGCGTCGGCGCCGTGCGCGACGTGCGCCAGGCTGTTGCGCCGCAGCTGGCCCGGGAGCTTGGCCACGTTGCGCGGCTGCCAGTTGACGGCACTCGTGGAGTGCTCCATCAGAAACCAGGGGTCGCCGCCGGCGACGCCACGGGTGGTGTCGGCCGAGAGGGCCAGGCCGATGTGGGCGTCCGGGTCGGCCGCGGTCAGGTAGTGGTCGTTGGAGACCAGGTCGACGTCGTCGGTCCACGTCGCGTAGTCCATGTACTTGATGCCCGTGCCGACCATGAAGTTCGTCGTCACCGGCTTGTCGGAGTAGCGGCGGATCACGTCGCGCTCGAGGCGCAGCTGCTCGCGTTGCTCATCGGAGGAGAAGCGGAAGAAGTCCAGCTGGTGCGTCGGGTTGACAAAGGTTGGCGCCAGCCGCGGGGGGTTGACCTCCTGCCAGTCGTCGTAGCGCTGGCTCCAGAACGACGTGCCCCAGGCCTCGTTCAGCCGCTCGATGCTGCCGTAGCGGTCCTGCAGCCAGGCGCGGAAGGCCGCTGCGGAGACATCGCAGTAGCAGTGGACGTTGTGGCACCCCAGCTCGTTGGAGACGTGCCACATGACGACGGCCGGGTGGGCGGCGTAGCGAGAGGCCAGCAGCTCGGCGACCGCCAGCGAGCGCTCCCGGAAGACGGGGCTGCTGGGGCAGTATGCCTGTCGGCCACCGGGGAAGAGCCGGACGCCCTCCCGGTTGACCGGCAGCGTCTCGGGGTGCAGCCGAGCCAGCCACGGCGGCGGCGAGGCCGTCGCCGTGGCGAGGTCGACGCGGATGCCGTTCGCGTGCAGCAGGTCGAGGACCTCGTCGAGCCACGCCGTGTCCCACACGCCCGGCCGCGGTTGCAGCCTCGCCCAGGAGAAGATCGCGACGGAGACGAGGTTGACGCCGGCCTCACGCATGAGACGGACGTCCTCGTCCCAGACGGCGCGGGGCCACTGGTCGGGGTTGTAGTCGCCGCCGTAGGCCAGGCCGTCGAGGTCAGGGATGCGCCACTGCACGGACGAAGCGTGGCCCGCGGGACCACGGAAGTCAACACGTTCGAACATCCGGTGTGTCCCATATCAGACGTACTCGAGGCCTCGCCGCCATTCGTCCGATGTCCGTGTTGTTCCTCCCTCCGCGGCGAACTCCCTTGTCGCCCTTCGCGAAATCGTTACGTCGAGATGCTTGACACGCCCTTGCTGATCACCGCATCGTTACCTCGATTCGTGAGCGGTCCTGTCCGTTTGTGTTGGATTCCGGTCGCTCCCGACGCCCTACCCGAGCCCAGGAGGCCCGTATGACCCGCCCCTCGACCGAGGGCGAGTACCTCGCCCGGATGGTTCCCCCCTCTGTGGCCGCGACGTCCGCGAGCCGCCGTTCCGTGCTGAAGGTCGCAGCCGGCGCCGGTGCCCTCCTCGGGCTGCCCGGTCTGCTCGCCGCGTGCAGCTCCGACTCCTCCTCCCAGACCACCACCAGTGGCTCGGCGGCCCCCGCCAGCGGCGGCGCCGGCGGCAGCGGTGGCGGCAAGGTCTCGGGCACGGTCACGGTCGGGTCCAACGCCTCGGACGAGACACCGAAGAAGGTCCTCGCGGCAGAGGCCGACGCCTTCACGAAGAAGTCCGGGGCCGACGTCAAGATCAACACCGTCGACCACAACACGTTCCAGGAGAACATCAACAACTACCTGCAGGGCCAGCCGGACGACGTCTTCACGTGGTTCGCCGGCTACCGGATGCGCTTCTTCGCCTCCAAGGGCCTCGCCGGTGACATCAGCGACGTATGGACCAACCTGTCAGGCTTCTCGGACGCCTTCAAGAAGGCCTCGACGGGCGACGACGGCAAGCAGTACCTCGTGCCGTCGGACTACTACCCCTGGGCCGTCTTCTACCGGAAGTCGCTGTGGCAGCAGAAGGGCTACGAGGTCCCCAAGACCCTCGACGACCTGGTCGCGCTGTCCAAGAAGATGCAGGGTGACGGCCTCAACCCGATCGCCTTCGCCGACAAGGACGGCTGGCCGGCGATGGGCACGTTCGACGCCCTCAACATGCGCGTCAACGGCTACGACTTCCACATCAGCCTGATGGCCGGCAAGGAGTCGTGGGACTCGGACAAGGTCAAGAAGGTCTTCGACACGTGGAAGGGCCTGCTGCCCTACCACCAGCCCGACTCCCTGGGTCGCACCTGGCAGGAGGCGGCGCAGAGCCTGCAGCAGAAGAAGTCCGGCATGTACCTGCTCGGCCTCTTCGTCGCGCAGCAGTTCGGTCAGGACGAGCAGGACGACATCGACTTCTTCACGTTCCCCGAGGTCGACAGCACGATCGGCTCCGACGCGCTGGACGCCCCGATCGACGGCTACATGATGGCCAAGAAGCCCAAGAACGAGGAGGCGGCCAAGGCCCTGCTCACGTTCCTCGGCTCCCCGGAGGCGGGGGACATCGGCGTCAAGATCGACCCGGGCACGCTACAGCCGAACTCGAAGACCGACACCAGCAGCTACACCGCCCTGCAGCAGAAGGCGGCGCAACTGGTCGGTGACGCCAAGTCGATCGCGCAGTTCCTCGACCGCGACACCCGTCCGGACTTCGCGTCCACCGTGATGATTCCCGCCCTGCAGGACTTCATCAAGAACCCGAACGACATCGACGGGCTCACCAAGCGCATCGAGCAGCAGAAGAAGGCCATCTTCGTCTGACGCTCCCGGCCGGCCGCGGGACCTTCGCTCCCGCGGCCGGCTCAGCGCTGGTCCGACGTCCGGCGCGGCCTACGACCGACATCCGAGTGAGAGGGAGGACGCATGTCCGACCTACCCCTGGTCCCCGCCGAGACGATGCCGGGTGGTCGAGGCCCGGCCACCCCGACCACGCGTCGCCGTCGTGTGGGTGGCACCGGCAGACCCCGCCAGCGGCCGTTGAGCCCGCGCGACCGCGTGACGGTCTGCCTGATGGTCCTCGTGCCGCTGGTCCTCGTCATCGGGCTGGTGTGGCTTCCCGCGATCGTGACGGTGCTGCTGTCCTTCACCAACTGGGACGGCATCGGCGGCCTCGACACCATCAAGTGGGTCGGGACGACCAACTACCACAACGTCTTCACGATCTACCCGGACTTCCGGCCCGCGGTGGAGCACAACCTGTTGTGGCTCGCGGTGCTCTTCCTCATCGCCACTCCGCTGGGCATCTTCCTCGCCGTCCTCCTGGACAGGAACCTCCGCGGCGGCCGCTTCTACCAGACTGCGCTCTATCTGCCGGTGGTGTTGTCGCTGGCTCTCATCGGCTTCATCTGGCAGCTGCAGTTCAGCCGCGACGAGGGTTTCGTCAACTACCTCTTCTACGAGCAGCTGCATCTGCTGAGCAAGCCGGTCGACTGGTTCGGCGACTCCAGCGTCAACATCTGGGCCGCTCTCATCGCGTCGAGCTGGCGACACGTCGGCTACATCATGCTGCTGTACCTAGCCGGGCTGAAGGGCGTCGACCCGTCCCTCAAGGAGGCGGCGGCCGTCGACGGGGCCAGCGAGACCAAGACGTTCTTCCGCGTCGTGTTCCCGGTGATGCGTCCCATCAACATCATCGTGCTCGTCGTGACCGTCATCGAGTCGCTGCGCGCCTTCGACCTGGTGTGGGTCATCAACAAGGGCCGTAACGGTCTCGAGCTCATCAGCGCCCTGGTCACCCAGAACGTCGTCGGCGAGGCCAGCCGCATCGGCTTCGGCTCGGCGCTCGCCACGATCATGCTCGTGATCTCGCTGGTGTTCATCGCGATCTACCTGCGCACCGTCTTCAAGGAGGACCGCTGATGAGCACCGCCGCACCGGCCCGCAGCGTGGCGATCTCGCGCGGAGCCGACTACGCAGCCCCGCGGCCGCCGCGCTCAAAGCGCTGGGTCCTGCACCTGTTCCTCATCCTGATGTCGGTGCTCTGGCTGTTTCCGCTGCTGTTCGCGGTCATGAGCTCCCTGCGCAGCTACCAGTACACGTCGGAGCACGGCTACGTCTCCTTCGGCGGCTGGACCCTCGACAACTTCACGACGGCCTGGCAGCGCGCTGACTTCGGACAGCACTTCCTGAACTCGGTCTACATCACGGTGCCGGCCGTCATCGCGACGCTCTTCCTCAGCTCCTGCGTCGCCTTCGTGGTCGCGCGGTTCAGCTTCCGGTTCAACCTCGTCATGCTCGGGCTCTTCACGGCCGCCAACCTGCTGCCGCAGCAGGCACTGCTGATCCCGCTCTTCCGGCTCTACACCACCGTGCCGCTGCCGGACTGGCTCAGCGACTCCGGTCAGCTCTACAACAGCTACCTCGGGCTCATCCTCGTCAACACCGCCTTCCAGTGCGGCTTCTGCACCTTCGTGCTCAGCAACTACATGAAGACGCTGCCGCGCGAGCTCTACGAGGCCGCCGAGGTGGACGGCGCAAGTGTGTGGCGCCAGTACTGGCAGCTGACGATGCCGTTGTGCCGCCCGCCGCTCGCGGCTCTCGCGACCCTGGAGGTGACCTGGATCTACAACGAGTTCTTCTGGGCGACCGTCCTGGTCAGCCGCGGCGACAAGTTCCCGGTCACGAGCTCACTGAACAACCTGCGGGGCGAGTTCTTCACCGACAACAACCTGGTGTCAGCCGGCTCGATCCTGGTCGCGATCCCCGTGCTCGTGATCTTCTTCGTCCTGCAGAAGCAGTTCGTCTCCGGCCTCACCCTGGGCTCGACGAAGGGATGACAGGGATGACGGCGTCCCCGCCGCCACCGGTGGCCCGTCTCGTCGTCCTGCGGGGTGGGGGCGCGTGCGCCGTCGTCGACACCGCCGGGGGTCCGCCGAGGCTGCTGTGGTGGGGAGCTGACCTGCCGGCGCTCAGCGACGAGACCAGTGGCCCTGGCGCCGACACCACCAGCCCGAACGACGCAGCGGCGCTGCTCGCCGTCGTCACGCCGCCGGTGCCCCGCAGCTCCTTCGACATCGTGCCGCGCATCTCGGTCTGCCCGGTCGGTGCTGACGGCTGGTCAGGGCGCCCCGCGCTGCTGGGGGACCGGGAGGCAGCGCCGGCAGCGCCGGCAGCGCCGGCGATGCCGCTCTTCGTCGACGCCGAGGTCGTCGACCGCAGCAGGGACGGCCACCACGACCGGGTGGTCGTCGAGGCCAGCGACAGCGGGACCGGGCTGCGGCTGCGCACCGAGCTCGGGCTCGACGAGCACGGGGTCCTGCAGGTGCGGCAGGAGCTCACCAACGACGGCGACACCCCGTACGACGTCCACCGGCTCGCCACCCTGCTGCCCGTGCCGGACCGGGCTGGCGAGCTGCTGGACCTGACGGGGCGCTGGTGCCGGGAGCGGGCGCCCCAGCGCCGCCCCTTCCTGGAGGGCGCCCTGCTGCGCGAGACCCACCACGGTCGACCCGGGCACGACGCACCCCTGCTGCTCGTGGCCGGTACGCCCGGCTTCGGCTTCGGCCACGGTGAGATCTGGTCGGCCACCCTGGCGTGGAGCGGCGACCTCGAGCTGTGGGGGGAGCGACTCCCGACGGGACACAGCGTGCTGGGTGCCGGTGAGCTGCTGACCCCCGGGGAGGTGGGCCTGGCGCCGGGCGAGACGTATGCCGCACCCGAGGTGCTGGGCGTCTGGTCCCCTGTCGGGCTGGACGGGCTCAGCGACCGCCTGCACCGTCGCCTCCGCGCGCGCGAGACGCACCCCACCAGCCCGCGCCCCGTCGTTCTGAACACGTGGGAGGCCGTCTACTTCGACCACGACCTCGACCGGCTCCGGGAGCTCGCGCGCACAGCCGCGCGGATCGGCGTCGAGCGGTTCGTCCTCGACGACGGCTGGTTCCGCCACCGGCGCGACGACCGGGCCGGCCTCGGGGACTGGTACGTCGACGAGGGGGTGTGGCCGCATGGCCTCACACCGCTGATCGACGAGGTGCGGTCGCTGGGGATGCAGTTCGGGCTGTGGGTCGAGCCGGAGATGGTCAACCTCGACAGCGACCTCGTGCGCGCGCATCCCGAGTGGGTGCTGGGCCAGCGGGTCGACGAGGGTCAGCGTCGACACGCGCTGCCGTGGCGGGGCCAGCAGGTGCTCGACCTCTCGCAGCGCGGGGCCTGGGAGTACCTGCTCGAGCGTCTCGACGCGCTGCTGAGCGACAACGACGTCGCCTACCTCAAGTGGGACCACAACCGTGACCTGACCGACGCGGGCTCGCGACCGGGGTCGGGCGTGCACCAGCAGACTCTCGCGCTCTACGCCCTGCTCGACGAGCTGCGTCGCCGGCACCCAGGGGTCGAGATCGAGAGCTGCGCCTCCGGCGGCGGACGGGTCGACCTCGGCATCCTGGACCGCACCGACCGGGTGTGGGCGTCGGACACCAACGACGCCCTCGAGCGGCAGGCGATCCAGCGGTGGACCCAGCTACTGGTGCCACCGGAGCTGGTCGGCTCCCACATCGGGCCGCCGACCGCACACACGACGGGCCGGACCCACCGGCTGTCCCTCCGGGCGGCCACCGCGCTCTTCGGCCACGCCGGTCTGGAGTGGGACATCACGACCTGTGACGAGGCCGAGCTCGACGCGCTGGCGCAGTGGACGGCGACGTACAAGCGGCTGCGCGGCGTGCTCCACACGGGGCGCGTCGTGCGCGCTGACCGGCGCGACGAGAGCACCTGGGTCCACGGCGTCGTCGCTCAGGACCGGTCTCACGCCGTGTTCGCCGCCGTCGCCATGGGCACCTCGAACGCCGCTGTCCGTGGTGCGGCGGTGCTGCCCGGGCTCGACCCGCGCCGGCGCTACCGGGTGCAGCTGCTCGAGCCCGTCGGCCCGCCACTGACGGTCGAGAGCGCTCCGCCGCCGTGGCTTCGCGCCGCCGGCGACGAAGGTCTGGTGATCTCGGGCGCCGTCCTCACCGAGGTCGGGTTGCAGCTCCCCGTCCTTGCCCCCGAGGACGCGCTGCTCCTCGAGTGCACCGCGACCGACACCTGAGCCCTCCGTATCCTCGACGCATGGACCCCCACAGACGCGCGGTGCCATGAGCGCGGTCCTAGGCGACATCGCCCTCGTGCTGGTGTTCGTGGTGGTCGGAGGTGTCTTCGCGGCCGCCGAGATGTCGCTGGTGTCCCTGCGGGAGGGGCAGGTCCGGGCGCTGTCCGAACGCGGCCGGCGGGGGGCACGGCTCTCGCGGCTGCATCAGGACCCGAACCGCTTCCTCGCCGCGGTGCAGGTGGGCGTCACGCTCGCCGGTTTCCTCTCCGCCGCCTTCGGTGCCGCCACGCTGGCCGACAAGCTCTCGCCGGTGCTCGAGCGGTGGGGGGTCGGCGAGGGGTTGGCGGGCACGCTCAGCCTCATCTTGGTGACGCTGGTGATCTCCTACGTCTCGCTCGTGCTCGGCGAGCTCGCCCCGAAGCGTCTTGCGTTGCAGCGGGCCGAGCCGATCGCGCTGGCCGTCGCGCCCGGCGTCGACCGCATCGCGACGCTGGCTCGGCCGGCGATCTGGCTGCTGTCGAAGAGCACCGACCTCGTCGTCCGGATGCTGGGGGGCAACCCCAAGGCCGCCCGCGAGGCCATCACCGAGGAGGAGCTCCGCGACATCGTCGCCGGGCACGAGACGCTGTCGGGCGAGTCGCGCCGTCTCATCACCGAGGTACTCGACGCCGGTGAGCGCCAGCTGCACGAGGTGATGGTGCCGCGGACGGAGGTGGACTTCCTCGACGCCTCGCTGCCGGTCTACAAGGCGGCGAAACTGGTCGCCAACAGCCCCCGGTCGCGCTATCCCGTGGTGCGCGGTTCGCATGACGAGGTGGTCGGCTTCGTCCACGTCCGCGACCTTTTCTCGCCCGACGTGGCCGGACGCGGTGTGCGGCTCGAGGACCTGGCGCGCGACGTCATGCTGCTGCCTGGCACGAAGCAGGTGCTGACGGCCCTGCAGGAGATGCGCCGGGAGCACCAGCACCTGGCGATCGTGCTGGACGAGTACGGCGGCACCGACGGGATCGTGACCCTCGAGGACCTCGTCGAGGAGCTGGTCGGGGACATCACCGACGAGTACGACGCCGAGGCGGCCGTGACCCGCCCGCTGCGAGGCGGGAGCGTGGAGGTCGACGGTTTGCTCAACCTGGAGGACTTCGCCGACCGCACGGGGGTCGTGCTGCCCGAGGGGCCCTACGAGACCGTCGCGGGTTACGTCATCACCGCGCTCGGGCGAGTCCCCGCGGTCGGCGACGCGGTGCCCGTCGAGACCGCTGCGGCTCCGGCCACGTCGGGTGCTGGCGCCGCGGGGGAGGGCGACGCGTCTGACCTCGCGCACCGACTCGTCGTCACCGAGCTCGACGGCCGGCGCGTCTCCCGACTGCGACTGGAGGCGGACGCCGGGACCGTTGGGAGCTCAGGGACCGGCACCGACAGCCCTGCCGTCGCTGACGCGGTCGCGACGGAGCGGGGGCGCTAAGGGTGGCGACCGGAGCGGAGGGAAGCGCTGGCACAATGCCGGACATGCCATCGATTGCCGACGCAAGCGACGGCTCGCGGCAGCGGGTCCTCTCCGGAATCCAACCGACGGCCGACTCCTTCCACTTCGGCAACTACCTGGGCGCAATCCGGCAGTGGGTCGAGCTGCAGGACACCTACGAGGCGTTCTACTGCGTCGTCGACCTGCACGCGATCACGGTCGAGCATGACCCCGCGCTGCTGCGGGAGCGCACCCGTCGCTCGGCCGCGCAGCTCCTGGCAGCCGGCCTGGATCCGGCGCGCTGCTCACTGTTCGTGCAGAGCCACGTCCCCGAGCACGCTCAGCTCGCCTGGGTGCTGCAGTGCCTGACCGGTATGGGCGAGGCCAGCCGGATGACGCAGTTCAAGGACAAGACCGCCAAGGGCGGCGCCGACCGCGCCACCGTCGGGCTGTTCACCTACCCGATCCTCCAGGCCGCCGACATCCTGCTCTACCAGGCGGCGCGCGTCCCCGTCGGCGAGGACCAGCGGCAGCACCTCGAGCTCACGCGCGACCTCGCGCAGCGCTTCAACACCCGCTTTGGTCGGGCGTTCACGATGCCCGAGCCGCACATCGTCAAGGACACCGCGAAGATCACCGACCTGCAGGACCCGACGTCGAAGATGAGCAAGAGTGCCAGCTCTCCAGCCGGCATCATCGACCTGCTCGATGACCCGGCCCGCTCTGCCAAGAAGATCCGCAGCGCGGTGACCGACACCGGCCGCGAGATCCACTTCGACCCCGAGGCCAAGCCCGGCATCAGCAACCTGCTGTCCATCTACTCCGCCCTCACGGGACGGACGGTCGCCGATCTGGAGGCCGACTACGACGGGCGCGGCTACGGGGACCTGAAGAAGGACCTCGCGGAGGTCGTCGTCGACTTCGTTACGCCGTTCCGCGCCCGCACCCTGGAACTGCTCGAGGACCACGCCGCGCTCGACGACGTCCTGGCTCAGGGGGCCGCCCGCGCCCGCACGGTCGCTGCGGCCACGCTGGAGCGCGTCTACGACCTCATCGGCTTCGTCCCGGCTCTGGCCCTGCGTGCGCCGGAGGCGGCGGGAGCTGCTGCGTCGTGACGGCGCCCTGCACTGATGGCGGGTGCGCGACCATCGGTGTCGCCATCGCGGTGCCGTCGCCCTGGGCCGAGCAGCTGCGGGAGGCGCGAGCGTCGTTCGGTGATCCGCTCGCCAGCAGCATCCCCACCCACGTCACGCTGCTGCCCCCCACCGAGCTGGCCGCCGCGGACCTGCCCGACGTCGAGCGGCACCTCGCCGAGGTCGCCGCGGACTTTGACTCGTTCACCGTGCACCTGAGAGGCACGGGGACGTTCCGCCCCGTCAGCCCGGTCGTCTTCGTCGCGCTGGCGGCGGGGATCTCGCAGTGCGAGCAGCTCGAGGCGCGCGTGCGCACGGGGCCTCTCGCGCGCGAGACGACGTTCTCCTACCACCCCCATGTGACCGTGGCCCACGACGTCCCCGAGGCGGCGCTCGACTCCGCCTTCGACCAGCTCGCAGACTTCGAGGCATCGTTCACGGTTGCGGAGTTCTGGCTCTACGAGCACGGAGCTGACGAGGTGTGGCGCAAACGCCGGAGGTTTGCCTTCCCGCCTGCGCGGTGACCTTGTGGGGGTGTCTGGCATCTCCGGAGTAGTCGCCAAGGCGAAGTCGGCCTTCGCCGCCCTGCAGCGGCGCTGGCCATGGCTGGCGCACCTACTGCGCGCGCTCAAGCACTACTCGGTGACCGACGGCAACACGCGGGCCGCCTCAGTCACCTACTTCGGCTTCCTCTCGTTCTTCCCGATCATCGCGCTGGCTTTCGCCATCCTCGGCTACGTCGGCCGCATCTACCCGTCGGCGACGCACGACGCCCTGCAGGGCATCGACCAGTACCTCCCGGGACTGATCGGCGACAAGCCGAACCAGATCAACGTGGAGAGCATCGCGGGCGCTGCGGGCGCCGTGTCGGTCTTCGGTCTGCTCGGCCTGCTCTACTCCGGCCTCGGGTGGGTCGACGCGCTGCGGGAGTCCCTCCACCGGATGTGGGGCACGCAGCGCCCGCACGGCAACATGCTCAAGCAGAAGGCGATCGACGTCCTCGTGCTGGTCGTCCTCGGCATCGCCGTGCTGGTGTCGGTGGCCATCTCCAGCCTCGCGACGTCTGCCACGACCCTGCTGCTGGACGCCGTGGGGCTGCAGGACAACATCGCCGCCGCCCTCGTGCTGAAGCTCATCGCCCTCGTCATCGCGGCGGCCGTGGACTTCGGCATCATCCTGTTCCTCTTCACCCGACTCAACGGGCGCAATGACGACGTCCGCGTTGCCATCCCAGGCGCCATCGTCGGCGCGGTCCTCCTCGAGATCCTCAAGCTCGTCGGGACGTTCCTCATCGGCCGGACCACGTCCAACCCGGTCTACGGCACTTTCGCCGTCATCGTCGGTCTGCTCGTCTGGATCAACTTCCTGGCCCGCGCCGTGCTGCTCGCGGCGTCGTGGACCGTCACGAGCGAGGGCGGCCCCTTCGCGCACGGCCCGGCGGAGGACCAGGGGGCGCCGCAGGAGAGCACGCCGGTCGCGGCAGGCGCCACCCCGGGCGGGGATGTGCCGCCGGAGGTCACCGGCAGCCCGACGGGACCGGTCGACTCCGAACAGGATGCGCTCGCCCACACCCCCACGGCCGGCGGTCGTGCTGCCAGAGGGACGGCAGCGCCGTCGACGCCTTCGCACCGCGTCGGTCCCGCGACGTCATCGTCGAACGGCGCTGTCGCCTCCCGCGTCGTCGATCTCCGCGATCCGTCCGAGCCGGAGCCGCCCAGCCGGCGCGCGGCAGCTGCGGCGGGCATGGTTGCCGGCGTCGCCCTCGGAGTGCTCACCGCCAAGGCCCGGAAGGGCGACTCGGGGGAGTCGAGCGAGCACTAGCGGGCTCGGGATCAGCGACTGCTCCGCCGTGCTGTCACCGCATCACGGTCGGACGACCTCGGCCGGCGAGCGCGGGGCACGGCGCTGCGAGCTTGAGTCGTCGTCGCCTGACGGGCCAGTGAGACGCGGCGGGTGGCGGCTGCGCGAGCGCGGCGCGCGCGGCGGCGTCGGACGGTCCTGACGCGGAGGACCACGGCCGACGTCACCGCGACGATCAGGAGTGCGAGCAGGACGCGGAGCGGGAGCGAGAGCCCGGCGCTTGTCGGCGCCGCAGCGATGTGCGCAGCGGGTGCGTGCGCGACCGCGGCGGCAGCCGGCGCGGCCGCGACGACCGGGACCGCCGGGGACACGAGAGTCCCGACGGGGTGAGCTCGGTCGAGGTTGGCGAAGCCCCAGTCGAGCAGCGCGGCCGCGTGCTTCCAGGTGCCGGCCTTGTCCTTCATGATCGTCACAACCAGCCGGTGGCCGTTTCGCGTCGCCGCCCCGACGAACGTGTTGCGCGCGATCGTCGTGTAGCCCGTCTTGACCCCGAGAGCCCCGTCGTAGTTCCAGAGCAGCTTGTTCTGGTTCTGGATCTCATACGTCGGTCGCGGCGCCCCCGGCGTCGCGGACGGCTTCCCGGGGAACTGCGCGCGCAGCGTGGACGCGTAGTGCGCGAACGACGGCAGCTGCAGGCCGGCGCGCGCAATCAGCGCAAGGTCGTAGGCGGACGACACCTGCCCGGGAGTGTCCAGCCCGCTCGGCGACTTCGGCACGGTGTCCTTGGCCTGCAACTGGCGGGCCTGCGCGGCCATCGCCGCGATGGTGGTGTCGAGCCCGCCTCCGACGGCGGCGAGGGCATGGGCGGCGTCGTTCCCGCTGGGCAGGAAGAGTCCCAGCCACAGCTGGTCGACGGTGTAGGTCGCCCCGGGCACCACTCCGACCTTGCTGCCCTCGGCGTTCGCGTCGTCGTGAGTCGCGGTGTACAGCTGGTGCGGGTCAAGCTTCGGCAGCAGCGTGAGTGCGGTCAGCGTCTTCAGGGTGCTGGCCGGCGGCAGCTGCTCGTGGGCATTGCGGGTCGCGAGGACCGCACCGGTGTCGAGATCGGCCAGCAGCCACGACTCCGACGGCGGGGCTGGGGGAGCCGGTGCGCCGGGCGCATCCACGACGACGGCGCCGGAGAGCGCGAGGCGGTCACCACCGATGACGGCGTTCGGGCCGGGGGTGGCGGCTCGAGACGGTGAGGGCGTGGCGACTGTCGCCGCCGACGTGGTGACGGAGGTGACCCCGAGGACCAGGGTGACGGCGGCCGCGACCGGGGCGAGCAACCGCACAACGCGCGAGTAACCGGGAAGGCTCAGACGGCTCGAATGGGGCGGAGGCGTCGGGGGCACGTCGGCAGCGTAAGTGCTGGCGACCGGTTTCCGAGAACATGCCACGCAATTGCCGCGGTCGGCCTCCGGTCGGAGAGCGGCGGTGCAGCACACATGGGTCAGTTTCCGCAGTCTCCGGCCGGGCGGAGGTGCGGCAACTGACCCATTCCTGCACGAGTGCCGCGGCCTTGATGCGCGTTGTCACACGCTCTTCCCGATGCGAGTTGTCACACGCTCCATCTGACGCGCGTTGTCACACGCTCCATCTGACGCGCGTTGTCACACGCGGCGGGCCAGGAGTGCCCGCTTCACCTCCTGGATCGCCTTGGTCACCTCAATGCCGCGCGGGCAGGCGTCCGTGCAGTTGAAGGTCGTGCGGCACCGCCACACGCCCTCCTTCTCGTTGAGGATCTCGAGCCGTTCGTGGGTGCCCTCGTCACGACTGTCGAAGATGAAGCGGTGCGCGTTGACGATCGCCGCCGGGCCGAAGTACTGCCCGTCCGTCCAGAA
Source organism: Actinomycetales bacterium (assembly GCA_051960855.1). Classification (GTDB taxonomy): domain Bacteria; phylum Actinomycetota; class Actinomycetes; order JAJZTN01; family JAJZTN01; genus JBQCDV01. The sequence goes on from JBQCDV010000204.1 coordinate 15,679, forward strand.
CACTGGGCACGACGTGGTGCACGCGGCACACAGGATGCACTTGGTGGTGTCGTCGAAGCGCGCCCGCTCCTCCTGCGTCTGCAGCCGCTCGCGCGTCGGCTCCTGGCCGTGCGTCACGAGGAACGGCATGACCTCGCGGTAGGAGTCGAAGAACGGCTCCATGTCGACCACGAGGTCCTTGAGCACCGGCAGCCCCTTGATCGCCTCGATGGTGATCGGCTTGTCGGGGTTGACGTCCTTGACGAGCGTCTTGCAGGCCAGGCGGTTGCGGCCGTTGATGCGCATGGCATCCGAGCCGCAGACGCCGTGCGCGCACGAACGGCGGAAGGTGAGTGACCCGTCCTGCTCCCACTTGACCTTGTGCAGGGCGTCGAGGACGCGGTTCATCGCGTTGACCTCGACCGGGTAGTCCTCCCAGTGCGGCTCGGCGTCCACCTCCGGGTTAAAGCGCCGGATCCGCAGCGTGATGGTGAAGATGCGGACGGCGTCGTCGTCCTGCTGCTTGGCGGTGGGGGCGTCCGCGACGGCGGTGCTCATCAGTACTTGCGCTCCATCGGCTCGTAGCGGGTCATCGTCACCGGCTTGTAGTCGAGGCGGATCTCGGCTTCGCCCGAGCCGGAGGCCGCGTCGCCGACGCGGTAGGCCATCGTGTGACGCATGAAGTTGACGTCGTCGCGGTTGGGGTAGTCCTCGCGCGAGTGGCCGCCGCGGGACTCGTTGCGGGCACGGGCGGAGACCACGAGGACCTCGGCGAGGTCGAGGAGGAAGCCGAGCTCGACCGCCTCCAGCAGGTCGGTGTTGAACCGCTTGCCCTTGTCCTGCACCGACACCCGGGCGTAGCGGGACTTCAAGTTGGCGATGTCGACCTCGGCCTGCTTCAGCGTCGCCTCAGTCCGGTAGACCGACGCGTTGTCGTCCATCGTGACCTGCAGCTCTGTGCGGATCGCCGCGACGCGCTCGCCGCCGTCGTTGGTGCGCAGGCCCTCGAGCAGCGACACCGTGGCGCGCTCCGGAGCCTCGGGCAGCTCGACCCAGTCCACGGTTGAGGCGTACTCGGCCGCCGCGATGCCGGCGCGGCGCCCGAAGACGTTGATGTCCAGCAGCGAGTTGGTCCCCAGGCGGTTGGCGCCGTGCACCGACACGCACGCGACCTCGCCGGCGGCATAGAGGCCGGGCACCACCGTGGTGTTGTCCGACAGGACCTCGGCCTCGACGTTGGTTGGCACGCCACCCATCGCATAGTGCGCGGTCGGGTAGATCGGCACGGGGGTGTCGTAGGGCTCGACACCGAGGTAGGTGCGCGCGAACTCCGTGATGTCGGGCAGCTTGGCGTCCAGCTGCTCGCGCGGCAGGTGCGTGAGGTCGAGCAGCACGTAGTCCTTGTGCGGACCCGCGCCGCGGCCCTGCCGGACCTCGGTGTAGATCGCCCGACTGACCATGTCGCGGGGCGCGAGGTCCTTGATCGTGGGGGCGTAGCGCTCCATGAAGCGCTCCCCCTCACTGTTGCGCAGGATGCCGCCCTCGCCGCGGGCGCCCTCGGTGAGGAGGATGCCGAGCCCGGCCAGGCCGGTCGGGTGGAACTGGTAGAACTCCATGTCCTCCAGCGGCAGGCCCTTGCGCCAGACGATGCCCATGCCGTCGCCGGTGAGGGTGTGCGCGTTGGACGTGGTCTTGAAGACCTTGCCGAAGCCGCCGCTGGCGAAGATGACCGACTTGGCCTGGAAGACGTGGATCTCGCCGGTGGCCAGCTCGTAGGCGACGACGCCGCAGGCGCGGCCGTCGTTCATGAGCAGGTCGAGGACGTAGAACTCGTTGAAGAACTGCACGCCGTGCTTGACGCACTGCTGAAACAGCGTCTGCAGGATCATGTGGCCCGTGCGGTCAGCGGCAAAGCACGAACGGCGCACAGCGGCCTCGCCGTGGTTGCGCGTGTGACCGCCGAACCGGCGCTGGTCGATGCGCCCCTCCGGCGTCCGGCTGAACGGCAGCCCCATCTTCTCCAGGTCGAGGACGGCGTCGATCGCCTCGCGGCACATGATCTCGGCGGCGTCCTGGTCGACGAGGTAGTCGCCGCCCTTGACCGTGTCGAAGGTGTGCCACTCCCAGTTGTCCTCTTCGACGTTTGCGAGGGCGGCGCACATGCCGCCCTGGGCCGCGCCGGTGTGAGAGCGAGTCGGGTAGAGCTTTGTCAGAACGGCGGTGCGCACCCGCTGCCCGGACTCGAGTGCGGCGCGCATGCCGGCACCGCCCGCCCCGACGATGACGACGTCATACCGATGGATCTGCAAGGCGTACTCCTCAGCGGCGGCAGATGTCGAGAGTGCTGGCGGGGTCGAGGCACGGGTCGAACGTGAAGATCACGAGGCTCCCCACGACCAGGACCAACAGGGCGCTGGTGTAGAGCGCCGCCTTCAGCCAGAAGCGCGTGGTGTCGCGCTCGGCGTAGTCGTTGATGACGGTGCGCAGGCCGTTGACGCCGTGCAGCTCGGCCAGCCACAGCAGCAGGAAGTCGTAGGTCTGCCACGCCGGCGACGCCCACTTGCCCGCCACGAAGGCGAAGTCGATCTGGCGCACGCCGTCGCCCAGGACGAGGTTGACGAGCAGGTGTCCGAGGACGAGGACGATGAGCAGCAGACCTGACAGCCGCATGAACAGCCAGCTGTAGAGCTCGAAGTTGGTGCGGGTGGCGCGGCCGGAGCGGCTCGACCTGGGCGACTCGACCTGGGGTAGGTGGGGCGCCGCCCCCACTCCGCCGACGGTGTCGCCCTCGCTGCGCTTGGCAGGACGCGTGGAGAGGGTGTCGCTCACTTGCCGCCTCCGAAGACCACCATGAGGTGCCGGACCGCGAAGGGCACGACCAGCACGACCCAGACGACGAGGACGCCCCACAGCATGGGGCGCTGCATGCGGGTGCCGCGCTTCCAGAAGTCGATCAGCATGACCCGCAGACCGTTGAAGGCGTGGAAGACGATCGCGGCCACCAAGCCGAGCTCGAGCAGGCCGACGATCGGGTTGTGGTAGGTCGCGATCACCGAGTTGTAGGCGCTCGGTGAGACCCGCACCAGGGCGGTGTCGAGGACGTGCGCGAACAGGAAGAAGAAGATGAGCACGCCAGTGACGCGGTGCGCCACCCAGCTCCACATGCCTTCTCGGCCGCGGTAGAGCGTGCCAGCCGGTGCCTTGGGCACGGGACGAGCCTCCGGTTCTCGAGCGGATGATGCTGCCGCTGCTGGGAGCGCGCGCCATCCGCGGGCCACGCCGCCCCTGCCGGGATCGTACTGACCTGACCAGGAGGGGGCCTCCTCAGCGGGGCCTGCCGGGACGAGTGTGACTGAGCAGACATCGCTAGCCTTCGCTCGGTCGGATCGAGCAGCCTCGGAGGACGGCATGACGACGAGCGGTCAGGGGCGGCAACCACAGGAGCGACCGCTGCGGCGTTCGGAGTCGGACCTTCCGATCGAGCCGGTCTACGGCCCCGACGCGCTGCGCGGGTGGGACGCGGACGTGCAGCTGGGGGAGCCGGGAAGCTACCCGTTCACCCGCGGGGTGTACCCGACCATGTACACCGGCCGCCCGTGGACGATGCGGCAGTACGCCGGCTTCGGCACCGCCCGGGAGTCCAACGAGCGCTACCACCGCCTCGTGGAGGCGGGCACCGGCGGTCTGTCGGTGGCCTTCGACCTGCCGACGCAGATGGGCTACGACTCCGACGCACCCGTCGCCTCGGGCGAGGTCGGCAAGGTCGGCGTGGCGATCGACTCCATCGACGACATGCGCGTGCTGTTCGACGGCATCCCGCTCGGCGAGGTCTCGACGTCGATGACCATCAACGCGCCGGCGGCCGTGCTCCTGCTGCTCTACCAGCTCGTGGCCGAGGAGCAGGGCGTCCCCGGAGACCAGCTCACCGGCACGATCCAGAACGACGTGCTGAAGGAGTACATCGCCCGGGGCACCTACATCTACCCGCCGCAGGCGTCGCTGCGTCTGACCAGTGACACGTTCGCCTACTGCCATCGGGAGCTGCCGCGGTGGAACACCATCTCCATCTCCGGCTACCACATGGCGGAGGCCGGGGCGACGCCGGTGCAGGAGGTGGCCTTCACCCTCGCTGACGGGATCGCCTACGTCCGCGCCGCGATGGCGGCGGGACTCGACGTCGACGACTTCGCCCCGCGTCTGTCGTTCTTCTTCGTCGCACGGACGACGCTGTTGGAGGAGGTGGCGAAGTTCCGCGCCGCCCGGCGCATCTGGGCGCGGGTGATGCGCGACGACTTCGGGGCGCAGAACCCGAAGTCGATGATGCTGCGCTTCCACACCCAGACGGCGGGGGTGCAGTTGACCGCGCAGCAGCCGGAGGTCAACCTCGTCCGCGTCGCCGTGCAGGGCCTGGCCGCGGTCCTCGGCGGGACGCAGTCGCTGCACACCAACTCCTACGACGAGGCGATCGCGCTCCCGACGGAGAAGGCGGCACGGCTCGCGTTGCGCACCCAGCAGGTGCTGGCCTACGAGACCGACGTGACGGCCACCGTCGACCCCTTCGCCGGCAGCTACGTGGTGGAGTCCCTCACCGACGGCATCGAGCGCGCGGCGGTGGAGCTGATGGAGCGGATCGAGGACATGGGCGGCGCGGTCGCGGCGATCGAGGCGGGCTTCCAGAAGGAGGAGATCGAGCGCAGCGCCTACCGGATCGCGCAGGAGATCGACTCGGGGGAGCGCGTCGTCGTCGGCGTCAACCGGTACACCGTGCAGGGCGACGAGCCCTACGAGCCGCTGCGGGTCAACCCCGAGATCGAGAAGGAGCAGAGCGCTCGGCTGGCACAGCTGCGCGCCGAGCGCGACGACGACGAGGTGCAGTCACGCCTCGCCGCACTGCGAGCGGCGGCGCAGGGGCAGGACAACGTGCTCTACCCGTTGCGGGAGGCGCTGAGGGCGCGGGCGACGGTCGGAGAGGTGTGCGATGCCCTCCGCCAGGTGTGGGGGGTCTACGAGCCGGGGGACGCTCTCTGACGTGAGCGGACAGGCGCAGGTGGCGAGCAGCAGGAGCGGAAGCGAGGACATGCAGCAGGCGGGTCAGGAGGCGATCGCGGAGTACGTCGGCCACCTGGAGCCGGAGCTGGTGGCGCTGCGCCGCTCGATCCACGAGCATCCGGAGCTGGGCAACGCCGAGGTCCGCACCACTGCCTTGATCCGCGACCGGCTCCTCGCAGCCGGGCTCGACCCCCAGCCGCTTCCGACGGGTACCGGCCTCGTGTGCGACGTCGGGGACACCACGGGGCCGGTGGTCGCGCTGCGTGCGGACATCGACGCGCTGCCGGTGCAGGAGGACGACAACGGCCTGCCGTTCCGGTCGCAGGTGCCCAAGGTGGCGCACATGTGCGGCCACGACGTCCATACCGCGGTGGTGCTCGGCGCCGGGCTCGCCCTGGCGCGGCTGTGCGAGCGCGGACTGCTCGCCGGAGGGGTGCGCCTCGTCTTCCAGCCGGCGGAGGAGAAGATGCCCGGCGGAGCCGAGACGGTCGTCGACTCGGGCGCCCTCGTCGGCGTCGACCGGGTCCTCGCGGTGCACTGCGACCCTCGGCTCGAGGTCGGCCGGGTGGGCTTGCGGGTGGGGGCCATCACTGCCGCAGCGGACATGCTCCGCGTCACGCTGACCGGCCGCGGTGGCCACACCGCCCGGCCGCATCTGACCGCGGACCTCGTCTACGCCCTGGGCGCCGTCGTCACCCAGGTGCCGGCCCTGCTCTCACGCCGCGTCGATCCGCGGGCGGGCATGAGCCTGGTCTGGGGGATGGTCGCGGCGGGCGAGGCGCCCAATGCCATCCCCGACCGGGGCCAGGCCGCTGGCACCGTCCGCTGCCTGCAGACCGAGGCCTGGGCGGAGGCTCCGGCCCTCGTGACGACGATGGTGCAGGAGGCGGCAGCGCCGTTCGGGGTGGAGGTCGACGTCGCCTATCAGCGCGGCGTGCCGCCGGTCGTCAACGACGCCGCCGCCATCTCCGCCCTGCACGACGTCGCGGTTGCCGCGTGGGGCCAGCGCAGCGTCGCCCGTGCCGAGCAGAGCCTGGGTGGGGAGGACTTCGCCTGGTATCTCGAGCACGTCCCAGGTGCATTGGCGAGGCTCGGGGCCCGCCGCGAGGGCGACGCGGTCGAGCGCGACCTGCACCAGGCGACGTTCCAGGCCGACGAGCGGGCTATTGCCATCGGCGCACGCCTGCTGGGCGGTGCGGCCCTGCTGTCCCTCGAGGAGCTGGGCGCGGAGTCCGCCGCGGCGCGCTGACCGTGCTGCAGCCGCCGTCGCGGTCGGAACGTCACGAGTTGGTGTCGGTGGTGCACGTCATGCTGCGGAAAGCCCTGAAGGGGGGCGTGCGCCGCCTATAGTGCGCACGACTCACCCCTCAGGAGGCAGTGTTGAAGACGACTCTCCGGATGGTCGCGATCGCTGGCGCGGTCGCCCTTGTCGCCACCGGATGTGGCAGCAAGCCCACCGACAACCCCACGACGTCCGCGAGCGTTGCCGCTCCGTCCTCGAGCGCAGCGAGCAGCTCCGCGCCCGCGACCGACGCCTCCTCCTCAGGGGCACAGGCCGGCGGTGCGCTCAAGGCGTGCATGGTCCTCGACGTCGGCGGTGTCGACGACCGTTCGTTCAACCAGGCTGCCTGGCAGGGCATGCAGGCCGCCAAGGCCAAGAACGACAAGGTCGACATCTCCTACATCTCGTCGGCCTCACAGAACGACTACACCCCCAACCTCAACGCCGAGGTCAGCAAGGGCTGCGACACGGTCATCGCCGTGGGCGGTCTCATGACCGACGCGGTCAAGGCGGTGGCTGACAAGAACCCGAACGACAAGTTCGCGATCATCGACAGCAACACCGGGCAGCCCAACGTCACCGGCCTCGAGTTCAACACCGCCCAGGGCGCGTTCCTCGGCGGCTACCTCGCTGCTGGCATGTCCAAGACCGGCAAGGTCGCCACCTTCGGTGGTCTGAACATCCCGCCCGTCACCGTCTACATGGACGGCTTCTGGGAGGGCGTGCAGTACTACAACAAGCAGAAGAACAAGAACGTCCAGGTCCTCGGCTGGGACGAGAAGAACCAGAAGGGCGGCACCTTCGCCCAGTCCTTCACCGACCAGGGCAAGGGCAAGTCGATCTCGCAGTCCTTCGTCTCGCAGGGCGCCGACGTGATCTTCCCTGTCGCCGGCGGCACCGGCCTCGGTGCCGGCGCGGCCGCGCAGGCCAGCGGCGGCAAGGTGAGCGTGCTGTGGGTCGACCTCGACGGCTGCACCAGCACCCCGCAGTACTGCCAGTACTTCGTCTCCAGCGTCGTGAAGAACATCCCTGACGCCGTGGAGAAGTACGTCCTCGAGGCGGCCGACGGCCAGTTCCCCAGCGAGCCCTACATCGGCACCCTCGAGAACAACGGCACCGGGCTCGCCCCGTACCACCAGTACGACAACAAGGTGCCCGCTGAGCTGAAGAAGGAGATCGACCAGCTCAAGCAGGACATCATCGGCGGCAAGGTGTCCATCACCTCGCCTTCGCAGCCGAAGTGACCCACCTGCAGTGACCGACTGACGCGCCACGGCGGGGACCCGACCGACGCCGTTCGGGTCCCCGCCGTTGTCGTCTGGTTCGCTGTCGTCAGTTCACCCTTGTCAGCCCTGCAGCCCGGCTCGGGCCTGCAGGTTCCAGCCCTCAGCGTGGAGGCGGCCCTGAAGCTCGAGCTCCGAGGCATCACCAAGCGATTCGGCTCTCTGGTCGCCAATGACTCGATCGACCTCGTCGTCGAGCCCGGGGAGATCCACGCGCTGCTCGGCGAGAACGGCGCCGGCAAGAGCACGCTGATGAACGTCCTCTACGGCCTCTACCAGCCCGACGGGGGCCAGATCCTCGTCGACGACCAGCCGGTCACGTTCTCGTCGCCGAAGGACGCGATCGCGGCGGGCATCGGCATGGTGCACCAGCACTTCATGCTCGTCCCGGTCTTCACCGTCACCGAGAACGTCATGCTCGGCGACGAGGACGTCCGCGGCGGCGGTCTGCTCGACCGCCGCCGTGCCAGCAAGCGGCTTGTCGAGCTCTCCAAGCGCTACGGACTGGGCGTGCCCCCCGACGCCGTCGTCGCCGACCTGCCGGTCGGTGTCCAGCAGCGCGTCGAGATCCTCAAGGCCCTGCTGCGCGACGCCAAGGTGTTGATCCTCGACGAGCCGACCGCTGTCCTCACTCCGCAGGAGACCGACGAGCTGCTCGAGGTCATGCGCGGGCTGCGCGAGCAGGGGACGTCGATCGTCTTCATCAGCCACAAGCTGCGCGAGGTCAAGGCAGTCGCAGATCGCATCACGGTCATCCGGCGCGGCAAGGTCGTCGGCACGGCGAGTCCGGACGCGAGCGCGGCTGAGCTGGCCAGCCTCATGGTCGGACGGCAGGTCGCGCTCGAGATCGACAAGGACGCCGCCGACCCCGGCGACGTGGCCCTCGAGGTGCGCGACCTGGTCGTTGCCGACGAGGCGGGCATCCCGCAGGTCGACGGAGTGTCCCTGCAGGTGCGCAAGGGTGAGATCTACGCGATCGCCGGTGTGCAGGGCAACGGGCAGACCGAGCTCACCGAGGCTCTCGTCGGGCTGACGCGTCCGGCCTCGGGGACCATCTCTCTCGACGGCCGCGACATCACGTCCGCCACCACCGAGGACATCCTCGAGCTCGGCGTGGGCTACGTGCCCGAGGACCGGATGCACGATGGGCTCGTGGGTTCCTTCTCGGTCGCAGAGAACATGGTCCTGGACGTCCACGACCGCAAGCCGTTCGCGCGCGGTCTCGCGCTCGACCTCGGGTCGATCGCCCGTAACGCCGAGCGACTGGTCGAGGAGTATGACGTGCGCACGTCGTCACCGTCGGCTCCGGTGAGCACCCTGTCCGGCGGCAACCAGCAGAAGGTCGTGCTCGCCCGGGAGATGTCCCGACCCCTGGAGCTGCTGATCGTGGCGCAGCCGACGCGCGGTCTGGACGTCGGGTCGATGGAGTTCGTGCACCGCCGCATCGTCGAGACCCGCGATGCCGGAGCCGCCGTCGTCGTGGTCTCCACCGAGCTCGACGAGGTCCTGGGCCTGGCCGACCGCATCGGCGTGATGTACCGCGGCCGCATCATCGGCGAGCTGCCGGGCGGTGCCTCCGCCGACGAGGTCGGCCTGTTGATGGCGGGACAGGCAGCAACTCCCGGCAGCGACGTTCGAAAGGCGGACGCGTGAGCACCGTCGACGGTCAGCACCCGCTCGAGGCCACCGGCCCCGAGGGACAGCCGGCCAACAAGCACAGAGGTGTGTGGTCGCGGCTGCGAGACGGCAACGCCGTCGTCGTCACCGTGCTCGCCATGGTGGCCGCGGTCGTGGTCGGCAGCGTCCTGATCATCCTCGGTGACAAGCCAACGCTCGAGGCGATGAGGTACTTCTTCGCCTACCCGTGGGACACCTTCTCGCGTGCCTGGGACGCGATCTCCTCGGCCTACGTGGCGCTCTTCGAAGGCGCGATCTTCAACCCGGCCAACCCCAGCCTCGGTCCCATCAGCGAGACCCTCGTCAACGCGACGCCGCTGATCCTCGCTGGTCTGAGCGTTGCGTTGGCCTTCCGCGCGGGTCTGTTCAACATCGGCGGCCAGGGCCAGATCATCCTCGGCGCGGTCTTCGCCGGCTGGGCCGGCTTCCGCTACCAGCTGCCCATCGGCATCCACGTCGTCGTCGCGCTGGCCTTCGGCGTGATCGGAGGAGCGCTGTGGGGCGGCCTGGCCGGGTGGCTGAAGGCCCGCACCGGGGCGCACGAGGTCATCACGACGATCATGCTCAACTACGTCGCCTACCAGCTGCTGGCCTTCCTGCTGGGCACCTCCGGTTTCCAGCGCGACGGTTCCAACCAGGCCATCAGCTACAACGTCTACCCGACCGCGCGCCTGCCGCATCTGCTCGGCGACGGCTACCGGTTGCACTTCGGCTTCGTGATCGCGCTGCTCGCGGCCGCGGGCGTGTGGTGGCTGCTCGAGCGCAGCACGCTCGGCTTCCGGCTGCGAGCCGTGGGTGCCAACCCGAACGCCGCCCGCACTGCCGGCATGAGCGTCGAACGCGCCTACACGATCGCGATGGTGTTGGCCGGGGCGCTGGCAGGTCTCGCCGGGTGCAGCCAGATCCTCGGCACCAACTCAGCGATCACGCAGGACATCGACGCCGGCATCGGCTTCGACGCCATCACCGTTGCTCTGCTCGGCCGCGGTAAGCCGGGCGGCACCGTCCTCGCCGGCATCCTCTTCGGCGCCCTGCACGCCGGGGGCGTCCAGATGCAGTCCCGCACGGGCACTCCCATCGACCTCGTGGTCGTCCTGCAGTCGCTCGTCGTCATGTTCATCGCCGCGCCGCCCCTGGTGCGAGCGATCTTCCGGCTCCGTGCGGCGCGCGACGGCGGCGTGGGCAGCGAACTCGCCAAGGGATGGAACGGATGAGCACCGCAACCCTCGACTCCCGTCAGGACGCTCCCTCGGCGCGGCCCGTTGTCGCCGACAAGGTCCGCCGCCGTGTCACCGCTGGTGTCATCGTCGTGCTCGTCGGCCTGGTCGACATCTTCCTGCTGGGGCTCTCGGCCCGCTCCGGGGCAGCGAAGTTCGCCCTTTCGTCCGCGACTGCCGACATCCACCTGCCGGTGCTGTCGCTGCCGCCCCGGGCCACCGCGATCGTCATCGGCGTCATCACGGTCGCCCTCGGCGTGTGGCGCGCCGCGCGGCCCGTCGGGGTGCGCTGGCGGCGCGTCATCGTGTCGTTCGCGATCGTCGGGCTGGTCGTGACCTTCCTCTGCTGGGCAGACAGCAGCGAGCCCGGCAGCCAGCCGACGCCGCTGGAGCTCCCCGGGCTGCTGAATCTCACGCTGCTCGCCGCCGTCCCGCTCATCCTCGGCGCCCTCGGTGGCGTGCTGTGTGAGCGCAGCGGCGTCATCAACGTCGCCATCGAAGGCCAGATGCTCACCGGTGCCTTCGCAGGGGCGCTTTTCGGCTCGCTGTCGCACAACCTCGGCGTGGGGCTGGTGGGCGCCCTGGTCGCCGGCGCGCTCATCGGGGCGCTGCTCGCGGTCTTCGCGATTCGCTACCTGGTCAACCAGGTGGTGCTCGGCGTCGTGCTGAACCTCTTCGCCCTGGGGCTCACCGGCTTCATCTACGACGCGCTGATGCAGCCCAACGCCGACACCTACAACAGCCCGTCGGTCTTCTCCCCGATCGCCATCCCGGTGCTCAGCGACATCCCGCTGATCGGCGCGATCTTCTTCAACGTCAACATCATCGTCTACCTCACCTACCTGCTCGTGATCGCCGTCCACGTTGGGCTCTTCCACACCCGCTGGGGCCTCCGGACCCGCTCTGTCGGCGAGCACCCGAAGGCCGCTGACACCGTGGGCATCAACGTCATCCGCACCCGCTACGTCAACGTCATCGGGGCGGGTCTCGTCGCCGGACTCGCGGGGGCCTACCTGACGCTCGGCGACGTCGGCAGCTTCACCAAGGACATGAGCTCCGGTCGCGGCTTCATCGCCCTGGCGGCGGTCATCTTCGGTCGCTGGAGCCCGCTCGGGGCGGTGTCCGCCGCGCTGCTGTTCGGCTTCGCCGACGTGCTGCAGGGCTTCCTGTCCTTCATCGGCACGCCGGTAGCGATCCCCTCGGCATTCCTTGCGATGCTGCCCTACGTCGCGACCATCCTTGCCGTCGCCGGGTTTGTCGGTCGCGTCCGCGCCCCCGCCGCCGACGGCGAGCCCTACACCAGCTGACGACCGTCGTACACCACGTGACCCGGGAGCCATCGATGTCCGCTAGCGCTGACGGCGCGACCTCCTCGTCTGTCGACGACGTCGACTGGGAGCAGCTGCGCGAGGCCGCCCGCGCGGTCATGCACCGGGCCTACGCGCCCTACAGCTCCTTTCCAGTGGGGGTCGCCGGGTTGGTGGACGACGGCCGGATCGTTCGCGGCTGCAACGTCGAGAACGCCGGCTACGGGGTGACCCTCTGCGCCGAGTGCGGCATGGTCAGCGACCTCATCGCCGGCGGTGGGGGTCGCCTCGTCGCCGTGGCCTGCGTCGGGGGAGACGGCCAGCCGCTGATGCCATGCGGTCGGTGCCGCCAGCTGCTGTGGGAGCACGGGGGCGCGCAGTGCCTGCTCGAGACGCCCCTTGGCATCCTCCCGATGGCCGAGGTGCTGCCGCAGGCCTTCGGTCCTGACGACCTGCACCACCACCGCTAGGCGCTCGCCCTGCGCGAACGCCGTTCGCCCGCTCTGCCGCTCGCGGCCCAGGTACGCGAGGATGCCGACAACGCCGTTCGGGCCGTGCCGGCGTCACCGCTCTCGTCGATGGAGGACCTCGTGTCGGACGCTGTGGAGCCCTTTGCCGCCGTCGACGTCATCCGGACCAAGCGGGACCGGGGAGTCCTGTCCGAAGCGCAAATCGACTGGGTCATCGACGCCTACACGCGTGGGGTGGTGGCCGACGAGCAGATGTCGGCGCTGGCGATGGCGGTGCTGCTCAACGGCATGACGCGACCGGAGATCGCTCGGTGGACCGACGCGATGATCCGGTCCGGCAGCCGCATGGAGTGGAGCTCGCTCGACCGGCCGACCGCCGACAAGCACAGCACTGGTGGTGTCGGCGACAAGATCACGCTGCCGCTGGCGCCGCTGGTCGCCGCCTGCGGTGCAGCAGTGCCGCAGCTGTCCGGCCGCGGTCTCGGCCACACCGGGGGCACGCTGGACAAGTTCGAGTCGATTCCCGGCTGGCGGGCTGCCCTCTCTCGTCGGGAGATGCTCGACCAGCTGCGTGAGGTGGGCGCCGTCGTCTGCGCAGCCACCGATGACCTCGCCCCCGCCGACAAGAAGCTCTACGCCCTGCGAGACGTGACCGGGACCGTCGAGGCGATCCCGCTCATCGCAAGCTCGATCATGAGCAAGAAGATCGCCGAAGGCACGGGCGCGCTCGTCCTCGATGTCAAGGTCGGCAGTGGCGCCTTCATGAAGGACCGGGACTCCGCGCGCGAGCTGGCACGCACGATGGTGGAGCTCGGGACGGATGCCGGTGTCCGCACGGTCGCCCTGCTCACGGACATGTGGACGCCGCTGGGCCTCATGGTCGGCAACGCCCTCGAGGTCGAAGAGAGCGTCGAGGTCCTCGCCGGCGGCGGTCCTGCAGATGTCGTCGAACTGACGTTAACCCTGGCCCGCGAGATGCTGGCCGCCGCCGGCGTCAGCGGCAAGGACCCGGAGACGGCGCTGCGCGACGGGTCGGCGATGGACGTCTGGCGCCGCATGGTCCGCGCCCAGGGCGGCGACCCCGACGCGCCGCTGCCCAAGGCCCGTGAGACGCACGTCGTCGCCGTTCCCGCCGATGGCGTGCTTGTCGGCCTCGACGCCTACGACATCGGGCTCGCGGCGTGGCGGCTCGGGGCCGGGCGTGCCCGCAAGGAGGACCCCGTCGTCGCCGCCGCGGGCATCGAGCTGCACGCCAAGCCGGGTGCATGGGTGCGCGGGGGAGAGCCGCTGCTGACCCTGCACGCCGATGACCCCGCGCGCTTCGACGCCGCGCTCGAGGCATTGACGAACGCCGTTGTCATCGCTCCCGACGATGCCCGCCCCGCGGGTGACGGGGTGGTGCTGGAGCGCATCACGGCCTGACAGTTGGCGCGGGTAGCCTCGCAGCCATGCCTGAGCTGCTGTCTTCGCCCACCCGTATCCCCGTGCCCGGCGGGAAGGTCATCGACGAGTACGTCGGCCGCGTCAACTCCCGGACTGAGACGGTGTCTGTCGCGCGGATGCAGGCACCGGCTGGCTGGGACGAGCCGGCACAGACGCCCGAGTTCGACGAGGTGACGCTGGTCCTCTCCGGTGCTGTCGTGGTGGAGCACGACGGCGGACGTCTCGAGGTGGGGGCCGGGCAGGCGGTGCTGACGCGGGCCGGCGAGCGCGTGCGCTACTCAGTCGGACCCGATGGCGCCGACTACGTCGCGGTGTGCCTGCCAGCGTTCGGGCCCGACCTGGCGCACCGGGAGGAGTAAGCCGTCCACAGCCCCGCTCTTCCCCTTGCCGGACCACCCGGCTCTGCCTAGAATCGAACACATGTTCGAAGGTGGCGGCATCGCAGAGCTGGCGGCCTGGGTCTCCCAGCTCGCGCAGCTGCCCCGCGACGTCACCGATGAGCAGCGGATCGACCGCCTGCGGTTGCTCGAGGAGATCACCGCTGCCGCCGCTGCCGCTCAGGTTCGCGATGCTGCCGACCTGCACGAGTCTCGGCGCGCCCAGCACGCGGCTGCGGGCCTGCCGGCCCGCAAGTGGGGCGAGGGCGTCGCGGCTGAGATCGCCCTCGCTCGTCGGCTCTCGCCCTACAGGGGCGGGCGCCTGCTAGGTCTCGCGCGCACCCTGACGGAGGACATGCCCCACACCCTTGCCCTGATGACCGCTGGCCGGCTGAGCGAGTGGCGGGCCACGATCCTCGTCAAGGAGACGGTCTGCCTCGAGGCCGCTGACCGCCGCCTCGTCGATGAGCAGCTGTGCGGAGGTGACCAGCCGCGCGCCGAGACCCTGGGAGACAAGGCGCTCGGTGCCGCCGCCAAGGCGCTGGCTGTCCAGTTCGACGCCGCTTCGGTGGTTGCGCGGGCGGCTCGAGCCGAGAGCGAGCGGTGCGTGTCGATCCGACCCGCGCCCGACACGATGGCCTACGTCACCGCGCTCTTGCCGATGGCGGCTGGTGTGGGCGTCTACGCCGCGCTCAAACTCGCCGCCGACTGTGCACCCGGCGAGGGTGACGATCGCAGTCGCGGCCAGCGGATGGCTGACACGCTCGTCGAGCGAGTCACCGGCCGCAACCCGCTGGAGCGGCCCATGGATCTCGACCTGCGCATCGTGCTGCCGGCGGCGACCCTCGTTGGCGGGAGGAGTGGCGACGGCGGTGGCGCCACGAGCAGTCCCTCGGGTGAGCCGGATGAGCCGGGCTTCTTGCCGGGCGGGGCGGATGAGCCGGGCTTCGTGCCGGGCGGGGCGGATGAGCCGGGCTTCGTGCCGGGGTACGGGCCCGTGCCCGGCCCCTGGGTCCGACGCCTGATCGCCGAGGCCAGCCTGGACGACGCCACGCGTGTGCTGGTCCGTCAGCTCTATGCGGGTCCGCACGGTGGCCTCGTCGCCATGGCCTCACGGGGGCGCACCGCTCCTGCTGGGCTCGCCGATCTCGTCCAGCTGCGCGATCGGTTCTGCCGCACGCTCTGGTGTGACGCCGAGGCGCGCCACATCGACCACATCGTGCGAGCGCGGGACGGGGGACGGACCGAGCTGGCCAATCTGCAAGGCTTGTGTGAGCGCTGCAACTACGCGCGAGAGGCCCCGGGCTTCGTCAGCCGCGTCGTCAGCCAACCTGCCGGCGACCCCGTGAGCCGTCCACGCGGTGCCCACGAGGAGCAGCCGGAGAGACGACCGGGAGGACTCCGTGGTGGGCGCCATGTCGTCGAGACGACCTCCCCGACCGGGCACACGTACCGCTCAACCTCTCCAGCGCTCGCGGGCGACGCCGTGCTGCCGTCCGCCGGGTTTGAGGATCAATGGCAACTGCCGGATGAGCTCGACCGGGATGCCCCCCCGCCCGGCGAACTCGACGAGGCAGGCTGTGGCGACATCGTGCTGGGCCTCGACCTCGACACACTCCGCGAGCTCTCTGATGTGCCAGCCGTGCGACGACTTCTCTCGCTCCTCGACGCCGCGTAGGCCGCGTCACCCGGACAGCTCGCGGCAGGCGTCGTCCAGGCTCACCACGTCCGCGTACTTGGCGCCGAGATCGCGCAGGTTGGACTCGTGGAACTCCGGCAGCCGGTCGCCGCAAGCCTCGGCGACCACCATCGGTCGGAAACCGTGCTGCAGCGCGTCGGTGGCGGTGGCGCGGATGCAGCCACTGGTCGACACGCCTGACACGACGACAGTGTCGACGCCGAGGCTGGTGAGGGTGGCCGCCAGACTCGTGCCGAAGAACGCCGAGGCGTACTGCTTGACCACGACCACCTCGCCGGGCAGTGGCGCCAACTCGGGAAGCTCCTCGCCGAGAGCCGGGTCGTCGGCGTCGGCGGCGAGGGCCAGCAGGCCAGGCACCTTGCGCACGAAGTGGCCGCCATCCCGCCCACCTTCGGCATAGCGGACGAGGGTGTGGACGACGGGGCGAGCTCCGGTGCGCGCGGCGGCAAGGAGGCGTGCGCAGGCAGCTGGGACAGCGCTGTCCCCGAGGTCGAAGGGGCTTCCGGGAGTGAAGTAGGCCCGCATCATGTCGACGACCAGGAGGGCAGGGGATCGCCCCCAGCCGAGCACCGAGCCGAAGGCGGCCGGCGAGATGGCCCCGGAGGTGGCAGGCAGGGTGTCGCCGCCTGCCACCTCCCGCGTGTTCGTCACGCCGGCATCATGCCCAGACCGGCTGCTTCGGCGCGGGCAGCCCCGTCTCCTCTTCGCACCGCGCCAGCAGCTCTGCCAGCTCCGGACCCTTGTCGAAGACGGGTAGCGGGTCTGGCCGCCCCTGCCGTAGCTGCCCGCGCAGCTCCTCGGTGGCGGCGCTGTCGATCTGGCCCTCGTCGGTGACGACGACCCCATAGCGACGCGCCCCCTGCTGGGTCACCAGTCCCTGGCGGACCTCGCGCGCTACCAGCGCGGGGTCGCGCTGCAGCGGGTCGCCCCAGCCGCCACCGCCCCAGGTGACGAAGTGCAGGACGTCGCCTGGCTCGACCCGCACGTCATGACACTTGCTCGGGAGGACCTGGCGCGTGCCGTCGGGGTGGTCGATCCACTTCTGACCGCGGGCGCCGGGCTCTCCGCCGTTCACGCCCCAGGGGTAGGTCAGCCACCGGTCGTCGTGGATGGCGATCGTGCCTGGCTCGAGGAAGTGGTAGGCAACGTCGACCCCGTTGCCGCCGCGATGCAGCCCGGCGCCGCCGCTGTCGGCCACCGTCTCCCACTTCACGATACGCAGCGGGTAGTAGGACTCGAGGAACTCGCAGGGGATGTTGACGAAGCTCGGCCACAGGGAGTGCCCGTCGGGACCGTCGCCGAGGGGGCGCCCGGGGATGCCGCCGAAGCCGATCGAGTACAGCTGGAACCACTCGCCCTTCCGGTCACCACTGGAGTAGTTCCCGGAGTACATGAAGTGCGGCGAGGACGAGAAGCCGGCGGCGTTGAGCAGAGCGGGGTTCGTCTGTCCGAGCAGCCCGCCGAAGAGGTCGAAGACCCGGCCGATGCCGTGGTTGCGCGCGTTCAGGGCGGCCGGGTGCTTCGGCTTCCAGTACGAGCCGTCCGGAATGGTCACGTCGACCAGCGGATAGAAGCCGTCGTTCCACAGGATCTGCGGGTCGGCAACCGTAATCATGTAGATGCCGAAGAACATCCGGGCGAGGTTCTCGTTGAGGTAGTAGTTCACCGGGCCCGCGGCCTGGGGCGAGGACCCGGTGAAGTCCAGGTGCACCTTCTCGCCGTGCCGGGTCAGCGCGATGCGCAGCTCGTAGGGCCCGTAGCCGACGCCGTCGTCGCAGATGTGGTCGGTGAAGCTGATCGTCTCCCCGTCGGTGAACACCGCGGCGAGCAGGGCCTTCATCGCGTCGTGGTTGCGGTCGAGCAGCGACTGCAGGGCGGCGAGGTAGGTCGCGGTGCCGAACCGGTTGCACATCTCGACCACCCGGCGGCTCGCGGTGCGGCACGCGGCGACGAGGCCGTTGAGGTCGGCGCGGTTCCAGTCCGGCATCCGCACCTGGTTGAGGATGATCCGCAGCGCGTCCTCGTTGACCCGTCCCGCCGAGTACAGCTTGAAGGGCGGGACGACCACGCCCTCCTCGTAGATCGTGCGGGCGTCGGTGGGCATCGAGCAGGGGGTCTTGCCGCCGACGTCGGACATGTGCCCAAACATCGAGGCCCAGCCCACGACCCGGCCCTCGACGTAGATGGGCATGACGACGAGCCAGTCGTTGGCGTGGCTGATCGCCGCGCCGCACGCGTAGGGGTCGGAGGTCATCAGCACGTCGCCCTCGACGATGTCGCCGTCGAACCCGTCGAGGAAGTCGGGGATCGACAGGCCGAACTGGCCGACGACCATCCGCCCGGCGGGGTCG
>JBQCDV010000205.1:0-13704 GCA_051960855.1 Actinomycetales bacterium
GCGTCGAGCTCCGCGACCGTCCCCGAACCAGACGGGCGCTCAACGGCCTTCCGCGACAGCTCGTCCCACAGCCCCTCGAAGCTCTTCACGTCGCACAAGCCTAAAGGGGCCACGCTCCGGCCTCACTCGTCGCTGTCGCCACAGCGATCATTCGTCGCTGTCGCGACCGGGCGTCTCGTATCCGTGCTTCAGCTCCCGCAGCGCCACGGCCGTCGCCACCGCCGACAGCGCCGCCTCGGCCCCCTTGTCCTCTCGCGCCCCCGGGCCGCCAGCCCGGTCCCACGCCTGCTGCTCGTTCTCACACGTCAGCAGGCCGAAGCCGACGGGCACGCCCGTGTCCACCGACACCTGCGTCAGCCCCACCGTCGCGCCCTGGCAGATGTAGTCGAAGTGCGGTGTCTCCCCGCGGATGACGACAGCGAGCGCGATGACGGCGTCGTAGCCGAGATCGGCCAGGCGCTTGGCGGCCACCGGCAGGTCGAAGGCACCCGGCACGCGCACGACCGTGTGCTCATCGACGCGGCACTCCCCCAGCGACCGCTTCGCTCCCGCGAGCAGCGCCTCGACCAGCTCCGCGTGCCAGGACCCCGCGACGATCCCCACCCGCAGGGACCGCGCCCCGTGCACATGGAAGCGAGGCTGGCCCTTGCCCGAGGACTCTGCGGCGCCACTGCTCGTCATGGCCGCCATTGTGAGCCACCAACCGGGTCACAAACCGTCCACCCTGACCGCCGTGTAGACGAGTGCGTCTACACGGGAAGTTGACGTGCCTAGGCCGGGACCTCGTCGGGACGGGGAGCGCCCTGCTCCCCGGGCAGGCCACGAGCGATCCGCCGCCAGACGAAGAAGCCCCAGACGACGAAGCCGGCGTAAACCGCGTAGAGCACCGCCGAGGGGTAGAAGCGGAAGTGCAGCAGCTCCGGGACGCCAACGAGGTCGACCGCGATCCAGCACAGCCAGAAGTCGACCCAGCCGCGAGCCATCGCGTAGGTGGCCAGCACCGAGCCGACGAAGATCCAGGAGTCGGCGAGGTAGTACCACCACGGGGCGGGGAAGCCGGCACCGACAGCGCGGAAGATCACGAAGCACACGAGCACGGCCGCCGCCGCCACCGGCAGGTACACCCCCCGCTCACGCGCGGTGGCCCACCGCGGAACCACCGCTTCGGCGTTCGCGCCCGAGGAGGTGGTGCTGCGGCGGTTGGCCTGCCACCGCCACCAGCCGTAGACGCTGGTCACGATGAAAAAGACCTGGCGTGCCGCCTGGCCGTACAGGGTGGCGCCCTGCGGGTTGGAGAAGGCGACGCCCAGGAACACCGTGAAGAGCAGGGCGTTCCCGACGATGCCGACCGGCCATGCCCAGACCCGGCGGAACATGCCGCCGATCGCGGAGGCCAACCCGAAGGCATTGCCGATGATCTCGCGCCAGAGGATGGCGTGACCAGCGATCACAAGCTGGGCTTCGAAGAGCCAGTGCAGGACGTTCAACGTGTGCCTCCGGGCAGGAAGGTGCTCCGGGGCTGCAACGTCCGCCGGTGCTCTCCGCCGGTGACGCCGATCGCGACGAGCCGTTGGCGCGACGGACCACGGGAGGGACTGCTCCCGTCGAGCCGACCACGCCGAAGGCTGCGTCGCCGCATCACGTCAACTTGACGGTAAGCCGCGACAGATCGCCCGCGTGCGCCTCCCATCCGGACTCTCACCGTCGGTCCAGGAGTTCCACCTGGTCCACCGGCCGCTGGCTGCGGTCGGGTCGCGGACTGTCACCGCCGGTTCGGAATTTCACCGACCCCGGAGCACGCGTGTGTCGTGTTCAGGATGATTCTGCTCCGATCGACTCCCGCGCGCCAACTCGCCACTCGGGCCGGAGCCAGGCGGTCAGCTGCTTGATGTCCCGTCGTGCTGCTGCTCGCCGCCCTCGCGTCCGGTGCCCTTCCGGTCACCTTCTGCGGCCTGGCGAGCGGAGCTCGCCTGGTCACGGTCGCTCTCGCGTGCCAGCCGCTCCAAGGCCGCATCGAGACGCTCGTCGCGCTCCCGCAGCTCATCCGCGCTGCGGTCCTCGAGGAAGGCCGCGCGGTCGGCAGCCGCCTCGTCCCGGTCCCGGCCGCTCCAGTCCCGATCCAGACCTGAGTGCCACCGGTCGCGCTGTGCGCCGTCGGTGTCATCCGAGCGCGCCTGAGCCAACTCATCGCGCTCGCGTGCCGCTCGGTCGCGCAGCCCCGCCGCAGCATCCCGCTGGTCGGCACGGTCGAGCAGGTCTCCGACCGCCTTCGCACGCTCGTCCGCGAGCCGCTCGCGCTCGTCCGCGAGCCGCTCGCGCTCGTCGGCAGTCCGGTCACGTTCGTCGGCGATCGAGTCGCGCCGATCGGCGAGGCGCTCGCGCTCGTCTGCGAGCCGGTCACGCTTGTCAGCCATGCGGTCACGCTCCTCCGAGCGGTCCTGCCGCTCGTCTTGTCTCCAGCTGCCCACGCGCCGGACACCTCCCATGGCGACGCTCGTCGTGCCGCGCAGTGCGCTGGCATCCTCATCATCATTTCGCGGGTGGCCTGCCGCGTCACGCCGAGGCGGCGTGTGACGTCCGGAGTCAGTGACGGTGCCCGCCAGCCAACGCCCGCAGCTCGTCCACGGCCGCGGCGGCGTCCTCGGCCCCATAGACCGCCGAGCCCGCTACGAAGACATCGGCGCCGGCCTCTGCCGCCCGCTCGATCGTGGCCGCCGAGACCCCGCCGTCCACCTGCAGCCAGACATCGGCTCCAGAGCTGTCAAGCAGACGGCGAGCGCGCGCGATCTTGGGCAGCACGATGTCGAGGAAGCTCTGCCCGCCGAAGCCGGGCTCGACGGTCATAAGCAGCAGCATGTCGAGCTCGGACAGGAGGTCCTCGTAGGGCTCGACCGGCGTCGCGGGCCGCAGCGCCATCCCCGCCCGCGCACCCCGCGCTCGCAGCTCGCGAGCCAGGCGGACCGGAGCGGTCGCGGCCTCCACGTGGAAGGTCACGCTCTGTGCTCCCGCCTCCGCGTACGCCGGAGCCCACCTGTCAGGGTCCTCGATCATCAGGTGGCAGTCGACGGGCAGCTCGCTGACGGCGAGGATCCGCTCGACCACCGGCAGCCCCAGCGTCAGGTTGGGCACGAAGTGGTTGTCCATGACGTCGACGTGCACCCAGTCGGCGGTGGAGATCCGGGCGATCTCAGCCTCGAGGTTGGCGAAGTCGGCGGACAGGATGCTCGGTGAGATCTGGACGGACACCGTCGCAACCTATCGACGCAGCAGGGCGCTATCCATTCCGCCGCAGGAGGGACATGAACATCGCATCCGTCCCGTGCACGTGCGGCCACAGCTGCACGGCCGGCCCGGGCCCGAGCGGGATCGGCTCCCCTTCATGCTTCATGGCCACCTCCCGAACGACGTCGTCGGTGGCCAGGCGCGTGACGTCGCCGCGCCGCCGCAGCACGTCGTCGACCACGAGCCGCGTCTCGGCCAGATGGGGGCTGCAGGTGGCGTAGAGCACGACACCACCGGGCCGCACCGCGTCGAGGGCGGCACCCAGCAGCTCACGCTGCAGCCGGGTCAGGGCTCCGACGTCTGAGGGCTGCCGGCGCCAGCGGGCCTCCGGCCGACGCCGCAGCGCGCCCAGCCCAGTGCAGGGGACGTCGACGAGGATGCGGTCGAACGGCTGCAGCCGGCCGTCGCGCACGGCCGCTCCCACCTCTCGGCCGTCCTCCGTTGACACCGACCACTCCCCGGGAATCGCGGCCAGGGCCTGCCGCACGAGCTCGGCACGGTGCTCGGCGACCTCGACGGCGAGCAGGCTCGCGCCACGATGCGCTGCGAGCCCCGCGAGCAGGGCGGCCTTGCCCCCCGGCCCGGCACACAGGTCGGCCCAGCGGGCGTCGGGTCCGTCGAGCGGTGCGGCCGCGAGCGCGAGCGCCACCAGTTGGCTGCCCTCGTCCTGGACCCCGGCGCGGCCGTCTCGCACCGCGGGGATGCGGTGCGGGTTGCCGCCGTCGAGCACGGCCGCGAACGGCGACCACGTGCCGGGGGTCACCCGGGAGGCTTCATCGTCGGCGTCCCTGGCGCCCTCTGAGGTCTCCCCCGCGCCGACGAGCTCGGGCACGTCGCTGAGTCCGGGGCGCGCGACGAGGGTGACCTTCGGGGCCTCGTTGTCGGCCGTCAGCAGCGCCTCCAGCTCACCGCCGGTCGTGATCGCGCCGTCTCGGCCGTCGGCCCGCAGCGCCTCGGCGAAGGCGCGGATCTCCCACGAGGGATGACTCTGAACCGTCGCGAGATGGGCGAGGGCGTCGGCTTCCGCGGGCGGCGCTACCTCGGCCACCCACTCCTCGAGGGTGCGCTCGGTGAGCCGCCGCAGGACGCCGTTCACGAGCCCGGCCGGCCCTGAGGTCAGGACCTGCCTCGCGAGCGCGACGGTCGCGCTGACGGCAGCGTGAGGGGGGACGCGCATCGCGAGCACCTGATGCGCGCCGAGGCGGAGCACGTCCCGCAGCGGTGGGTCCAGTCGGGCCATGGGTCGCCCGGTCGCAGACTCCACGATCGGGTCGTAGAGGCCGCGCCCGCGCAGCGCCCCGTAGACGAGCTCGGTCGCGAAGGCCGCGTCACGCCCCGCGATCCGGCGTTCGCGCAGGACCGCTGGCAGGGCGAGGTTGGCGTAGGCGTCCCGCTCGTCGACAGCTCGCAGGACGTCGAACGCGGCCAGGCGCGCCAGGTCGGTCTCTGACGGGCGGCTGCGTGGCGCGACCCTCGGGCCGCCCTGGCGGCGTCCTCCACTCTGACGGGACGCGCTGCCCTGGCGAGGGGCGCTGCCCTGGCGCGGTCCTCCACTCTGGCGGGGTCCTCGGCGCTCGGGTCGTCCCTGGGGTTCGCTCACGCCGTCAATCCAACCGCTCCCCGGCCAGTGGCCGGACACCGCGGGCCCAGTCGGCGGCCGCCATGGGTCGCTTGCCCGGCGGCCGCACCTCGGTCAGCGCCACGGGCTCGGTCCCTGTCCCGACCAGGACCTGCCGCTTGTCTGCTCGCAGTTCCCCGGGGGCGAGCGTCGGGCCCTCCTGACTCGATTGCGGAAGCACCGGCCCGAGGCCGAGCCGCTCGCCGCGGAAAGTCGTCCAGGGGCCCGGCTCCGGCGTCATCGCGCGCGCCAACCGGTCGACGTGGAACCCGGGTGACGCCCACGGCACCCGCGCCTGCTCGACGCCGATTTTGGGTGCGAGGGAGATGCCCTCGTCGGGCTGCGGAACCGGCCGCAGGCCGCCCGACTCGAGGCCGTCCATCGTGGCGACCAGCAGACCCGCGCCCGCTTCGGACAGCCGGGTCAGGAGCTCCCCGGAGGTATCCCGAGGCCGCACAGTCTCGGTGAGGACACCGAGCACCGGGCCGGTGTCGAGGCCCTCCTCGAGCAGGAACGTCGTCGCGCCGGTGACCTCATCGCCGGCAAGGACGGCGTGCTGGACGGGGGCCGCGCCCCGCCACGCGGGAAGGACGGAGAAGTGCAGGTTCACCCACCCCAGTGGCGGGATGGTCAGGGCGGCCGGAGGGACGAGGGCGCCGTAGGCGACGATCGCGCATGCGTCAGGACCGAGCTGCCGGATCGCCTCGAGCGTCTCGGGGTCACGCAGCCGCGAGGCCTTGACCGTGGGCAGCCCGGCCTCCGCCGCGCGCTGCGCGATGGGAGAGGGCACCAGTCGGCGGCCCCGGCCGGCGGGCGCGTCGGGCCGCGTCAGGACTCCGACGACGTCGTGAGAGCTGGCCAACAGCGCCTCGAGGGAGGGAAGCGCGGCCGCCGGCGTGCCAGCGAAGACGAGGCGCACCCGCTACAGAGCCTTGCCGAAGGTGGAGTGCGGAGACACCTTGACCGCCGGGGCGGCTACCCCGGACCACTCCGCCTCCCGGATCGCCTTGAGTGCCAGCTTGCGCTGCTCCCGGTCCATCCGGTCGATGAAGAGAACGCCGTCGAGATGGTCGGTCTCGTGCTGGACGCAGCGGGCGAGCAGGTCCGTGCCTTCGATGACCACGGGCTCACCGTGCAGGTCCTGGCCCTTGGCCACCGCGCGCCACGCGCGCTTCGTGTCGAAGGACAGGCCAGGGAAGCTGAGGCAGCCTTCCTCGCCGTCCTGCTGCTCCTCGGAGAGGTCGAGCACGGGGTTGCACAGGTGTCCGAGGACGCCGTCGACCCAGTAGGTGAAGACGCGCAGCCCCACCCCGATCTGTGGCGCGGCGAGTCCCGCTCCCGGCGCATCGCGCATCGTGTCGGTCAGGTCGTCGACGAGCTGGCGCAGCTCCTTGTCGAAGTCGACGACCGGCTCCGCGGGAGTCCGCAGGATGGGGTCACCGAACAGTCGGATGGGCTGGATCGCCACGAGCGGCTCCTCGCGTGGTCAAGGGATCGTGCACAAGTCTAGGTAGGTGCCAACACGGCAAGCACCCACCGGCTTCCGCGGCGGGCGCCGCTCAGGCGAAGTCGTGGGGGTCGATGCGGGCGCGCAGCGGCACGGGGTCCTTGCGCACAGAACGCGCGGCCGCCTCCTTGCGCAGCGCGGCGGTGAGCGCGAGACCAGCTGACCGGGGAACGCGCACGAGGAGACGCGCCTGGGCCGGCTCGTGGGCGTCCTGATGGACCGCCCCCGCGGCGAGCGGGACAGGCCCGAGCCGCTCGGCCGACGGGGGCAGGTCGAGGTTCGCGCCGAGCTCCAGCAGCGACGACTCGGGCCCGACGATCTCGGCGACGCGCGCGGCCGGAGGCAGATGGACCTCGCGCCGGTCAGCGAGCTCACGCCGCGCCAGCCACACCGGATCCCACCGGACCAGGGCCTGCACGGCCGCGGCTTCGCTCGGCGCCATCACCACCACGTGGCCGTCGCGCGCTCCGGAGCGCACGAGCGCAGCGGCGTTGATCCACCGACGAAGCGCCTCCTCACTGGCACGCAGCTCGGGGCGGGACAGCAGCAACCAGCCGTCCAACAGCAGGGCTGCCGCATAGCCGCCTTCGGCGACGGGCTCCGCACCGGGTGTCGCCACGACGAGCGCCGGTGCGGGTCCCACCTCCGCGCGGACGTCGCCGTCACCGTGGCGCCCCGAGACGACCACCGGGTAGCCGGGGAACGCCCGGCCGAGCTCCTCAGCGGTCCGGCGGGCGCCGACGAGGGCCGCCCGCAGCCGCCCCGAGCCGCACTCCGGGCAGCGCCAGTCGGCCTGCGCGCTGCCGCACCATCCGCAGCACGCAGCGGTCCCCGGGTTGAGCTGCAGCGGTCCGGCGCAGCGAGCACAGCGAGCCGGATGGCGGCATTGCTGACACGCCACGGCCGGGACGTAGCCGGCGCGAGGTACCTGGACGAGGACCGGTCCTGATGCCAACGCGGCGCGGGCAACGCGCACGGCGAGGGACGGCAGCCGGGCAACGGAAGCGTGGGCGTCGCGTTCGCGTTCGACGTCGTCCCCGGCGACGGTCACGCGGGGAGCGAGCCGGCGCAGCCGCTCGCGGGGCGTGGTGAGCAGCCGCGCCCACCCCTGCTCCGTGAGGGCCAGCCCCTGCGCGGTCACGGTGTGACCGGCCACCAGCAGCGCCGCGTCCTGCTGGAGCGCCCGCAGCGCGGCGACCTCCCGTACATGCGGATAGGGCGCGCGCGGCTCGGCGTGCAGGTCGTCACCGTCATCCCACACCGCGACCAGACCGAGCTCGCGGACGGGCGCGAACACCGCAGCTCGCGTGCCGAGGACGACCCGTGCCTGCCCCTGCAGCGCGCGCAGCCACCGCCGGTAGCGAGCCTCCGGTCCCAGGTCGGCGCGCAGCTCGACGACGAGCCGGGAGGCCAGGCGTGGTGCGAGGGCGGCTGCGAGCGTTGTGACATCCCGCGCATCGGGCACGACCAGGACCGCACTGCGCCCCGCAGCCACCGTGGCCACCGCCGCCTGGGCCAGCAGCTCGGTCCAGGCATCCCCCGGCGCCACCGCCGCCACTGCCCGCGCGGGCAGGCCGCCCGCGAGAGCGCCGAACCACTCACCGCCCCCGGTGTAGGCCCGCCAGCCTGTGCCGTCGACGGCGAGGGGGGTCCCATCGGCGGTGCACGGGTCAACGCCGGAAGCGGCCGCAGCCCCTGCTGGGCTGGCACCGCTCTCGCCCCAGACCGCCCGCTCGCCGCGCGCGTGACGCGGCGGGATCGCGAGACGCAGCACGTCGGCGGCCGTGCCGGCGTAGCGGTCGGCGACCGCGCGGGCCAGGGCGGCGGTCTCGGGAGTCAGGACCGGGACGGGTGAGACCACCGCGGACAGCGGCGCCAGCTCGCCAGGATGGTCGCTACCCGCGGCGCGCTCCAGGATCCAGCCGTTGAGCAGTTGGCCCGCGAAGCGGACCCGCACCCGCACACCGGGCTGGGCAGCCTCGCTCATGGTCTCCGGCACCGCGAAGTCGAACGGGCGGTCGAGGTGGGGCAGCGGGATGTCGACGAGCACGCGGGCGACGGGCAGCTCAGCGGCCGGTGTCCACGGACGGCGCCGCTGAGCGACCCGCTCGGGGAGGCCGAAGAGGGCCTCGGCCGGCGCTGCGTCGTTCATGTCCTCAGGTGTAGTCGGTGGGACCGACAGGGTTGCGAGCGCCCCGGCCGGGAGCAGCTCAGGAGCCCACGAGGCGGCCGAAGCCGAAGGTCAGGGCTGCGGCCGTCGCACCGAGCAGGAGCTGGCGCAGCCCGCTGAACCACCACGGCGCCGCCGTCACGCGGCTGACGAGCGCTCCGGCAGCGAAGAGCCCGACGAGAGCGAGCACGAGCGCCGGCAGCAGGCTGGTGGCACCGAGCAGGTAGGGCAGCAGTGGCACGAGCGCGCCGACCGCGAAGCACAGGAACGACGACACCGCCGCCACGTAGGGGGAGGGCAGGTCGTGCGGGTCGAGCCCGAGCTCCTCGCGCACGTGCACGGCGAGGGCCTGCTCGTGGTCGGCGGAGATCTGCCGCGCGAACTCCCGCGCCAGGTCCAGGTCGACGCCGCGCGCGGCGTACATCTGCGCCAGCTCCTCCTGCTCGGCGGCTCCGTTGTCGCGCAGCTCGCGGCGTTCGAGCTCGATCTCGGCCTGGGCGAGCTCCGCCTGGCTGGCGACCGACGTGTACTCCCCCGCCGCCATCGAGAAGGCGCCGGCGGCAAGCCCGGCAAGACCTGCGAGCACGACCGTGCCGGAGCGGACGCCTCCGCCGGCGACGCCCGCGATCAGCGCGAAGTTGGAGACCAGGCCATCCATCGCGCCGAAGACCGCCGGCCGCAGCCAGCCGCCGGTGACGTCGCGGTGCTCGTGCTCGACGAGGTCCCGCACGTCGCTCATGCCTGCGCCCCTTCCCGAACGTCGCCGTGCTCGTCCTCGCGTGCGCCGTCGCGCAGCACGTCGTCCTCGCGGCCGGGCCGCAGCCGCGCCGAGACGACGATGTAGGTGACGGCTCCGACGAAGACGATCAACGAGGTCCAGTCGTTGAGCCGCAGCCCGAGGATCCGGTGGGCGTCATCGATGCGCAGCCACTCGATCCAGGCGCGGCCGACCGTGTAGGCGGCGACGTAGAGGGCGAAGGCACGGCCGTGCCCGAGGCGGAAGCGCCGGTCGGCCCAGATCACGAGCACAGCGACGCCGATGCACCACAGCGACTCGTAGAGGAACGTGGGCTGGAAGGTCGAGAACTGCTCGTAGCCCGGCGGCCGGTGAGCGGGATCGATCTGCAGCCCCCACGGCAGCGAGGTCGGGCGGCCGAAGAGCTCCTGGTTGAACCAGTTGCCCCAGCGACCCAGCGCCTGCGCCAGCACGATGCCGGGTGCGAGGGCGTCGGCCAGCGGCGGCAGCTTGACGCCGCTGCGGCGTGCGCCGATCCACGCCCCCAACCCGCCGAGCACGATCGCACCCCAGATGCCGAGGCCGCCGCGCCAGATGGCGAAGGCCTCCCAGGGGTGGCCGCCGGGGCCGAAGTAGGGCGCAGACGTGGTGATGACGTGGTAGAGCCGGCCACCGATGATGCCGAACGGCACCGCCCAGACCGCGATGTCACCGACCTGGCCCGGCCGGCCTCCTCGCGCGATCCAGCGGCGGTTGCCCAGCCAGATCGCGACGAGGATGCCGGCGATGATGCACAGCGCGTACCCGCGGATCGGGAACGGTCCGATCGAGACCGAGCTGACCGGCGGGCTGGGAATCACTTGGCGGGGCCGGCCTTCTCGACGAGCTGCTGGAACTTCTCGTTGCTGAACTGCTGGTTGCCGTCCGTGAGGTCGCCGAAGTTGACCTCCTTGCCGTTGATCAGGATGGTCGGGGTGCCCTGCAGGCCCTTCTTGTCGAACTCCTGCTGCACCGCGGTGACCCACTGCTTGTACTTCAGGTCCTTGATGCCCTGCGCCACCTCGGAGCCCTTGGCGCCCGCCTGCTTGGCGAAGTCGATCAACTGCTGGTCGGTCAGCCCCGGCGTCTGCTCCTTGGGCTGGTTGGCGAACAGGATCGAGTGGAAGTCCAGGAAGTTCTGGATGCCGGTGTCAGCGACCACGCCGGCAGCGTTGGCGGCGCGGACCGAGTAGCTGCTGCCCCACTGCGGGCTGAGGAACGAGGCCGGGTGGAAGATGACCCGCACCTTCTTGGCCTCGATCTGCTTCTCCAGCCAGTCGCCGTTGGCCTTCTCGAAGGCGGCGCAGATCGGGCACTGGAAGTCCTCCCACAGGTCGATCTGCGGGACCTTGGCACCGGCGTCGGCACCGGTGGCGATGCCACCACCCTGAGAGGCCACAGCCTGCGGCCGGGTGTTGCTCGTCACGCGCGAGGCCATGATCGCGTAGATCGCGCCCGCGAGCACGACCGCGAGGACGGCCGTGACGGTGATGATGCGGATGCGGCGTTCCTTCTTCTGCCGCGCCGCCTCCTGCTCCCGCAGCTTTGCGGCTGCGGCCGCACGCGCGTCCTTGCGGCTCGTCGCCTGTCGCGCACCGCTCATTCGGCTTCCGTCCTTCGGAGTCGTCCCGCGCGGAGGCGGGGCTGGCTAGGAAAAGTCGAGCTAGCCCTGCTGGTCGTGCTCGTCCCAGTCGTCTTCGGAGCCCTCAACGTCATCGTCGGCCCAAACGTGCCCCCGCCGCTGTCGACGCAGGTCCCCGTCGAGGGCGAAGACGCTGGCTGGGCGCCAGACGAGTAGTGCGGCCAGCAGGAGCAAGCCGGTGTCGCGCAGCATCTCCTGGGGGTAGGCGGTGTCGCCGGCTCCCACCTTGCCACCGCCGCCGAAGCAGCCGCAGT
The DNA here is from genome assembly GCA_051960855.1 of Actinomycetales bacterium. Lineage (GTDB taxonomy): Bacteria > Actinomycetota > Actinomycetes > JAJZTN01 > JAJZTN01 > JBQCDV01. The sequence goes on from JBQCDV010000205.1 coordinate 11,249, forward strand.
CGATGGAGATGCCGCGTGCCCACACCGAGGCGATGCCGATGAGGAAGGCGACGAGCAGCACGCCCAGGACGCCTGCGGACAGCCGGGTCAGCAAACCGACGATGAGCAGGACTGCCATCGCGATCTCCAGCCACGGCAGCGCGTAGCCGATCACGCGACCGAGGTCGTAGGGCAGGATCTGGTAGGCGGTGACGGCACGTGCGGAGGCGGCCGGGTTGCCGACCTTGAGCAGGCCTGCAGCCAGGAAGGTCCCGCCGAGCACGAGCCGGGCGACCAGGGTCACCCAGGGCAGCCACCTCAGCTGCCAGCCGTCGTGCCCGTCGGTCCTCGCGCCGGATGCGGTCGCGGTGGCCATGCCGTCTCCTTGCCGAGTCTCAGCGTCGATCAGGCGATCGACTCACGTCGTCACTGCCGGGGCCGCACCCCGCACGCCGGCGGCGAGTTCGGCGGCAAGGTCGTGCACGGCGCGTGCGGCCTCGTCGAGGCCAGCAGCGTCGAGCACCCGCCGCACGAAGGCGGATCCGACGATGACTCCATCAGCGTAGGCGGCGATCTCGGCTGCCTGGGCGCCGTTGGACACACCCAGCCCGACGCAGACTGGGGTGTCGGTCACGTCCCGCACGCGCCCGACCAGGCCCGGGGCGGCGCTGCTCGTCGCCGTCCGTGTGCCGGTGACGCCCATGACGCTCGCCGCGTAGACGAAGCCACGGCAGGCAGCAGCGGTGCTGCGCAGCCTCGCCTCGCTCGAGCTCGGGGCGACGAGGAAGACCTTGTCGAGGCCGTGCGCGTCGGCGGCCTCGACCCAGGGGTCAGCCTCATCCGGCGTCAGGTCCGGCGTGATCAGCCCCGCGCCGCCAGCGGACGCGAAGTCGGCGGCGAAGCGAGCCACGCCATAGCGCTCGATGGGGTTCCAGTACGTCATGACCAGCGCGGGGCCGGTCGCCGCCACCTCCTCCACGACGTGGAGGACGTCGCGGGTGCGGGTGCCCGCCTGGAGCGCGGTCTCGGCTGCGCGCTGAACGGTCGGGCCGTCGAGCACGGGGTCGCTGTAGGGCAGCCCGATCTCGACGACGTCGCAGCCACCGTCGAGCATCGCCTGCAGCAGCCGGACGCTGCCCGCGACGGTCGGAAAGCCCGCCGGCAGGTAGCCCACGAGAGCGGCTCGGCCCTCGGCGCGGGCGGCCGCGATCACCGGCCCGACAGTGCGGAGGGCGGTCACCAGCCCTCCCCGGAGGCCTCGTCGGGGGGTTCGGCCGCCCGCTCCTGGGCAGCGGCGACGACGTCGTTCGGGTCGAGGAGCCCGAAGTAGCGGGCGGCGGTGTCGACGTCCTTGTCCCCGCGCCCGGAGAGGTTGACGAGGATCACCGACGCGGGGCCGAGCTCGCGCGCGACGCGCAGCGCCCCCGCCACCGCGTGCGCGCTCTCGATCGCCGGCAGGATGCCTTCGGTGTGGCTGAGCAGCCGGAAGGCCTCCATGGCCTCGTCGTCGTCGACGGGCTGGTAGATGGCACGGCCGGTGTCGTGCAGCCAGGCGTGCTGCGGCCCCACGCCGGGGTAGTCGAGGCCGGCGGAGATCGAGTGCGAGGCCCGTGTCTGACCGTCCTCGTCCTGCAGCGTGTAGGTGCGGGCTCCGTGCAGGACACCGGGGGCGCCACCACTCATCCGCGCCGCGTGCAGCCCGCTGCCGACGCCCTTGCCCCCGGCCTCGAAGCCGTAGAGGCGGACGTCGGCGTCCTCGAGAAAGGCGGTGAAGATGCCCATGGCGTTGGAGCCACCGCCGACGCAGGCGCACACCGCGTCGGGCAGCCGGCCCAGCAGTTCCAGCACCTGACCGCGTGCCTCGTCGCCGATGACCCGCTGGAAGTCGCGCACCATCGCGGGGAAGGGATGGGGCCCGGTCACGGTGCCGAGCAGGTAGTGGGTCGAGTCGACGTTGGTCACCCAGTCGCGCATCGCCTCGTTGATGGCGTCCTTGAGCGTGCGCGAGCCCAGCGTCACCGGCACCACCGTGGCGCCCAGCAGCTTCATCCGGGCGACGTTGAGGGCCTGCCGGCGGGTGTCCTCCTCGCCCATATAGACCACGCACTCGAGCCCCAGCAGCGCCGCCGCGGTCGCCGTCGCGACTCCGTGCTGACCGGCGCCGGTCTCGGCGATCACGCGGGTCTTGCCCATGCGCTTGGTGAGCAGGGCCTGACCGAGGACGTTGTTGATCTTGTGTGAGCCGGTGTGGTTGAGGTCTTCACGCTTGAGCAGGATGCGGGCGCCGCCGGCGTATTCGGCGAAGCGCCGCGCTTCGGTCAGTGGTGAGGGCCGGCCTGTGTAGTCGCGCAGCAGCTCACTGAGCTCGGCGCGGAATCCCGGGTCGGCCTGCGCGACCTCGAAGGCGGCGGTGAGCTCGTCAAGGGCGGCGACCAGCGCTTCAGGCACGAAGCGCCCGCCGTATTGGCCGAAGTGGC
>JBQCDV010000206.1:0-10204 GCA_051960855.1 Actinomycetales bacterium
CGATGGCTTCGGGCCGGAGTCGAGGCGGTCGAGCACGTGCACCTCGTAGCCGCGCTGCACGCCGAGCAAGGCGGCGAGCAGCCCGATCGGCCCGGCACCCGTCACGAGGGCGATCTTGCGCGGGACCGGCGCGCGGGAAGCGATCTTCTCGCTCTGCTCCCACGCCTTCGCGACGACCGACGTAGGCTCCATCAGCACGCCGTTGTCGCCGAGGCCCGCGTCGAGCTTGATGGCGAACTCCGGTTCGACCCGCCACTGCGAAGCGCCGTAGCCATTGCGCTCCTTGATCCCGCGCTCGGTGTACTTGCCGTTGCGGCACATGTCGAACTCGCCGTGCGCACAGGCTCCGCACGGGACGGGATCGGGGCGCCGCACGACGCCGGCGACGAGATCCCCTGCGGCAAAGCCCGATCCCTCCGGCGCCTCCTTGACCCGACCCAGCGACTCGTGCCCGAGCACCAGCCGGTCCTTCCCAGGCGGCGCCCAGCCGTAGTCGCCGGAGGCGATCTCCTTGTCGGTGCCGCAGATGCCGACGGCGAGACCCTCGATGAGGAGGTCGCTGTCCTTGCGCTGCGGATCAGGCACGTCGGTGACCTCGACGCTGCTCTTCGTGCCTGGTTGGACGGTGAGCGCGCGCACGGAGTGCTCCTTCGGACCGGGGACGGCAGGCTCCGGCACGCGACTCCCCTGATGACGCGTGCCGGATGGCAAGCCCCTACCCCGGCTGCTCCTGGCTCATTCCCCCGTTCAGCGAGCCAGACGCCCCCCGCCTACCTGGCTTCGGGGCGCCCTCGTCAGGTGCTCACCCGGACGTCCCCGCGTCGTGGCGCTTCACCTCAGCACGTCGTCTCCAAGGACTCCATCCCGACTCCTGGCGGCGGAGCGTCTCGACGGCTCGACGGGAAGGAAGCCGGCGCACGCGAGGCTGGCCAGCAGCATCACCGCGAACACGGCCAGCAGCATCCGGTGCTGAGTGAGAACGGCTGCTCGGGTGTCGTCCAGTCTGAGTACGCGCCCGAGCAGCGCGATCCCAGCGACGGCGCCGAGATACCGCATCGTCGAGGCGGCACCCGCGGCCATTCCGCTCTGGGTGGCGCTCACGCTCGACAGCGAAGCGGTCTGGGCTGCGGGAGTCGACAGCCCGATCCCCGCGCCGAGCAAGATGAGCGGGACGCGGACGTCACCGGGAGCTGACAGGCCCGTGTGGTTGAGCACGAGCAGTCCCGCCAGGCAGGACAGTGCTCCACTGACCGCGACCGGTCGCGGACCCCATCGGTCCGCCAGCCGTCCGGCGAGAAGGGACGCCACGACCATCGCGATCGTGAGGTAGCTGAGCAGCAGCCCGGTCCCTCCGGCGCTCACCGGGAAGAGCGCGTCGAGCACCAGCGGGAGCTCGAAGAGCAGGCCGTACATGACGAGGTTCTGCAGGGCTACCACGAGGGATCCGGCGGCAAAGGGCGCCGACCAGAAGATCCCGAGCGCCACGACGGGGTCGTTGGCGCGTCTCTCCCACCACACGAAGAGCAGGAGCAGCATCAGCGCCACGACGAGGACACCGGGCGAGGGCCGTTGCTGTTGGGCTGCGACGACGGCGAGTGCCAGAGCGAGTGTCAACAGCCCTGAACCGACCCAGTCGAACCGCGCCCGTGGCTGCGATGCCACCGCGACGACCGGTGACTTCGGAGTCACAAGCACTGCCACCGCGAGTACGGGGACGTTGACGAGGAAGAGGGCCGGCCAGGAGAACGCGTCGATGAGCGCGCCACCGAGGAGCGGTCCGACGGCCGCAGCGACGCCCATCGTCGCGCCGAGGGCACCGAAAGCGCGCCCACGCCGCTCCGGCGGCAGCTCCAGCCGCATGAGGGCGATGGTCGCGGGCACGGCCAACGCACCTCCGAAGGCCATCAACATGCGCGCGACGGTGAGACCCACGAGGTGCGGTGCCACCAGTGCCAGTAGAGCGCCCGCGCCGATCGCGACCCGGCCCAGGGAGATGGCGCGTGACTGGCCGAGCCGATCGCCGAGCTTGCCGCCGGGGCTCTGGAGGGCGATCGCGGTGATGAGGTAGCTCGCGACGAGTGCCTGCGTAACTGTCGTCCGCGGAGAGTGGAACTGCGTCGAGATCTCGGGGACGGCGACGGCGATCATCGTGGAGTTAAGCGGCATCAGGCTCGCCGTGAGCTGGGCGGCGAGCAGCCGCCGTGCCACCCCGTGGCCGGGGTCAACCATGCGTGATCGGGCGCCGCTGCAGGAGGTAGAGGTCTCCGCCTGCAAAGGCGAACTCCACGTCGTGGTCGGTGTCGCCGTACACCTCGTCGCAGGCGTGCACGAGTGCGGCAAGAGCGGACACGTGGCCAGGTCCCAGACAGGCAGACTCGACGAGGTCGGGGGGAACCGGCGTCTCCTGGGTGCTTCCGGCCGGGGTCAGGCGGATCGCGAGGTCCTTGTCCCCGGGCACGAGCTGGAGGACGCGCCCGTCGCGAGTGGCCCGGACGTGGTCGGGGGTGACGAGCCCGGACACCACCGCCTCCCCGAGCCCCCAGCTGGCCTCGATCACCAGCTCGTGGGCGCCTGTCAGGGGATTGCGCGTGAACAGGACTCCCGCTACGTCGGCATCGACCATCTGCTGAACGACGACGCCCATCCGGAGAGCACCATCCAGCGCGAGGGTGTCGCGGTAGGCCAGCGCGCCGGGGTCGCCGGACGAGGCGTGAACTCTGCGGACGGCATCGACCACCGCGTCTCCCCCCACCAGCCCGAGGACGCTGAGATGCGCTCCGGCGAACGACGCGTCTCGTGAGTCTTCCCCGACCGCACTGGACCTTGCCGCGACAGGGCCACATGACCCCACCGCGTCCCGCAGGGCCCCCTCCACCTCTGCTGCCTGACTCCCGCGACGGACCAGTGCCTCGACCTGCGGCCAGCCCAGCGCCCACCCATCCGGCACCGGCAGTCCAGCTCTGCGGGCGGCCGCGAGCTGGGCTGCCTTGCCACCGAAGCGGTCAGCATCGGTGGCCGCAGCGAGCGCGGTGACACAGGAGACGGTGCTCACGACAACAAGCAGACTTCACCCGTCGAGCCATCCACCCGCACGCGGGACCCGTCCGCGATCTTGGCGGTCGCCTCGCGCGTACCAACGATCCCGGGGATCCCGTACTCCCGCGCGACGATCGCCGCGTGGCTCAACTGCCCACCCCGGTCGGTCACGATCGCACCGAGCAGCGGCAGGACGACGTTGAAGTACGGCGAGGTCATCCGCGTGACGAGCACGTCGCCCGGCTGGACCCGGTCGAAGTCGGCCGCCGAGTCCACGAGCCGCGCGGTGCCCTCATAGACGCCGGTGTTCACGGGCAGACCGGTCAGCACCGTCTCGCTGTTCGCTGTGTCTGACACCCCGAACATGTCGTCCAGGAAGTGGTTGAAGGCCAGCGCTGCCCGGCGCGCCTGCTTCGGCAGCCATTCCACCGGCGGCGGCGCCGCGGGACGAGCGCGCAGGAATGCGGGCGCGTCGTCGATCGTGCACGATGCCCACCACTCGTGACGCTCCGCCACCTCGTCGGCGGTGGGTGCCGAGCCGCCAGCAAGCAGGGCCTGGACCTCGTCCGCGATGAGTTGCACTGCATGTTCCGCATCGTGCAGCCGGCCGGATGCGGCCAGGCGGCGCCCGGCCTCCAGCAGCGCCCGCCGCGCCAGCCCCGTCGCCCAGCCGTCGGAGTAGGCCGCTCGCTCGTCGCGGAGCCGATACACGAGCCGGACCTCGCCCAGCCGGTCGTCGAAGTCCTGTCGATGCTGCTGTGGAACCAGCTCGCGGATCGTGCTGAGCGCAGCCCCGTCGTCCGGCACATTCCTCGCCCCGCTCGCCGCGACCTGGAGCGAGGCGACAAGCATGTCGGGCATCTCGCCCGCCGTCTTGTCGGCGACGTCGTAGCCGAGGCTGCGCCAGCGGACGGAGTCCAGGTACAGCGACACGGCCGGCCCAGCGACCGGGTCGGCAGCCAGAGCGTCAAGCTTCTCCCGGCTGCTCGAAGCCGCCTCCAGGATCGAGCGGGCCGCCTCCGATGACGCAATCGCCTTGCCCGCGTCCTCGAGCTCGACGGCCGCGAAGCCCCGCGAGATCGCGGACACGCCTCGCAGCGTGGCGAGCAGCTCACCGCTCGAGCGACCGGTCCACGCCGTCGCACCCGCCAGGAAATCGCCCACCGGCATCCCGGCCGCGATCGAGTACCTGTGGTGCAGATAGACGCTCTCCGCGCTGTGCTCCCGGCAGACGGCCACGTGCACGCCCAGTTGCTCATCTGACAGCTGCTGCACATCGACAGCCTCGATCGCTTGATGCCTGGCGATGGCGGCCGGCTTGTCCACGGCGTCCCACTGCTTGAGGTCCTCGCGCCACATCTTGTGGACGATCGCCTTGGACGACCTCGCGATCCGCTTGCGCATCGCGGGGTGCAACCGGGTCAGGAGGACTAGGACCGGCTTCGGCGGCGGACCCATGGCACCAGCCGGGGCCCCGAAGGCGACCGGCTGGACGTAGAGGAAGGACTGCGAGAAGCCGGGCTTCAGGTGGTCGAGCAGAAGGCCATAGCGGGAAGCTCCCTCCCGCATCCCCCTGACAAAGCTGCCCGGGAAGGTGTCCTGCACGAAGGCGCTGGAGGGGCGAGGGAAATGGGCGGAGTCGATCTCCCAAGGTCCTTTGCCCGGCGGTTCGAACGCACGCTCGACCGACGCCTCGACTGTCCTATTGCCTGACGACATGCCGTTTCCTTCTTGTGTGTGGCCTCGCTCCAGCCGGACCGGTGAGCGATGCGTGCAAGGTGGGGCGCCAGCCTGGAGGGTTGCCCTCACACCGACCTCACATCGCGCTCCTTTCCTGGCACGGGGACGTCTCGCTCGCGGCGTTATCCGCCGGCACGAGGGCGACCGGCGCGGGGTGTCGGTGCCCCTTGTCGAGGCGACGCGTGAAAGACCTCGTGCACGCCGGGCTGCTGCAGCGCCCACCTGGCGACGGCCTCGAGGATGGAGGGAGCGCCGCGCGGGCGGCGACGAACCGAGCCAGTGCCGGTGCTGGTGGTGGTGCTGGTGGTGAAGGTGGCACAGCCGGTGCCCGAGTCGAGCATGGGAGCGGCGACGTGCCAGTAGGTCGACTCCGCCGTCGCCGGGCAGATGACCGGCCACAGTGCCGTGGATGCGACCCGCCGAGGTGTGCCGGGCAGGAACAGGTAGCCCTCGACGGTCCTATCGCCCACATCGAGCGCGAACGGCGTCGTCGCATGCGGCAGCCCCGGGATGGCAGTCCTGAAGGCTGCCACATGCGCGTCCTCGAGCCGTCGTCGTTCGCCGGCCCCCAAGGTCGGCTCACCGAGGGCCAACCAGTAGCACTGCGCTGCCCGCAGGTAGCTGGCACACGCGCCGCTGATGTGATCAGCTTCCAACTCAGCGTCACCGCGCCGCATCGCGCGATCCGCTACGAGTGACCAGTGCCCGGCCCATGTGGCGACGGCACCGTCAGGTGCCGGTCGGAGGTCGGGAGGCTGCTGCATGCCGCTACGGTCGTCCGCGGGACTCACAACAGTCTCACGTGGCCGTCTTGGCCGAGCTTCGGTAACAACCACCCCTGCTGACGTACGCTCCCGCCGTGTACGTCCACGATCTCGGCTCGCTGTCTGTCGAGGCTGACGGGCTACCCGTGGTGCTGAACGGCAAGCGAATGGCCGCTGCGCTCGCCGTCCTGCTGATCAACCTGAACGAGAAGGTCCGCACAGACACACTCATCGAAGCCGTCTGGGGCGCAGAGCCGTCGCCGCGGGCACCTGCCGCACTCGACACCCTCCTCTGGAGGCTCCGGCGGGTGCTCGATCCGGGCCGACCGTCGAGGAGCTCCTCCGCGGTCCTTCAAACCGAGCAGCAGGGCTACCGCCTCACCCTTCCGCCCGAGACCGTCGACTCGTGCCGGTTCGAGGCAGCGGCGCGAGCGGTCAGCCAGCAGGACAGCACGGGTGACCCACAGGAGATCCTGGAGCTCACCGGATCGGCTCTGACGCTGTGGCGGGGGCGGCCCTATGACGATGTCGACGACGACGGCTGGTTGGAACCGACCCGTGCACGGCTCTCGGAGCAGCATCTGGTTGTGCAGGTCGCCCGACTCGAGGCGCTCCTCGCCGCAGGCCAACCCGAGCTGGCGGTCACCGAGCTGGTGCCGATCCTGGCCGAGCATCCCTTCGCCGAACGCCTGTGGTGTCTGCGGCTGCTCGCGCTCTACCAAGCAGGGCGACCTGCCGCCGCGCTCGAGGCGTATGCGGACGTGCGACGGACCCTCGACCGCGAGCTGGGGATGCAGCCGGGGGCCGAACTGCGGGCGGTACACGAACGGATCCTGCGCCAGGACCGGTCGTTGGCATCGCCCCCGCCCCAATCGCCACACGGGGTCGTCCGCATCCCCGAACACCGGACGACACTGTTCGGCCGGGACGAGGACCTCGACATCCTCCCCCGGCTCCTAGCGCAGCATCGGCTGGTCAGCTTGGTCGGTTCCGTCGGGTCGGGCAAGACCCGACTGGCCGCCGCCGTAGCACGCCGCGTCGACTCGCTCTTCCCCGACGGCGTCTGTTTCGTCGACCTCTCCGATCTCATGGACCCCGCCGCCGTCGCCGCTCGGGTCCACGAGACGCTGCACGTCCAACTCGAAGCAACGGGCACGCCGGAAGAAGGGCTGGCTCGGTTCATCGCCGGCCGGCAGATGCTCATCGTGCTGGGCAACTGCGAGCAGGTCACCTCGGCGGCTCGCGCGCTCGCGACCAGGGTTCTCAACTACGAGACGCGCTCGCGGATCCTCGTGACAAGCCGGCGGGTGTTGGCTGCTCCTGACGAGGTCGTGTACAACGTGCGGCCCTTGGCGCCACCGGTGAGCGATGGTCCCTCGGATATCTCCGCGAGCCCTGCCGCCGCCCTTTTCGTCGAGCGCGCCGCCAGTCGCGGCATCGTCATCGACGCTACCGGCGCCGACGCTGCCGCCATCGCGCAGATCTGCCAGGCCGTGGACGGCCTGCCGCTCGGCATCGAGCTCGCCGCTTCACGCGCCCAGATCTTCGCCCTGCACGAGATCGCAGCCGGTCTCTCGCTCTTCCCGATGGCGCTCAGTGCGCCGAACGACGACACCAGTACCAACAGCGAGTTCACCCTCCGGGAGGCCATCGAGGGCAGCCACCGCCTGCTCACCGAACGAGAGAAGATCGCGCACCGAAGGCTTTCGATCCTGCCCCCGCGCTTCACCCTCGAGGCAGCAGTCGCGGTGTGTTCCGGCACGTCGCTGGAGCCCGAGGACGTGCCCACCGCCCTGATCGGCCTGAGCAGTCACTCCTTGCTCGAGGCGACACGTCCAGAGCGGGCAGACGGGCCCTCGCTGTTCCGACAACTGGTTCCCATACGCGCGCACGCCGCCCAGCAGCTGGCGGCCGCCGGAGAGACGGACACCGTCAAAGCGGCCCTGCTCGACTGGGTCAGCACGACGCTCGCGAACGGGCCCCGGCTCGGGCAATCCGGTAGCGGCGCTCTGGACCGGCGACTGGAGGACAACCGGCGCACCATAACCGCTGCGCTGGAGGCGACCGTTGCCACCAACCCGAGTGACAAGGCCCTCATCACCCTGTGCCGGCTCGTGCCCTTCTGGTGGCTGGACGGCAAGTTGAGCCCGGAGACTGTCCGGCTGGTAGCGACCGCGGCCTCAGCCGTTTCTGCGGATAACAGCGCCTTCGCGGGCGCCGCTGCGGCCGCCGCACATCACTCCTTCCAGGCGATGACTCACGGTCTGACAGATGAGCGGGCGCTGCTTGCGGCAATCGAGTGCCTGAGCGAAGCCCCAGCTGGATCCGAGATCTTCGCGGCGGAGTTCCTTATCACCGTTGCGGCTGCCTGCTGGACCAGTGGGCATCTAGACGAGTCACGAGCAGCTGCCGACGCGGCCGCTGCCTACGGTGAGCGACTGCAGGACGCGCACGTTCAGGTCCTCGCCCGCGCCGTGCGCTGCGCGTCGGGCTTGTCGGAGGATCCCGCCGCGGCCGCGCGAATCGCTCGACCGCTGCTCGACGAAAGCTTGGCACTGGGGAACGCGAGCGCGGCGATCATGTGCTACCACGTTCTCTACATGGCGGCCCTCGCCGGCGGCGACGCCGCCGAGGGGCTGCGGTGGTCAGCAGAGGCGATCCGGATGCAGCAGAAGTTGGGCATGCGTAACTCGTCAACGACGTTGGAAGCCCGCGGCAACCTCCATCTGCTCACCGGAAATGCCCGCGACGCGGTCCGCTGCTACGGCTCAGCCAGCCTCCAGCAGGCCCGCACGGGCCAGAGTTGGCCGCAGATCACCGGAACCCCGGAACTGCTAGCGAGCGCCCGCACCCAGCTCAGCGCGGAGGAGTTCGCGGCTGCTTGGGCGAGCGGCGAGCGGCTCGCCGACAATCACCTCATCGGCGACTACGTCTGAAGGCGCGCGCCGAATCCACAGACACGCCTGGTCCCGGCGCGTCCGTGCCGCCATGGCCACCACTAGTGGCGGTTCGGCGACTGCTCCCTCGAGAGGGAGAGTCATCCCTGAACGTCGGAGCCGCCTAAGGGAATCGAACCCTTGACCTACGCATTACGAGTGCGTCTGCCGCTCAATCGAACAGTGCCGATCCAACGCCTAGCGTCAACTGACCTGCTTGTTTGTGGTCCCGAGGGTACCGCGAGGGTGCATCAGGGTCCGGTGGGACCTTGTGGCAAAGCGACGTCTCGTGGCAAGCCCGTGGCACCGCCCCCCGGTGGTGACCCTAAGGCAGATGGCCCGCGAGATGGACTGCTCGACTTGAACGCAGCCGGCTCACCCAACGTCGAACAGCCTGCGATCAGGCTCGCGACACTCAAGCGGATCTGCCGTTGGGTGGTCGCCAAGATCCCGACGCTCAAGGTCTGGCCGCGACGGCTGGGGAGCTGGCCATCACCGTGACGGTGGTAGGCATTGGTCATGCCGCTGTTCGAGATGACGACGCAGGCGCTCGTTGAGGTGCCCACGACGACGCTTGCGGCGGAGCAGGTGCTCGAGCGAGCCGATCTGCAGCGGCTGCTGCGCGCGCGGCCGGACGTCCTCGTCCCGGACGTACTGGTTGTGTCCGAGGAGTTCGGGGCGTTCACCGACGCACGTCGCCGGATCGACCTGCTCGGCGTCGATCGCGAGGGGCACCTGGTCGTCATCGAACTCAAGCGCACGACTGACGGCGGGCACCTCGAGCTACAGGCGCTGAGGTACGCCGCGATGGTGTCCGCGATGACGTTCGAGGACCTCGTCGAGCACTACGGGCGCTACCTGGCGAAGGTCGATCCGGCGGCCGTCGACGAGGCGCGAACACGGCTGGCCGACTGGCTCGAGGATGCGGGCGGAGAGGACGCCGTCCTCAGCCGCGAAGTCCGGCTCGTGCTGGTCGCCGGCGGGTTCGACCGGGAAATCACGACCACGGTGCTGTGGCTCAACGACGTATTCGGCCTCGACATCCGCTGCATCCGGCTCAACCCCTACAAGGTCGACAACCGCCTACTGCTCGACGTGCAGCAAGTCATCCCGCTGCCCGAAGCGGCCGACCTGACGGTGCAGCTGCGTCGCCGCGAAACCCACGCCCGCGCCGCGCGCACTGAGGGCGGTCCTGATTGGACGCCGTACGTCGTGGTCACCCCGGCCGGCCGCAGTGAACCGCTCCGCAAGCGCCGCGCCGTCCTCGCGCTGGTGACGGCGCTCGCCGAGGCGGGCGTGCCGCCGGCGAAGCTCGCCGGCGCGCTGCCGAAGTCGAAGTTCGTCTCGGTGCCCGGGCAGCTCGCCGGCGAGGAGCTGTTCGACGCGTTCACGCAGGCCTACCCGCAGGTGCTCAAGGATCCGCGGGGGCCGCGCCGCTGGTTCCTCGAGTCACCGCTGCCGACGAGCAGTCGACCTGGGTGCTGTCGAAGATGTGGGGCGCCAATATCGAAGCGGTGCTAGATGAGCTGCTGACCGTCGCACCGACCGACGGGTTCGCGTACGAGGCGCAACGCGTACCAGTCACGCCCGCGTCGCCGGCTACGGGGTGAACCCCAGCAGCGCGTCGATGCCGCGCGCGGCCGCGCGGATAGCGGCCATCACCACCACCCCGTTTTGGTCGCCGCGGCCCCGGGAGTCCTCGACCCCCCCGCCGCCCCCCCCCCGCCC
>JBQCDV010000207.1:0-66400 GCA_051960855.1 Actinomycetales bacterium
GGGTAAGCCTCAGACCAGCGAGTCGGCACATCGAGACACCGGGAGCCGCCGCTCCACCTGCTTCCGCAGCGAGGGGGCCAGCGTGCCGCGCAACATCACTGCCACGGTCCGAACCGACCACCACCGCCTCGAACGGCTGACGGGGCGCTTGTTCGTCGGCCGCACAACGTTCGTCAGCGCGCGCGACGAGCTCGTGCAGTCACTCGGGGCCCATCTCGAGGCCGAGGAGGTGGTGGTGCACCGGGCCGCTGCCGCGAAGGGTGCCCCGTCTGAGCTGCTGGTGTCGGCACGCGAGATAGCCGAGGAGCTGCGCCAGGCGCTCAGTGAGCTCGCCACGGTGCCGGAACGCCACCAGGGCGGCGACCTCGACACACGCCTGCTCGGCCTGCTGAAGAGCCACATCGAGGTCGAGGACGAGATCGGGGAGACGTTGGCGGGCGGCTTGCCGGAGGCGATGCGCCGCCTGGGAGGTGACTACGGCAGGGCTCGAGACGCGGCAGCCGCTCGACTCCGCCGCACGACGGTCGTGCCGCGGCGGCTCGACCGACCCCGGACAGAGCTCTACGAGATGGCGCGCAGGGTCGGGGTCGAGGGCCGCACCCGCATGAGCCGCGAGCAGCTCATCCAGGCGCTGCTCGACCACGAGGCGCTCAAGGTCGCTCGCTAGCGCCCCATTTCTGGCGCCTCCACCCCACCGCCAACGCATGGGCGGCGGCCCCGCGGCGGCTGAGCTCCATGAGCGCTGTCGCGCCGCAGTCGGCGGCCCCACCCAACTGCTTGCCGTGTGGCGCCCACTTCCACCCCTAGGTGTTTGTTGCGCTTAAACGTGGAGAAGTGTCCGATTCGTCAGGGAGGTGCTGAAGACAGCGGCACACCAGGGTTGGGGCTCGCAAAGCCCCCAGGCCCGACCACCCGGGCTGGCCCGCCCGGCACCCGCCCCGCACCCGCGGGGGCTGGGACACGAGTTCCACACGAGCCGCCGGAGGTCGCGATGACCGCACGATCTGCCTGTCAGGCAGGACTCTCGCGGTGAAGGTCCTCGGCATCAACTCGCTGTTCCACGACCCGTCGGCTGCCCTCGTCATCGACGGAGTGACGGTCGCGGCGGCGGAAGAGGAGCGCTTCTCCCGTCGCAAGCACGGCCACCGTCCCGTCCCCTTCGCGGCGTGGGAGCTGCCGGAGCTCGCCGCCCGCTGGTGCCTCGAGAGCGCCGGCCTCGCTCCGTCCGATCTCGACGTCGTCGCCTACTCCTACGATCCCTCGCTCGCGGTGGCAGCGGACGACCTCGGCCTCAACGACCCCTGGGACTGGCTGCGGCAGCTGTACGCCGAGCGGGCGGCCGGGTTCCTCGCCTCGGCCCTGCCCGGCCTCGACCCAGCCCAGGTACGCCACGTGCCCCACCACGTCGCCCATGCCGCGAGCGCCGGCCTGGCCGGCCTCGGTGGCGACGGAGCGGTCCTCGTGCTGGACGGCCGCGGCGAGCAGGCGAGCTCCTTGCTGGGGCACTACCGCGACGGCAAGCTCGACGTGCTGGCCACACAGCCTCTCCCCCACAGTGTCGGCTTCCTGTTCGAGGACCTCACCGAGCACCTCGGCTTCCTGCGCTCCAGCGACGAGTACAAGGTGATGGCCCTCGCCAGCCACGGCACGCCGCGCTTCCTCGACCTCTTCCGTGAGCGCCTCACGACCGACGGCTCCGGCGGCTTCCGCGTCAACCGACTGCATGGCTCAGACCTCGGCGAGCTCGTGCCGGCACGCCACCCGGACGAGCCATGGCAGCAGGCCCACGCCGACCTCGCGGCCAGCGCCCAGCGCCGGCTGGAGGAGCTGCTGCTCGAGCTGGGCGGGTGGCTGCACGAGCAGACCGGCGCCCTCCGGGTAGGGCTCGCCGGCGGCGTCGCCCTCAACTGCGTCGCCAACTCGGTGCTCGCCACTCGCGGCCCCTTCGAGCAGGTCTGGGTGCAACCGGCCGCCGGCGATGCTGGCACTGCGCTCGGCGCGGCCCTCAGCGTCGTCGCTGAGCACGGCCAGCCGGTGCAGCCCTTCACCGGAGCCGACCTCGGTCGCAGTTGGGACGACGGAGCGCTCGAGACGGAGCTTCGGCGCAGCGGCCTCGCGTGGCAGCGTCCACGGGACATCGCCGAGGCGTGTGCCGAGGTCCTAGCCGCCGACGGCATCGTGGCCTGGTACCAGGGACGCTCCGAGTTCGGCCCGCGCGCGCTGGGACACCGCAGCCTGCTGGCCCATCCGGGACCCGCCGTGAACCTCGACCGCCTCAACGACATCAAGGGACGTGAGTCCTTCCGCCCCGTGGCGCCGATGGTGCTGGAGGAGCGGGCGGGCGACATCTTCAGCGGGCCGCTTCCCAGCCCCTACATGCTCTTCGTGCACGACGTCGCGCCGGAGTGGCGCGACCGTGTAGCCGCTGTCGTCCATGTCGACGGCACTGCCCGTGTGCAGACAGTCGGAGCCTCGGAACCCTTGCTACGCAAGCTTCTCGGCGCGTTCGAGACTCGGACCGGACTTCCAGTCCTCGTCAACACCAGCCTCAACACGGCGGGACGTCCCATGGTCGACTCACCGCAGGACGCTCTCGAGTGCTTCGGTTCTGCCCCGATCGACGCCCTCGCCCTCGGTCCCTTCCTCGTGCGCAAGGCGGCGGTGGCATGACGAACGCCGCTGCGTCCCTCACCTACGTCGTCGTCATTCCCGCGACGCGCCCCCCGCTCGTCACTCGTGTGCTCGCATCCCTGACGGCGCAGGGAGTTCCGGCCTCGCAGGTGGTCGTGGTCGATGACAGCGCGGACGCGTCGGTGGGCGCCGCGCTGGCGCGGAGCGAGGTCAACGTCGTTCGAGGGCCTCGGCGCGGACCTGCGGCCGCCCGGAACACGGGGTGGCGGGAGGCGACGAAGGCGGGGCGGGTTGACTGGGTCGTCTTCCTCGACGACGACGTCATCCCTTCCCCGCGCTGGGCCACGGAGCTGGTAGCGGACCTCGCCGACGCTGCCGGGGATGTTGCGGGGATCACTGCTCGCCTTAGCGTCCCACTGACGACAAGCCGGCCTAACGACTGGGAGCGGCAGACGCAGGCCCTCGAGACGGCTTCGTGGATCACCGCTGATATGGCCTACCGGGTCGAGGTGCTTCTGGCGACGGGCGGCTTCGACGAGCGATTCCCGCGTGCCTTCCGAGAGGACAGCGACCTCGCCCTGCGCGTGCTCGCGGCCGGTTGGCGCGTCACGCAGGGTCGCCGGGAGACCGCTCACCCGGTCCGGCCCGCCCCCTGGCACGTGAGCCTGTCGCGTCAGGCCGGAAACGCCGACAACGCCCTGATGCGTCGCCTGCATGGCCGGGACTGGCGGTCGCTCTCCGACAACCCATCCAGTCCGCTCCCCGCGTACGGCCTCACGATCGCCGCTCTGGCTGTCGGTGCAGCCGGCGCAGCCACGGCCGCTGCCTCCCCTGACCGCCGCAGGCTGGCGGGCACCGTTGCTGCGCTGGGGCTGGCGTGGTGGCTGCAGCGCACCGCCGGCTTCGCCTGGCGGCGGATCGCTCCCGGCCCTCGCACCGCAACCGATATCGCCGCCATGGCTGTCACCAGCGCGCTGATCCCGCCGCTGGCGCTCTGGCACCGGCTGCGCGGTGAGCTGCGACACCGCCACGTCCAGCCCGCGCTGCCCCCCGTGCGCGCCGTGCTCTTCGACAAGGACGGCACGCTCGTCCATGACGTCCCCTACAACGGCGACCCGGAGCTGGTGCAGCCGGTGGCGGATGCCCACCGGAGCGTCCAGCGGCTGCGCGAGGCAGGACTGCGACTCGGCTTGGTTTCCAACCAGTCCGGCATCGCCCGGGGCCTGCTCGACCGCTCCCAGGTGGAGGCCGTGCTGGCCCGCACCGCCGAGCTCGTCGGACCCTTCGACACGGTGCACATCTGCCCCCACGACGACTCCGCCGGCTGCGCGTGCCGTAAGCCGAAGCCGGGGATGGTGCTCGACGCTGCGCGGGCGCTGGGAGTGCCACCGCAGCAGTGCGTGGTCGTCGGCGACATCGGCGCCGATGTCGGAGCGGCACTGGCTGCCGGGGCACGTGCGGTGCTCGTGCCGACCGCTGCTACCCGTCGCGAGGAGAGGCAGTCCGCCCCCCACCGTGCGGACACCCTCACCGAGGCTGTCGACCTCATCCTGGGAGGTCGGGTATGAGCCGGCCACCCTCGACCCACTCCTCGAGCCGACCCCATGTCCTCGTAGTCCGGCTCGACAGCGCCGGCGACGTGCTGCTCACGGGTCCGGCGATCCGTGCCGTCGCGGCGGGCGCCCGCCGGGTGACCGCCCTCGTCGGTCCGGGTGGCGCGGCTGCGGCGGCCCTCCTTCCGGGCGTCGACGAGACCGTGGTCTGGGAGTGCCCCTGGATCGTGGGAGACCCGGAGGCGGTCGCCCCCGACGACATCGGCGACATCGTGAGCCGGCTGTCGGTCCTCGACTGCGACGAAGCCGTCATCTTCACGTCCTTCCACCAGTCGCCACTGCCGACCGCGCTCGTGCTGCGGCTGGCCGGCGTCCCGCGGATCAGCGCGACGAGCGTCGACTACCCCGGCTCCCTGCTCGACGTACGACACCGCCCGCAGCCCACCGACGGACCGCACGAGGTGGAGTTCTGCCTGTCGACGGCGCGCGCCGCCGGCTTCGAGCTCCCGAACGACGATGCTGGCCTGCTCGCCGTCCGCGGGCCGCTGCCCGACGTGACTCACCTGCTCGCCGACCCGAGCGGGACCGACGCTCCTCGCGTCGCCCTCCACGTCGGCGCCAGCGTCCCGGCACGCAGCCCCGAACCGGCCTCCCTCGCGCAGGCGGCGACGCTGCTGGCCGGCCGCGGCTGGGACGTCGTGGTCACGGGCGGCCCTGCCGAGATCGCACTGGCCGCCGAGGTCGCCGGGGAGGCAGCCCGGTCGCTCGCGGGCCGCACGAGCCTCGGCGAGCTGGCCGCCGTCCTGGCGCAGTCAGATGTCGTCGTGTCGGGCAACACGGGGCCCGCGCACCTGGCCGCAGCCGTCGGGACACCGGTGGTGTCGCTGTTCGCCCCCGTCGTGCCCCTCGAACGGTGGCGCCCGTGGGGCGTCCCGACCGTCGTTCTCGGCGACCTCCACGCGTCGTGCCGCGACACCCGGTCCCGGGTCTGCCCGATACCCGGCCACCCCTGTCTGTCCGGCGTCAGCGGCAGCCAGATCGCAGCGGCGGTCGAGTCGCTGCTCTCCCCGTCCTCGCTCGGCGACGCGTCGTCAGCGTCCTCAGGGTCGTCCCCCACCACCGCGGTCCCGGCGACCGCGCCATCCATGGAAGGAGCACGGTGAGGATCCTCGTCTGGCACGTCCACGGCTCATGGACGACCGCCTTCGTCTCCGGGTCGCACACGTACCTGCTGCCGACCCTGCCCGAGCGCGGCGCCTGGGGCGGTGGGCGGTCCACCTCCTGGGACTGGCCGGCCTCCGCGGTCGAGGTCCCCGCCGACCAGCTGGCGACGACCGACGTGGACGTCGTGATCCTGCAGCGGCCGGAGGAGCTCGAGCTCGCGGAGCGCTGGCTGGGACGCCGGCTGGGCCGTGAGATCCCCGCGGTCTACGTCGAGCACAACACCCCCAAGGGCGACGTCCCCTCGACCCGACACCCGCTGGCGGACCGGTCCGACATCCCGATCGCGCACGTGACGTGGTTCAACGCCGCGATGTGGGACAACGGCCGCGCTCCCGTCACCGTCATCGAGCACGGGATCCCCGATCCGGGCGCGCGCTGGACCGGCAACGACGTTCGGGTCGCCTGCTCCATCAACGAGCCCATCCGACGCACCCGCGTCGCAGGCACCGACCTGCTGCCGCGGTTTGCCGAGATCGCTCCGGTGGACGTGTACGGCATCGGCACGGCCGGCCTCGGCGAGCACCTCGGGCTGCCGCCGGACCGGCTCGGAGAGTTCGACGTCCAGCAGGACGAGCTCTACCGGCAGCTGGCCGAGCACCGTGTCTACCTGCACCCGTACCGGTGGACCAGCCTGGGGCTCTCCCTGCTGGAGGCGATGCACCTGGGCATGCCGGTGGTCGTGCTCGGCACGACGGAGGCCTACGAAGCGGTGCCGCCCGAGGCCGGCGTCTGCACCACGAAGGTGCCGGACCTGCTGGATGCAGTCCGCACCTACTGCAAGGACCACGACGCCGCGCGGGACGCGGGTCGTGCCGCCCGAGAGGCGGTGCTGCGCCGCTACGGCCTGGCCCGCTTCCTCTCCGACTGGGACCGACTACTCCTGGAGGTGACCCGATGAGGATCGCGATGGTGTCAGAGCACGCCAGCCCGCTAGCTGTGCTGGGCGGCGTGGACGCCGGCGGCCAGAACGTCCACGTGGCCGACCTGTCACGCGCCCTCGCCCGCGCGGGTCACGAGGTGACGGTGTACACGCGCCGCGACGATGAGGCGTTGGCCGACAAGGTCAAGCTGTGCAAGGGCGTCACCGTCGAGCACGTGACCGCGGGACCGGCGGCCGCGCTGCCGAAGGACGAGCTGCTGCCCTACATGGACGAGTTCGGCGACGAGCTCGCGCGCCGCTGGTCGAAGAAGGCGCCGGACCTGGTGCACACCCACTTCTGGATGTCGGGGCTGGCCGGCCTGCGGGCACGGGAGCACACCGGCGTCCCGGTCGTGCACACCTATCACGCGCTGGGCCTGACCAAGCGTCGGCACCAAGGCGCCGCGGACACCAGTCCCGTCGAGCGTGTGGACCTGGAGGCACACCTCGCGCGGTCGGTTGACCACATCGTGGCGACCGCCACCGAGGAGGCCTTCGAGCTGCGGCGGATGGGCGCCCGGCGCGACCAGATCACGATCGTGCCGTGCGGCGTCGACGTCGAGAGGTTCACACCGCACGGTCCCGTCGCGCCCCGCGGCAGCAGTCCGCGCATCCTGTCACTCGGGCGTCTGGTCGAGCGCAAAGGCGTCGACATGATCATCACCGCACTGCGGATGGTGCCCGACGCCGAGCTGGTGATCGCCGGTGGCCCCGACCAGCACGAGCTGGACCACGACGCGGACGCCCAACGTCTGATGGCCGCTGCGGCCGCTGCCGGTGTCGCCGGGCGCGTGCACCTGGTGGGCCGGGTCAGCCGAGAGGAGGCGCCGGCGCTGATCCGCTCCGCCGACGTCGTCGTCTGCGTGCCCTGGTACGAGCCCTTCGGCATCGTCCCGCTCGAGGCCATGGCCTGCGCCCGCCCCGTCGTCGCGGCGGCCGTGGGCGGTCTCGCGGACACGGTGGTCAACGGTGTGACCGGCGTCCTCGTCCCCCCCAAGCGACCGCAGGAGCTCGCGATGGTGCTCCGGCGCCTGCTCGCCGACGACATGGAGCGCGAGGGGATGGGTCAGGCGGGGCTCGACCGCGTGCTCGCCCGCTACTCGTGGGAGCGCGTGGCCCACGAGACCGAGGCCGTCTACCAGGGCCTCGGCCTGGCCGAACGACGCCTCACCGCGACGGTCGACCTGCGGGAGGCCGTTCCGGCTGGGGCCGCCCGATGAGCCGGCACCCGCGCGGCGTGCGGGCCGGCGGCTGCGGTGACGGCGGCGAAGGCCCCCCGCGGGCGTTCGCGCGCCCCGGCCAGCACGCTCGTGATCTGGCCGCGGTGCTGGAGCGCTCGGCGTCTCAGCTCGACCTGCTCGCCGCTCGCGGCGCCGTGCTGGCCGCCCGGCTGCGCGATGGCGCCCGGCTCATCGCCGCCGGCAACGGCGGCAGTGCGGCGGAGGCCCAGCACCTCACCGCCGAGCTGGTG
The DNA here is from genome assembly GCA_051960855.1 of Actinomycetales bacterium. Taxonomy (GTDB): domain Bacteria; phylum Actinomycetota; class Actinomycetes; order JAJZTN01; family JAJZTN01; genus JBQCDV01. The sequence continues at coordinate 7,799 of JBQCDV010000207.1, forward strand.
GGCCGGCTGCGCGACGACCGCGCCCCGATGTCCGCGATCGCGCTGTGCGCGGAGACCTCCAGCCTCACCGCGATCGTCAACGACTACGGCTCCGATGCGATGTTCGCCCGGCAGGTCCTGGCCCACGGGCGACCCGGCGACGTCGTCCTGCTGCTCTCGACGTCCGGCTCCAGCAGCAACCTGCTGTCGGCCGCCGACGCCGCGAAGAGCGCCGGCATCGAGGTGTGGTCCTTCACCGGACCGGACCCCAACCCGCTGGCCGCCATGTCCGACTGGTCGCTGTGCATCGACGCCCCCGACTCGGCCACCATCCAGGAGGTTCATCTCGTCGCGGTGCACGCGCTGTGCGCCGCGGTCGACGTCGAGCTCGGCGTGGCACCGTGGGCCGGTGAGGCAGCCGCAACCCCGCAGGTCGTCGACCTGCGCGAGCCGGCCTCCGAGGTCGCCCGGTGACCCGCCCGACGACCGGGCCGGCGACCGGCCCCGCGGCGCACCCTGTCCGCGTCCTCGTCGTCGGGGATGCCCTCATCGACGCCGACGTGGAGGGCGCCAGCTCCCGGCTCTGCCCCGACGCTCCGGTGCCCGTCGTCGATGTCGCCCGCACCCGACGCCGTCCGGGAGGGGCAGCGCTCGCGGCGCTGCTGGCCGCGTTCGGCACCCAGGGGGGCCAGCCGGCGCAGCCGGCGCAGGGGGCACAGGAGCCGCCGGGCGACAGCCGCTTCGGTTCTCCCGCCGTCGAGGTCGCCCTCGCGTCGCCGGTGCCGGAGGCCGATCGTGAGGACCTCGCGGCCCTGCTGGGCAACCGGGTGCGGCTCGTTCCACTCGGCGCTGCGGGGCGCCTCCCGCGCAAGACGCGCATCCGGGTGAGCGGTCAGTCGCTGCTCCGGCTGGACGACGGTGTCCTCGAGACTCCCGACGACCTCAGCGCCGACGACTCGGACCGCCTGACCGCAGAGCTGGCCGAGGCCGACGCCGTTCTGGTGTCGGACTATGGGCTGGGGGCGACGTCGCTGCCCGCCCTGCGCAAGGCCCTGTCCACGGCTGCCGCCGGACGCCCGGTCGTCTGGGACCCGCATCCCCGCGGGAGCCGCCCCACGCGGGGGACGACCGTCGTCACGCCGAACCTCAGCGAAGGACACGGCCTCGACCCGGAGGCGAAACCGGTGCCTCAGGGACTGCCGGAGGCGAGCGCACTGGCTGCCCGGCTCCATCAGCACCTGGGCGCCGCCGTCGCCTTGACCCTCGGCTCCCGCGGAGCGCTGCTCTCGCAACCCGATGGCGGCGCCCCCCTGGTGGCGCCCTGTCCGCCGGTGAGCGGTGCCGACACCTGCGGGGCGGGCGACGCCTTCGCCTCCGCTGTCGCGGTGGCGCTGGCACAGGGCGATGAGCTTCCCGAGGCCGTCCTGAGAGCCGTGCGGCGCGCCGCGTCCTTCGTCGCCGACGGCGCAGCCGCACGCATCGGCGTGGTGACGACACCTGCGCAGCCACATCCGGACGGCGAGGCGCCGGCTGCGCCGCGGCCAGCCGAGTCCTCGACCGGTGCCGTCCCACGACTGGGGTCGCTCGAGGCTGCTGCGCCGGTCCTCGAACGCGCCCGCGTCGACGGCCGGACCATCGTGGCCGCCGGTGGCTGCTTCGACCTGCTGCACGCCGGGCATGTCGAACTGCTGGAGGCAGCCGCGGCTCTCGGCGACGTACTCGTCGTCTGCGTCAACTCCGACAGCTCCGTGCGGCGCCTGAAGGGCCCGCAGCGGCCCGTGACGCCACAGGAGGACCGCGTCCGGCTGCTGATGGCCCTCGACTGCGTCGACGCCGTCGTCCTCTTCGACGAGGACACCCCCGAGGCCGTGCTCGCGCAGGTGCGCCCGCACCTGTGGGCCAAGGGCGCGGACTACACCGGCCGCCATCTGCCAGAGGCAGACGTCCTGGCCCAGTGGGGCGGAGAGGTCGTCCTCCTGCCGGTACTGCCCGGCCGCAGCACCACCCGGCTCATCGCTGCCGCGCGCACCGAACGACAGAGCGAGCAGACATTGGACCTGACCGACCCCGGCTCCCGGCCGGGCGGTCAGACATTGGACAGCAATTCCACAACCGAGAGGAACATTCATGTCGGCTGACACCCGCACCGTGCTCGTGACAGGCGGGTCCTCGGGCCTGGGAGCAGCGGTCGTCGACGCGCTCCTGCAGCGTGGCGACCGCCCCTGCGTGATCGACATCAACCCCCCGAAGGCCGACGTCCCCTTCCGGCAGGTCGACCTGTCGGACACCCGCGCGGCCGAGGCCGCGGTGGAGGAGCTCGCCGACGAGCTCGGCGGCCTGAACGGCGTTGTCGCCGCGGCGGGCGTCGACACGCCCGGCAAGCTCGACGAGGTGCCCGCGAAGGAGTGGGAGCGGATCGTCACCATCGACCTGCTCGCGGTGGCGGCCGTGTCGCGGGCGGCCCTGCCGCACCTGAAGCAGAGCAGCGGCCGGCTGGTCACGGTGGCTTCCACGCTCGGCGTGAAGGCGGTCAGCGACGCCACCGCCTACTGCGCCGCCAAGTTCGGCGTGGTCGGATTCACCCGCGCGCTCGCAGCGGAGACCGCCGGTGAGATCGGCGTCACGCTGCTCATCCCCGGCGGCATGAGCACCGCCTTCTTCGACGGGCGGACCGAGCAGTACAAGCCCGGCCCGGATGCGAAGCTGAACGACCCCTCACACGTCGCCGCGGCGATCCTCTTCGCCCTCGACCAGCCCGCCGGGTGCGAGCTGCGCGAGATGGTCGTGGCAGCGGCCACCGAGCCCTCGTGGCCGTGAGTCGCTCGTGACCGAGGCTGCGCGCCGCCCGCTGCCCACCCAGACGGGTGCGGCAGCGGGCGGCCCTCCGCCGGGGCCGAGCACCGTGCTGGTGCTGCGCGCGCTCGGCATGGGTGACCTGCTCACGGGTGTCCCCGCGCTGCGCGCCGTGCGCGCCCACTACCCGCGCGCTCGCCTGCTGCTCGCCGCCCCGACGTGGCTGGCACCGCTCGTGCGCCTGGTGGGCTGCGTCGACGAGATCGTTCCGCACGACGGGGTCGCAGCCCTGCCCTGGCCGTGGGACCCGCCGGAGGTAGCGGTGAACCTCCACGGCCGGGGGCCGCAGAGCCACCGGCTCCTGCAGGCGGTGCGCGCCGGCCGGATGCTGGCCTTCGCCAGTCCGGACGCGGACTTCACGGACGGCCCGCAGTGGCTGCCCGATGAGCACGAGGTCGAGCGCTGGTGCCGCATGCTGGCCGCGTACGACATCGCCAGCGACCCCGACGACCTGCTCATTCAGCGGCCTGGGGCCGCCCCCGACCAGCGCGGCGTCGTCGTCATCCATCCCGGTGCCAGCGTCGCGTCGCGACGGTGGTCGGCGGCCAGGTTCGGTGTGGTGGCTGCAGATCTGGCCGCCCGCGGACATCGCGTCGTTGTGACGGGAAGTCCGGCGGAGGAGGCGCTGGCGCGCCAGGTGGTGACAGCGGCGAAGCTGCCCCGGGCCGCCCTGCTCGCCGGCCGGCTCAGCCTCCTGCAACTGGCCTCCGTCGTCAGTGGCGCAGCCCTCGTCATCTCCTCCGACACCGGCATCGCCCACCTTGCCACCGCACTGCGGACCCCGTCGGTCACCGTCTTCGGGCCGGTCCCGCCGTCGCAGTGGGGAGCACGCATCGACACCGCGATCCATCGAGCGCTGTGGGTGCCGGACGCCGACGGGGTCGGCCAGCTCGCCCGCGTGCAGCCCAGCTACGTCGTTCGGGAAGCTCTCGCTCTGCTGCGCAGCCGTCGCCTGGCGACGCGGTAACGGGCGTCAGGCGACGCCGGCCAACCGCGGCGGCACGGTGTTGGAGAACCACCAGCGCGCGGTGCGGTGCAGCCCCTCGAGCAGGCTCACCTCCGGCTGCCATCCCAGCCGTCGCGCCAGACGCAGGTCGGGACGGCGCCGCTGGGGGTCGCCGGCCGGGCGGGGCGCGTGCACCGACGTGGGCCGCATCCCGACGAGCGGCATCACGACGTCGGCGAGGATCTCGGCGATCTCCGAGACACTGCGCTCGTCGTCGGTGCCGATGTTGACCGGTCCCGGGGCGCTGCTGCCGGCGAGCGCCAGCAGCCCGGCCACGGTGTCGCTCACGTAGGTCAGGCACCGCGTCTGGCTGCCGTCGCCGTGGATGGTCAGGGGGCGGCCCGCGCATGCCTGGTCGAGCAGCGCAGGGACGAGACGCCCGTCCTGCCGCATCCGCGGTCCGTAGCTGTTGAAGATACGGGCGATCACGGTGTCCACGCCGTGGCTGAGCCGGTAGGCCGTCGTCAGGGCCTCGGCGTAGCGCTTGGCCTCGTCGTACATGCTGCGCGGTCCCACACAGTCCACGTGGCCGACGTAGGACTCCGGCTGGGGGTGCACGCCAGGGTCGCCGTAGACCTCACTGGTGCTGGCAAGCAGGAAACGCGCGGAGTGCTCAGCGGCCAGCTGGAGGGCGTGCTCGGTGCCCAGCGCCCCGGCGCGCAGCGTCTCGATGGGCAGGGACTGGTAGTCGGTCGGGGCGGCGGGCGAGGCGAGGCTCGCGACGAGGTCGACCGACCAGTCGGCGCCCAGCGGCAGCGGCGGCAGCGGCTCGGTGACGTCGGCGACGACGAGCCGGAATCGCGGGTCGTCCAGCAGGTGGGCGACGTTGTCGGGGCGGCCGGTCGAGAGATTGTCGACGCAGACGACGGCGTGACCGGAGGCGAGCAGCGTCTCGCACAGGTGGGAGCCCAGGAAGCCCGCTCCCCCGGTCACCACCGCCGTCGGGGTCATGAGCGGCTCGGGAGCGGCTCGAGGTGGACCACCTTGGTCCGCGACAGCTCGTCGAGCAGCTCGGGCCCGTAGCCGAAGCCGCGTCCGCTCGCGCCGCGCGGGTGGGCGGCGCCGCCGGGGGCTCCCCCGAAGACGGCGTTGATCTTGACGGTACCGACGGGCAGGTCCCGCCACGCCTGCTGCGCGTGAGCGAGGTCCGGGGTCAGCACGGTCGCCGCCAGGCCGTAGGGGCTGTCGGCGGCCACCTCCAGCGCCTCGTCGAAGGAGTCGACGACGAGGACCGGAGCCACGGGCCCGAAGTTCTCCTCGCGCCAGATCCGCATGTCGGGCCGGACGTCGGCGAGCACAGTGGGCGGGTAGAACGAACCGTCGCCCTCGGGGACCTCGCCGCCGCAGACCACGCGGGCGCCGGCCTCGACGGCCTCGCGGACCTGCGCGTGCACCTCGTCGCGGTGGCGCCGGTCGACGAGCGGTCCCATGAACGCGCCCTCGTCGTGCTGGGCGCCGACCGTGACGGCCCGGGCGCGCTGCTCGAGGGCGTCGAGGAAGGCGTCGGCGACGTCGCGCAGCACGACCACGCGCTCGACGCCGGTGCAGAGCTGCCCGGCGTTGATGAAGCCGCCGAGGACGACCTGATCGGCGGCCCAGCCGGCGTCGACGCCGCTGTGCACGACGAGGGCGTCCGCGCCGCCGTTTTCGACGATGCAGTGCGCGCCCGTCTGCGCGGTCGCCGCGGCGATGGCGCGCCCGGCGCGCGTGGAGCCGACGTGGGCGACCGCGCGGACGCGAGAGTCGGCGACCAGTGCGGCGCCGGTCTCACCCGCGCCGAAGACGCAGGTGAAGACGCCGTCCGGCAGCTCCTCGGCGAAGACCTCGGCGAGCAGCGCCGCCGACCACGGGGAGCGCTCAGAGGGCTTGAAGACGACGGTGTTGCCCATGACGAGGGCGGCGGCGAGCAGGCCGGCGGGGACCGCGACCGGGTCGTTCCACGGGGTGATGACGGCGACGACCCCGTGCGGCTCGAGCACCATCAGGTCGGTCGCGTCCCAGTTGCCATTGAGGCTGCGACCGCGGTGCACCGGACCCAGCTCGGAGTACTGCCGGATGGTGGAGATCCCGGCCCGGACGCCGTCGAGCGACATTCCGACGGGACGCCCCATCTCCGCCGAGGCGGCCTCGGCGAGCCGGTCGGCGCGCTCCTCGAGCCGGTCGGCGATGCGCGCCAGGGTCGCTCCCCGGGCTCCGGCCGGCGTCTGCGCCCAGCTCCGCCGGGCGGCCTCAGCCGCATCTACTGCGGCGGTCACCGTGGCGTGCGACCCGACCGGGAAGTCCACGACGGGGACCCCGGTCGCGGGGTCGACGACGGTCAGCACCGGCTCGTCCGAGGCCGGGACCCCGAGGTGGCTCAGGTGGACGGTGACCTCGGACCGGGAGGACCCGGCGGTCGGGACGGCAGTGGGCTCGGACAGATCGAGCACGAACGACTCCTCGTCGGTGGGCGGCTGACGCAGCGCTTCTTCACGTTTACGTCCGCCTCCTGCCCCGAAGTGCCCGCCTCAACCGGGTCAGCCCCGCAAATCCCCCTTACCGTGCCAGGGCGTCGGCCACCTCCGGTGAGCCGTAGAGGTCGCCTACCTCGGCGAGCGCGTCGAGCCCCAGCACGTCGTACGCCTCGGCACGGCGGTCCCGCACCGTCGTCGGCGCCTCCTGGTGGAAGGCCAAGCTCGGCAGGATCCCCGCGCCCCCGCGCTGCTCCATCACGGCCAGTTGGGCCACGACGTCCTCGCCGCAGTGCACGGGCGGCAGCTGGGGCCAGAAGCCGAACGCCCCGGCCTCCAACAGCGCCTGCCGGTCGTACAGGACGCAGCCTCCGACCCAGGCCACCCGGTAGGCCACGTACCCGTCGGCTCCGTCGGGCGAGAGCGCGAGCCGCTGCGCCAGGTGCAGGGGGTTCGCCGCATTGTGCAGCCGCCAACGCTGCCAGGCCGGCGTCGAGCGCCGGACCCGCTCGGGTCGTACCCGGTCCTCCCAGGGCTCGAAGTCCGCCAGCTCCTCCGGCCGCACGTCGTCTCGGTAGCTCAAGCCGACGACGGGCATGCCGACGAAGCCGCAACCGAGCTCGACCAGTGCCTGCCGCATCAGCCCGAGCGCAGCGGGTGCGAGCAAGACGTCGTCGTCGAGCAGCAGCAACTCGCGGCGGGACGTCGCCTCCACCAGGTGCTGCCGCTGCTCGGCGAGGCCGCGGCGCGGCAGGTGCCGGTGCAGGTCGACCGCCACACCGAGGTGCTCCAGCAGCCGAAGGGCGGCCACCACGGCCGGCTCCGCTGCTGCCGGCGACTCGCCCTGGTCGCTGACCACGACCCGCGCGGGCCGCACCCGCTGGCCGGCGAGGGACGTCAGCGTCGCCGCCAGGCAGGCGGGACGGTCGGCTGTGGGTATGGCGACCTCGAGGTCCGTCCGCGTCACCGGCCACCCTCCGGGAGCTCACCGAGAGGCGCGCGCAGGTCGATCGTCACCGAGGCGTCCAACGGCCCGTCCAGGCTGCGGATCCGGTCCAGCAGCCTGGTCGTCGAGTGATCCGCGACGAAGTCGACGAAGCGCACCGCCCCGCCGTACGACTCGACGACGGGAGCCTCCGGCAGGGTCTCGGGTGTGTAGTCGCCGCCCTTGGCGTAGACGTCGGGCTGCAGTCTCGCGATCAGCTCCGCGGGGCTGTCTTCGTCGAAGACGACGAGGTGGTCGACGCATGACAGCGCGGCGAGCACGCGCAGCCGGTCGCCGAGCGGGTTGACCGGTCGGTCTGGCCCCTTGAGGCGGCGCACGCTCTCGTCGCTGTTGACCGCCACGACGAGCACGTCGCCGAGCCGACGGGCACCGTCCAGCATCGCGACGTGACCGGAGTGCAGGACGTCGAAGCAGCCGTTGGTGAAGACCACCCGCCTCCCAGCGGCCCGGTGCTCGGCCACCACATCGACGAGGACGTCCGGCGCCGCGACGGGCTCGAGGATGCCGATCTGCTCGAGCAGGGCCGACTGCGTGCAGGTGGCCGTCCCCGACTTGCGAACGACGACGCCCGCTGCCGCCACCGCCGCCTCCAGGGCGACGCTCGGGTCGGCCCCCTGGGCCAGGCTCAGGGTGAGCGCCGCGGTGAAGGAGTCACCGGCACCGCAGGTGTCGGGATGGGACACCGGGTGGGCATACGCACGGTGAGGTCGCTGCTGGCGGGCGATGAAGACCGCTCCCTCGGAGTCGAGGGTGACGGCGGCCGACCGCGCGCACCACTCGTCGAGCAGCGTCTCCCCGTGCTGGGACAACCATTGCGTGCGGTCGACGCCCTCGTCGGCCGGCAGCGTCAGCACTGCCTCGTCCCAGTTCGGCGCCACCACGTCGGGGCACAGGTCACGCCACCGGCGCGGGTCGTGCGCGTCGAGGACCACCAGTGGACGACCCTCCCGAACCAGCGCTCCAAGCCGGGGGCGCAGGTCGGCGTCGAGCAGCCCGGTGGCGTAGTCGCACACGACCAGGACCGGGACGCGACGGAGCAGCTCGCGTGCGGCGGCCAGCAGCTGGCCCACCGTCTCCTCGCTGGCCGCGCCGTCTCCCAGCCCCTCGTCGAAGCGGGCCAGCATCGTGCCATCGGCGACCAGCCGCTGTTTCGCGACCGTGTGTCGGCCGGCTTCGACGATGACACCGCTGACGTCGACCCCGGCCTCCGCGCAGCGCCGCACCAGACGCTCGCCGTCCGCGTCGTCACCGACGACGCTGACGAGGTGCACGCGCGCGCCCAGGGCGGCGAGGTTCGCGGCGGCGTTCGCTGCTCCCCCGGGCTCCTCGCGGCGTCGCTTCACGGTCAGGGCCGGCACGGGTGCCTCGCGGCACAAGCGTGTCGCGGAGCCCTCCAGCCAGGTGTCCAACATCGCGTCGCCGAGCACGACGACCTCGGTGCCACTGAAGCGGGCGACGACATCCGTCAGGCTGTCCACACACGGTCCTCTCGAGGAAGTTCGTCGCGGGAGGCGGCCCCGCGGGCAAGATGGGCGAGGGTGGCCTCGACGACCTCACCGACCGGGACGTCGAGGCAGGCGGTGTCGCCGTAGGGGCAGCGGAACTGGTGGCACGGCGAGCACGAGGTCGGCACGCGCAGCAGGTTCGCGGGGACGTCGCGCGGCGCCATGTGCTCGATGGGCTCGGTGCCACCCCAGGTGACGACGACCGGAGTGCCGAGCGCGTCGGCGACGTGGAGTCCGCCGGAGTTGTTGACGACGGCGACGTCGACCCGCGCGAGCAGCGCCACCCACGCGGGAATGGGCAGCCCGGCGAGGACGGCAGCGGCATCGCCCGCCACGTCGTCGAGCAGGGGCTGCTCCTTCGCCGACCCGACGACCACGACGCAGGCGTGCTCGGAGAGGGCGGCGACCGATCGCCGGAACCGCTCGGGAGCCCAGCGTCTGGCTGGGGCGCTTGCGCCGGGTGCCACCGCGACCGTCGTTGCGCCGAGGGTGACACCGCGAGAGCGCAGTTCCCGCTCGAGCTGCACCTGCGCCTGCCCGGGCACCGCCAGCTGCAGCTCGCGGCTCTCGCAGGGCACGCCGAGACTGGCGAGCAGGAACAGCTGCCGGTCCACCTGATGCGTCAGGTAGTCCGGCGGTGAGACCGGGTGGGTCAAGACGCCGCCGCCGAAGTCGCGGCTCAGCCCGGCACGCACCGGGATCTCGGCCAGCAGGCCCACCAGGGCAGGCGGCAGCGGCGACTGTGAGAACGACGTCAGCACGACCATCGCGTCGTAGCGGCGGCCGGCCACCTCGGCCACGAGCGATTCGAACGACGCCCGCGCACGCTGCGCCGTTCGGGCCGGGTCCGCCTCCGCGGGGGATGCGTCCTGCCAGACCGGGGACGCGACGAGCAGGTCGTCGAGACCCGGCAGCAGCGGCGCGATCGCCGCGCCGGCGGGCGAGCAGAGCAGGTCGATCCGGGCGTGCGGCGCTGCGGCTCGCACCGCCCGGACCGCCGGGCCCGTCATGACGACGTCACCGAGGTTGTCCGCGCGCACCAGCAGGATCGCGCCCATGCCCGCCCAGTCGCCGGCCGTGAGGACCGGTCCCTGGTCGACCGCCGGGTGACGGCGGGGACGGGGCCGCCGGAGCAGGTCCGGGGCAGGAGGCGCTGGTGTCACTCAGCGCCCCTCCCCTGGTGAAGATCCGGCAAACGCGCCAGCGACGCGAGCGGAGGGCGGGCGGCCGTGCGGGGGCCGAGCGGCGCGGCCTCAGGCTCCTGGCGTCGTCGACGGGCTGGAACTCGGGCTGGTCGTCGGGCTGGTCGTCGGGCTGGTCGATGGCTTCGCCGCTGACTGCGAGGCGCTCACGGCCCGGTTGATCGCGTCCTGGAGCCGCTTCTGCGCCTCGCCGTAGGCCGCGAAGTCCCCGGACTGCAGCGCCTTCTGCGCGTCGGCCAGGGCCTTCTGCGCGTCGGACAGCGCCTGCGCCACGCTGGGGCTAGTCGTGCCACCGGTGCCGGTCCCGCCATTGCCGGTGCCGCCATTGCCGGTGCCGCCGTTGCCAGTGCCACCGTTACCAGTGCCACCGTTGCCAGTGCCCCCGTTGCCGGTCCCGCCGTTGCCACCCGTCGTCGGGCTGGCCGTGAAGACCTGGGCCAGAGCCTGGTCGAGGGTGTCGGCGAACCCGACCTTGTCAGCGAAGCCGACGAGCACCTTCTGCAGCAGCGGGTAGCTCGTGCCGCCGGTGTTGGCCGAGACGTAGACCGGCTCGACGTAGATGAACCCGCCGCCGAAGGGCAGCGTCAGCAGGTTGCCTCGGGTGACCTGCGAGCCACCCTGGCGCAGCAGCGTCAGCGTCGTCCCGACAGCCGGGGTCGCCTCGAAGTTGTTGTGCGCCTGGCCCGGACCCGGGATCGTCGAGTTGCTGGGCAGCTTGAGCAGCGTCAGCTTGCCGTAGTCCTTGCCCGGCTGGGAGTTGACCGACAGGAAACCGGTCAGGTTGGCCTTGTTGCCCTGCGGGATGTAGGTCGTGGTGAGCGAGAAGGACGGCGAGCTCTGCCCGGGCAGCTGCGTGCTCAGGTAGTACGGCGGCTGGTCCTCGCGCTGGGAGCCCTCGTTGGTCGGGTCATCCGGCACCCGCCAGAAGTCCTGTCCGGAGTAGAAGGCCTGCGGGTCGGTGACGTGGAACTTCGCCAGCAGCGCGCGCTGCACCTTGAAGAAGTCCTCCGGGTAGCGCAGGTGGGCCATGAGGGCCGACGAGATGTCGGCCTTCGGCTTCACACTGCCGGGGAAGACCCGCTCCCAGGTCTTGAGGACGGGATCCGACTCGTCCCACGCGTAGAGCGTCACCGTGCCGTCGTAGGCGTCCACGGTCGCCTTGACCGAGTTGCGGATGTAGTTGATCGGAGCCTGGATCTGCGCGGCCACCGCACTCGTCGTCGCGGTGAGGCTGTCGGCCGTCGTGTCGCCGAGCACGGTGCGCTTGGAGTAGGGGTAGCTGTTGGACGTGGTGTAGCCATCGACGATCCACACGATGCGGCCGTCCACCACCGCCGGATAGGGGTCACCGTCGACCGTGAGCCAGGGCGCCGCCTTCTCCACGCGGTCACGGGGCTCCCGGTCGAAGAGGATCTTCGACTGCGGCGTGAAGACGTCGGAGAGCAGGATGTTGCTCTCCTGGAACCGGGTCGCGAACAGGATGCGGTTCCACAGCGAACCGATCGGGACGCCGCCCTTGCCGTCGTAGGTGTAGTTGGCCTGCCCCGTGGGGCTCTGCACGCTGGGGTAGTCGAGCTCCAGAGTGCGCCCGCCCGGCTTGCCGCCGACGATGCTGTAGCTCGGCGACTCTTCCCCGAAGTACACCCGCGGCTGGAACTTCGGCAGCACGCCCTTCGAGGGCAGGTCCGACTCGAAGAAGTCCGGCTTGCCGTCGGTCACCTGCGTGCCGTAGGCGCCGACGAAGCCGAAGCCGTGCGTGTAGACGGTGTGGTCGTTGATCCAGTTGCGCGAGGGGACCCCGTCGAGGTTGATCTCGCGGACAGCGACGACGGCGTCGCGCTCACGGCCACCGATCGTGTACCGGTCGACGTCGAGGGAGTCCGGGAAGCTGTAGTACTGCCGGATCTGCTGCAGCTGCTGGAAGGTGGGCGAGACCACCGCCGGGTCCAGCAGCCGGATGCCGGGCACGCCGGAGCTGGCGTCGACCTGCTTGGGGTCGGCCTGCGGCACGTAGTCGTTCACCGTCGTGTCGTTGATGGCGTAGGCCTGCCGCGTGTTGCCGATGAACCGTGTCAGGTAGGGCGACTCCTTCTGGTTCTCGGTCGGCCGGACCTGGAAGTACTGCACGATCGCCGGGTAGATGCCGCCGACGAGCAGGGCGGACAGCACGAGCAACCCGACGCCCACCCCGGGCAGCAGCCACGACCTCGTGAAGATGGTCGCGAAGAACAGGACGGCGCAGATCAGCGCGATCACCGCAAGGATGGTCTTGCCCGGCAGGACGGCGTTGACGTCGGTGTAGGTGAGGCCGGTGAAGGACTCTCGACCCACCTGGCCATCCGCGGTCGCCAGCGCGTAGCGGTCCAGCCAGTAGCCGATGGCCTTGAGCAGCACGAAGATGCCGAGCAGGACCGAGAGGTGGACGCGGGCGCCGGTGGTGGTGCGCGCCTGCCTGCGCCCCGTGACGCGCAGCCCCCCGTAGAGCCAGTGCGAGGCCAGCGCGACGATGATGCTGGCGACGACGATCGCGAAGGCGAAGCTGAGCAGGAACTGCCACCACGGCAGGGTGAACACGAAGAACGACAGGTCCTTGTGGAACTGCGGGTCGCGCGTCCCGAACGGCGTGGCGTGCGCCCACTGCTGGTAGGTGGCCCACTCCGAGGACGCCGTCGAGCCGGCAAAGAGGAACAGCAGGATCCCGGCCGCGATGAGGATCACCCGACGCAGCGGGTCGAGCATGCGCTGGTACCGAGCCAGAACGACGTCGTCCGGGGTCAGGCCGGTCAGCTCGGCGCGGGTGCGCCGCGCGAGGACGACGTTGAGCAGCACGAGCACCGCGAAGGCGAGTCCGAAGACGACGAACAGCACCGCTCGTGTCACCAACTCGGTGCGGAAGACGCCCTGGAAGCTGATCGAGCGGTACCAGAGCCAGTCGGTCCAGAACGACGCGAAGATGCCGAAGACCAGCACGAGCACGACGAGAACGGCGATGGTCGGCAGCAGCACGAGCCGCCGGCGCGGCCGGGCGGGACCGGGACGGCGAGGGGCCGCTTCCGGGAAGTCAAAGCTCACGCGCGCGCACTCCTGTCAGCGGCCGACCTGTCACCGTCCACCCGACAACTTACCGATCAAGCGTTCGGTTCCCCCTGCCCGCCGCGGGTGGTCCAGCGCGCCCCGACCCGCAGGCAGCAGGATGGAGGACGTGACACCCACCGAACCCACCTCAGACCCGTCCCCTCCGGCGCCCCGGATGTCCCTCCCGTTGGAGGCGGCGCTGCGCGACATCGAGAACGACGCTGTCGAGCGTGGCTGGGACGTCCCTCCCCGACTGTTCGCCCTCGTCGCGACCAGCGACCTGCTCGCTCGCGAGCCGGCGCTCGCCGCCTCCCTGGACATCGATGCCATCACCGGGGCTGGCTCGCTGACTCCTGTCGAGCAGGAAGACCTGCCGCCGGGCCACTCGCTCGAGGAGTCCCTCGAGCGGATCGCGTGGCCGCCGGAGGTGCTGGGAGCGGCGGTGGTGGTGGAGCGCCTGATGGTGCCGGCCGCCGCCGAGGGCGCGATGCCCCAGGTGGGGTCGGAGGCACTCGAGTGGCTCTCGCAGCATCCCGACCGCCAGGACGTGCGACTGTGCGTGGCCGTGCTGCGCGATGGGTCGGCCAGCTGCGCCGTTCGGCTGCGCAGCCACGACGAGGACGCCTCCGTCCTGTGGGGACCCCGGCTCGTCCCGAGCCTCGTCGACGCGCTGGCCGCCACACTGGAGGCGCCCAGCGACGAGGGCTAGGAGCACCTCGGGAGGGCGCCCTTGCCCGTGCGGATCGTCTCAACGGCTGCGAGGGCGCTGTCCAGCGAGGTCACCTTGACCAGCGTCAGGCCGGACGGCACGGCAGGCACAGCGGCGGCGCAGTCCCCGGCCGGTGCCAGGAACCACTTCGCCCCGGCGGCTCGCGCCCCGAGCATCTTCTGCTGGATGCCTCCGATGGGACCGACAGCGCCGTTCGGGGCGATGGTGCCCGTTCCTGCGATCTTGCGTCCGCCGGTGAGGTCTCCCGGCGTGAGCAGGTCGACGATGCCGAGGGTGAACATCAGGCCTGCGCTGGGGCCACCGATGTCGCCCGGGTCGATCGAGACCTCGAACGGGAAGTTGTAGTGGGCGTCGGGCACGAAGCCGACCACGGCAACGCCGTTCTGGTTGGCGGTCGTGAGCGAGATCGTCTGCGTGGAGCCCTTCCGGCGGATGGTGAACGAGACCCGCTCGCCGGGCTGGTGCTTGCGCACCGCTGCGACCACGTCCTCCGGCGTCTTCACAGGAGTGCCGTCCACCTCCGCGATGACGTCGCCGGGCCGCAGCTGGCCGTCGGCAGGAGAGCCCTGGACGACCTCCGACACGACGACCGTGCCACCGAACGGGATTCCCAGATGCTGTAGCGCCGCGACGGTGGCCGCCTCCTGCGACGAGGTCATCTCCTGCGTGTTCTGCCGTTCGACCTCGGACTGGGTCGACGACGGCGGATAGACCTCGTCCTGAGGGACGACCGCGGTGCTCGAGTCCAACCACCCGTGGAGCGCGGCGAGCAGCGACACGCGCTGACCGGGCCCACCGGAGACATAGACGGTGACGAGGTCGAGGGCGCCGCTGGCGGGATAGGTCCGCTTGCCCTTGATCGCGATCAGCGGGCGGCCGTCATGCGTGCCCAGAGTGTTCTCGACCGGACCCGGCGACAGCAGCACGTAGGGCACGGGCAGGACCGCGGCGAGCACCGCGAGCACAAGCACGACGACGCCGGTCACCCCCAGGGCACGTCGTCGCTGCCGTCCGACGGCACCTGTCACCGGTCTTCCTCCCGCTGCTGAGGGCGTCTGCCCTGTCCTCGCCGCTGCCACCATGGACGGCGCGAGGGGCGTGGCTCGAGCGCCGCCTTGAACCGCTCGTAGCTCTCCAGGGACTCGTGCAGGTCCTCGGGAGGCCGCGGGCGGCTGACCCAAAAGACCCAGACGAGCGCGAGGACGGTCGCGACCAGGGGGATCGTCCACCAGACGATGACCTCCATGCCCGCCCTTCAGCCCGCCCTTCAGCCCGCCACGACACCCGACCACCCACCGCGCCACCCGGCGCTGCCATCACTCCAACGCCCCGACCCACTCCTGCGTGCCGTCGGCGAACGCCTGATGCTTCCAGATCGGGACCCGTGCCTTGAGCCGGTCGATGACCGCCCGGGCCGCCTCGAACGCCTGAGCCCGGTGCACGGCACTCGCGCCGACCACGGTGGCGAGGTCGCCGATCTGCAGCAGGCCAACCCGGTGGGTGGCAGCAACGGCCACGACGTCGAAGTCCGCGGCCACGCCCTCGAGCACCTCGCGCAGCGTTTCCTCGGCCCGCGGGTGCGCCTCGTACTCCAGCTGGTCGACGTCCTTGCCCGAGTCGCGGTCCCGCACGACACCCAGGAAGAGCACCACACCCCCGGCGGTGCGGTCGGAGACG
Source organism: Actinomycetales bacterium (assembly GCA_051960855.1). GTDB lineage: Bacteria > Actinomycetota > Actinomycetes > JAJZTN01 > JAJZTN01 > JBQCDV01. Next base: position 23,282 of record JBQCDV010000207.1, read on the forward strand.
GCGGCAAGCACCTCGTCGAGTGAAAGGTCGGTGTCCCGCACGGCGCAGAGCGAGACCCGCCCCGAACGGCGCGGCTCGCCCACCCCGGACGCCGACTCCTCGCCCACGTTGCCCTCCCAGTTCTGCCCGTTCCCGCTCTGCCCGTTCGTGCTCTGCCCGTTCCCGCTCTGCCCGTTCGTGCTCTGCCCGTTCGTGCTCTGCCCGTTCGTGCTCTGCCCGGTGCCGGACACGCTCCTCACCGCAGTCTTCTGGCTCGCCGCGTCCGACGCACGATGGCGGCGGTGCCGAGCACAGCGACTGCCGCCCCCGCGGCGCCGAGGGTGGTCGCATCTCGGCGGCCCACTCGTCTACCTGCGACCGCGTGGCGGCCTTCGACCTCGGCGAGCAGCAGGCGCAGGCAGGCCTGGTTGTCCCGCTCCGGGCGCCAGCCGGCCGCCCGCAGCGCGGCGCAGTCCACGACCCAGGGGGACACGACGAAGGCCAGGTCGGTCGCAGCCGTCGGCAGCACCCCGACGCGGTGCAGGCGCTCGGCGGTGGCGAAGGCAAGGGCCGGAGACAGCTCGACCGAGCGCATGCCGGACACGCGCTCGACGTCGGCCTGCTCCAGCCAGCCGTCGCAGCCGACGGCGACGTGGCCCGTCACCGTCCCGAGGGCGGCGAGCTCGAGAGCGCTGGCGAGGTCGTCGACATGGCAGAACTGCCACCGCTGGTCCACCCCTCGCAGCCGGACCAGCCGCGGCGCCTCGAAGTGCCGGGGCACGACACCGTCCACTCCCGGCCCGACGAGGGCGGCGGGTCGCACGACGGTGATGGACAGGCCGGGGTGGATCTCTGGGCCGCGAGCTGCGAGCCGCTCCACCTCGACCAGGTCGCCGACGAAGGACTCGTCCGCGGGCGCCCGCAGCGGAGCGTCCTCAGCCAGCGGAACGGCGTTGTCTGCCCGCGCGCCGTAGACCATGGCCGAGGTGACGAGCACCAGGCGCGGCACCCGGGCCGCCGCGGCGCACGTGATGACGGTCTGGGCGGCCCGCACGGTCGCCGCCCGGCGTTCCTCGATCCCGGCATCCGGCTGCTCGGGGCCGACCACGTGCACGAGGACATCCAGTCGCTGCAGTTTCGCGGCGAGGGAGGGGTCCAGCACGTCGGCCACGCGCCAGGTGACCCCGGTGAGCGATCCCCGCTGGCTGTCCAGCGCGACGACCTGGACGTCGGGACGGGGCGCCAGCCGCTGGGCGAGTAGCGAGGGGACCAGCTGGGTGGCGCCGGTGATGCCGACCGTCGTTCGCCGCGAGCGGAGCCGGGAACTCATCGGCGCCACGACCCGGTTACCGTGGGCAGAGCGAAGGCGGTCGCTTGGCGCGGGCACTGCGCGCTGTGCTGCCCGTCGACGTCCGCCCCACCGATCACCGCCCCATCCTTCCACTGGACCCCCGAGGTGTTGTCGTGAGCAACCTGCCTTTCGGCTTCGGAGTCGGCGACGACGACGAGCGGCGCCGGTCGGGAGACGAGAGCGGCCACCCGTTCGGCGGCATGCTCGGCGGCTTCGGGATGGGCGGCGGCGACCTTGGCGCGGCGCTGCAGCACATCGGTCGGCTCTTGCAGTGGCAGGGCGGCCCCGTCAACTGGGACCTGGCGCGGGACGTGGCGCGGCAGCTGGCCGTCAAGGACGGCGACCCCAGCGTGAGCGCTGCCGAGCGGCGCGACGTCGAGGAGGCGCTGCGGCTGGCCGACCTGTGGCTGGACCAGGTGACCGACTTCCCCGCCGTCTCCTACGCACCGGTGGCGTGGTCGCGCTCGGAGTGGGTCGAGGGGACCGCCGGTGGCTGGTCCGCCCTCGTCGAGCCGGTCGCCGAGCGCGTCGTCGACAGCGTCGGTTCCTCGATGCAGTCGCAGGTGCCGCCGGAGATGGCGGCCATGGTCGGGCAGCTGTCCGGGATGATGCGACAGGTCGGCGGCGCGATGTTCGGCGCGCAGGTCGGCCAGGCGATCGGACAGCTCTCCACCGAGGTGACCTCGTCGACCGACGTGGGACTCCCCCTCGCGCAGGGCCGCCTGGTGCTGGTGCCCTCGGGCGTGCGCGCCTTCGGGGACGGCCTGGGACTGTCCGAGAACGACGTCCGCGTCTACCTCGCACTGCGCGAGGTGGCCCACCAGCGTCTGCACGCCCGGGCCCCCTGGCTGCGGTCGCGCATCGTCGCAGCCGTCGAGGAGTACGCCCGCGGCATCGTCATCGACCCCTCCCGTCTCGAGTCGGCGATGGGCGGGATCGACCCGGCGTCCCTGCAGAGCATGGACCCCGAGAGCATGCAGTCGCTGACCGAAAGCCTGTTCACCCACGAGGACACTCCGGCGCAGGAGGCCGTCCTCGCCCGCCTCGAGACGCTGCTGGCGCTGATCGAGGGCTGGGTCGACCTCGTCGTCCACCAGGCCGCGTCCGCCCACCTGCCCAGCGCCGAGCAGCTGCGGGAGACGATGCGCCGCCGTCGGGCGCTCGGTGGGCCGGCCGAGGCGACGTTCGCCGCCCTCGTCGGACTCAAGCTGCGACCGCGTCGGCTGCGCGACGCCGCCACGCTGTGGGCGACGCTCGAGGAGCTGCGTGGCGTCAGCGGCCGCGACGAGGTCTGGTCACACCCGGACCTGCTTCCCAGCGCCGACGACCTCGACGACCCGCAGGGCTACGCCGCGCGGTCGACCGACGAGGCCATGGACGCCTTCGACCTGTCGGCACTCGAGGACTCCTCGGAGCCAGAGCCGCCGGCAGACGAGACGGGTTCCTCGCACTGAGCGGGCGAGAGCGCCAGCGCCTCGCCGCCGCCCGCGTCCTGCAGGCGATGCCGCTGCCAGACGCCGAGCAGCGGGCCCTTCGAGCCGAGTTCCTGTCCGTCCTCGCGGCCCAGCCGCTCGCGACGAGCCGCGAGGGCGCACCCGGCCATGTCACCGCGAGTGCCGCTGTCCTCGACGCCGCCGGCGCTCGCACTGCGCTCGTGCACCACCGGCGGCTGGGACTCTGGGTGCAGCCCGGCGGCCATCTCGAGGCCGACGACGGCGACCTGGGCGCGGGCGCCGTTCGGGAAGTGCGCGAGGAGCTCGGGCTGACCGGCCATCTCGACCCGCTGCCGATCCTGCTCAGCAAGCACCCGGCGCCCTGCCGTCCGGAGGTGGACTGGCATCTCGACGTGCAGCACCTCGTCGTGGCATCAGAGACCGAGCTGCGGCTGTCGGAGGAGTCGAACGCCGTGCGCTGGTGGCCCATCGAGGGGCTGCCCGACCAACTGGCACCCGGCGTCGACCTCCTCGTCCGCGCCGCGGTGCAGCGGTGGCACGAGCGGTCAGTCGTCGCCTGACCCCTCGTCTCCGGTGGGCTCGGGAGCCCCCTCGGCGTGGGCGATGCCATCGAGGAAGCCGCGGGCCCGCTCCGCCCGCGGATAGTTCGCCACGAGGCGCCAGAAGTCCTGTGTGTGGCCCGGCACAAGCAGATGCGCCAGCTCATGCACGATCACGTAGTCCAAGACCCACGAGGGCACGCCCTGCAGCCGCGCCGAGAGCCGGATCGAGCGGTCCGAGGGAGTGCACGATCCCCAACGCCCGCGCTGTCGCTCCGACCAGGCGACCGAGGCCGGCTGCGCCCGCCCCCGCAGATAGCGGCGCGAGAGCTCCTCGGCTCGGCTGAGCAGGTCGGCATCACTCGGCCGGCGCTTGGCCTCAGCAGCATGCAGGCGGGCGAGCATCTCGTCGACCCAGCGGCGCTCCTCGGCCGCTCCGAGCCGCGCAGGCAGCAGGACCACAATCTGGTCGCCCTCGCGGTGCGCGGACACGGTGCGACGGCGCCGCGCGCTGCGGCGCACGACGACCTCCAGCCCCGTGTCGGGGTCGCGCAGCGCCGACATGATCCGACGGTACTGCCCGACGGACCCGCTGCACGGATATCCAGCCTCAGAGATTTCTGTCGTCCACATCCCGCTGCCCGCGTCAGCGCAGGTCAGGGCGGGAGGCGGGCCACGAATCCCCTGGCCTCCACAGCGGCGTGCACAGGGCCATCGACAGGTTCCCGCCGGACACGCCGCAGGCGTTCACACGCCGTCCCCAACCTTGTCCACAGGTGGGGATGAGAGTTTTCGCGAAGCCGTTGACGCAGCGCCAGCAACAGCCATAGCGTCGCCTCCCGACGAAGCCCCCGGATAACCGGCCGGGCGCCCGCAGGGGAAGGCGGGCGACCGGACGTGCGCCCCGGGGGCTTCGATGTCTGCCGACCCGCCTGTCCGCCGACTCAGCCTGTCTGCCGACCCCGCCTGTCTGCCGACCCCGCCTGTCTCCCGCCCCCGCCTGTCTCCCGCCGGCGGCTGCACACGCCGCGCGCGCCGCGATGCACTGCCGTGCTCGCCGTCTGCCGTAGGGTGACCTCCGATCGCACGGGTGACGGCGTCCCAGCTGGAGAAGCTGACAGCCGCACCCTGACCGGCAGGACCGGCCGATGGACCGGCTCAGACGTGACAACAAGGAGGGCCGAGATGGCCGAGACCTACAAGGGCGACGCGTACTGCGTGAAGTGCAAGGAGAAGCGGGAGTTCGAGGGCAACGTCGAGGTGACCAACGGTCGTCGCATGGCCAAGGGCACCTGCCCCGTCTGCGGCACCAAGCTCAACCGCATCCTCGGCAAGGCCTGACGCCGCCGACTACCTGCCCGCCTGCCGGCGTTCGCCGCGGCAGTGCGACAGTGCGGCTGTACGGCAGTGCGGCAGCTGCTCATCCGTGGGGAGAGGCACCAGCCTCTCCCCACGCGCATGTTCCGCTCGCCTGCCGACGTCCACCTCCCGGAGCTGGTAGGCGCCCCGACCCGAACGTCGCTGCCCCTGCCGCGCCTGTGGAGAACCAGCGGGGCCACTGCCGCTGCTTTGACACGCTGGGCCGGTGACGGCACAGACGGCGACAGGACACATCCCGGCGAGCCCGGCAGCAGGTCCTGATCGACCGAGGGTCCGCCTGCGTCGGGGACTGCGGGTGGTCGAGCGCGGCGAGGACGTCGTCGAGCTCGGTTCTGGACCCGGCGCCGTCGTGCTGCGCGGCCTCACCGCCGAGCAGCGGCAGGTGCTGCGAAGCCTCGAGCTGTCGGCTCTCACCCCCGACGAGATCAGTCGCCCGCTGTGGGCGCTCCTCGACGACGCCGACCTGCTCGAGGACGCGGGGATGGTCGCGCGTCAGCTCGCTGAGCTGCCGCTGTCCGCCGCCGAGAGAGCTCAGCTCGGTCCCGACCTGGTGGCCGCCGGCCTGACCTCCACTCCCGCCGACGGCGGGGTGTCGGTCATACGGGCCCGCCGCGCCGCGGTCATCGAGATCCGGGGGCTGGGCCGCGTCGGCGCCGTCCTGGCCAACCTGCTGCGAGGGTCAGGGGTGGGCACCGTCCGAGGAGCCGACGACGACGTCGTGACCAACACCGACGTCGCCCCCGGTGGCCACCAGGACAGCGACGTTGGAGAGGGGCGGCTGCGGCTGCTCCAGCCCGCAGTGGGTTCCCCCTCGCCTCACCTCGTCGTCGTCGTCGAGGACGGCGCCTCGCGTCGACTGGCGTGCGAGGAACTCGTCCGCGCCAGCCAACCCCACCTGATCGTGTCCGCGTCGCTGCTCTCGGCCGTCGTCGGTCCTCTCGTGCTTCCCGGCGCCACCGCGTGCCGCCGCTGCGTCGACTGCGCTCGCGGCGACCGCGACCGCGAGTGGGCTGCTGTCGCGGCCTCGGAGGAACGACTGGCGCCCTCGCCGCCGCCCGTCCTGCTGGCCGTGGCAGCCGCGGCGGTGGCGGCCGGGGAGGTCCTGGCGTGGGTCGAGGGGCGGACCTGCCCGAGCGTCAACGCCACCCTCGAACTCGGCCCGACGCTGCTCGCCGCCCGCAGGAGCTGGACGACTCACCCCCGCTGCGGCTGCCGATGGTCCGTAGCGGAGGGACAATGGACCGTGTGAGCGACGTGCCCCGCAAGGCGGTGACCCGCGGCATCAAGCTGGCGTCCCTTCCCCTGGGTTTCGCCGGGCGCGCCACCGTCGGCCTGGGCAAGCGCATCGGGGGTCGTCCCGCCGAGATCGTCGCCGCCGAGATCCAGGCGCGCACCGCCGAGCAGATCTTCCGCGTCCTGGGCGAGCTCAAGGGCGGCGCGATGAAGTTCGGCCAGGCCATGAGCGTGTTCGAGGCTGCGCTCCCCGAGGAGGTCGCGGGCCCCTACCGCGCCACCCTGACCAAGCTGCAGGAGGCAGCGCCGCCGCTGCCCGCGCGTGCCGTCCACCAGGTGCTCTCCGAGCAGCTCGGCCCGGAGTGGCGCCAGCTGTTCGAGAGTTTCGATGACAAGCCGGCGGCGGCCGCCTCGATCGGGCAGGTGCACCGCGCGGTCTGGCATGACGGGCGCGCGGTGGCGGTCAAGGTCCAGTACCCCGGTGCCGGCGAGGCGCTGCTCGGCGACCTCGCACAGATCTCGCGCCTGGCCCGCGTCTTCGGATCCCTTGCCCCCGGCCTCGACATCAAGCCGCTGCTGGCCGAGCTGCGCGAGCGGGTGGCCGAGGAGCTGGACTACGAGCTGGAGGCAGAGGCGCAGCAGCGGTGCGCCGAGGTCTACGACGCGGACCCTGACATCGCCGTGCCGCACGTCGTCCACTCCAGCGAGCGCGTACTGGTGACCGAGTGGCTGGAAGGCACGCCGCTCTCGCGGATCATCGCCGAGGGCACTCAGGACGAGCGCAACCTCGGCGGCCGGCTCCTGGTCCGCTTCCTCTTCAGCGGGCCGCAGCGCGCCGGGCTGCTGCATGCCGACCCGCATCCCGGCAACTTCCGGATCCTCGAGGACGGCCGCCTCGGCGTGCTCGACTTCGGCGCCGTCAACCGGCTGCCCGACGGCCTGCCCGAGCCCATCGGTCCACTGCTCGCCCTCGCAATCGACGGGCAGGCCGAGGCCGTGCTGGACGGCCTCCAGGCGCTGGGCTTCGTCAAGCCCGACGTCCGCCTCGACGCCCAGCGGCTGCTCGACTACCTCTCGCCGCTTCTCGAGCCGGCGGTCGTCGAGGAGTTCCACTTCAACCGCGCCTGGATGCGAGAGCAGGCCCTGCGCGTCGGCGACCCCCGCTCCCCCGCCTACACGGTTGGCACCCAGCTCAACCTGCCGCCGGAGTACCTGCTGATCCACCGCGTCACCATGGGGGCTATCGGCATCCTGTGCCAGCTCGAGGCGATGGCTCCCTTCCGGCAGGAGCTGCTCGACTGGGTCCCGGGATTCGCGGAGACCTCCGAGCAACTAGCCGGCTGAGGCCGCGCCTCCGCGGTCACCACCAGGCCTGGTCGAGCCGGCCTTCGATGCTGCGCAGGTGCTCCCGGGTGCACGCCGGGCACAGCAGATCCTGCCGTCCCGGCTGGTCGCGCAGGACGCTCCACGCGTGCAGCGCGAGCAGAGCCGGCCGATCGGACTCGCTCACCTGCTGGGTCTCGGGCGGCTCGGCGGCGCCGCATCGGGCGCAGGTGGCGACCATGCCCCCATCCTTCCCTGGCAGAGACGACAGCGGGCGCGGACGGACGCCGGCAGGAGTGCCGCCGGTCCGCCCGCGCCCGGCAGGTCACAGGGGGCAGGTCACAAGGGCCGGTCCGATCTCGCTCAGTACATGCTCGCCGCACTCAGGGCACGACGGGCACGAGCACTGGCGGTCTCGGCTCGGCGGACTGCTCGCTTGGCGACAAGCAGGCGCCGGGCCTGGCGACTTCGCTCCGCTTCCCGCAGTCGTGACTGCATATTGGCGCGGGCGAGGTCCTCGTGCAGAAGCTGGTGCATGGCTGTACTCCGGTCTTGGTAGCCCGTCGACGGGACGTCGCGGGCGGTGGCAACGGGAAAGGGGTGGAGGGACAGAGAGGGCAGCAGGAGGCTCATGCCGCCACCTCGGTCTTGCGCGGGCGCCCGCGGGGGCGCTTGCGGGGGACGACGACGCCCTGGTTGAACAGCTCGCCGCCCCAGACGCCCCACGGCTCCTGCCGCTGAAGCGCGCCCAGCAGGCAGGCGTCAACAGCAGGGCACGTACGGCACAGGGCCTTGGCGAACTCAACGTCGTCGGGGGTCTCGGCGAAGAAGAGCTCCGGGTCGTAGCTGCGACACGGGAGTCCGTCCTCGATGCGTGATAGCTCGTCGCACAGAGCTGCGAGCTGCACGGCGGTCACCTCCTGCAGGTGGGTTGTCGGGGCTGGTTCGGTCTCGGTCGAACCGGCTGGCTGCCGGATCGTCGGCGATGGATCCGGGAGCGCTGCCCTCGTGCCGGCCAGAGAAGGGGCCGGACAAACAACGAGGCCGCGGATCCCGAGTCGGGTTCCGCGGCCTGGGCCTGCAGGTCTGAGAGGTCTCTAGACCGGAGGACTCCAGGTGCGAACACCCGGGTCGAACTGCGGGGCATCGGTGAAACGGATGCCCGCGGGCGCGCCGGTGAGAGGCGCGACGACAGGAGCCACAAAGGCGCCAGTGCTGGCGACGCAGTAGACCTTCACGCCGGAGGCGACACGAGTCGCGGCGGCAGCCATCAGCTGCGAACGCTGAGCGGTGGAAATCGTCGTCGACATTGCGTCACCTCCTAGGTCGTGGATGTCGGCTTGCCAACCGAGCATGGTCCGGCGCGGTGCCGGTGAGAAGGAGAGTAGGCCCTGGCCGTTGTCAGCGGCAACCATATTTTTCGACAGTTACTCGATCGAGATCTTGTGGAGATTACGAGGCTGTCGTCCCGGCGACGAGCGCGAGGACGTCCTCGCCGAACTTCTCCAGCTTCGCCGCTCCCACTCCAGACACCGCGGACAGCGCACACCGGTCCGCGGGCCGACGCTCGGCGATGGCCAGCAGCGTCGCGTCGGTGAAGACCACGAAGGCGGGCACGCTGGCGGCCTTGGCCGTGGCGGTACGCCATTCCCGCAGCCGCTCCAGCAGCGCGAGGTCGACGTCGCCGGGGCACTGCGGGCAGCGGCCGAGCTTGCGGGAGACCCCGTCGGGCAGCAGCGCGCCGCACGACCGGCAGGTGGCCGGACGCCGTTCGACAGTCGAGCGCGAACGTCGCCCGCGCGCGGCCCCCGTGGCGCCTGGGCGCGGCCGCGACTCAGACTCCGACTCCGACTCCGGCAGCAGCGGCGCCAGGAACCGGCTGGGGCGGCGGTTGGCGGGACCACCCGGGGTGCGAGCGGTCGTCCAGCTCAGCTGGAGCCGGCGTCGCGCCCGCGTGACACCGACGTAGAGCAGCCGCCGCTCCTCCTCGATCGCCGCAGCGGTCTGCGCGTGAGAGATCGGCAGCAGCCCTTCGCCCACTCCCACGAGGTAGACCTCGTCCCACTCCAGGCCCTTCGCGGCGTGCAGGCTGGCGAGTGTGACGCCCTCGACAGCGGGCGCGTGCGCGCTCGCGGCGCGCTCGGCCAGCTCTGCGACGTAGTCGGCGAACGTCGCGGCCGGAGCTGCGGCCTGCAGCTCCTCGGCCAGGCGCACCAGGGCGGACAGCGACTCCCACCGCTCCCGAGCCGGGCCCGCCGCTGGCGGCTCATCCGCCGACCAGCCCGACGACGAGAGCACGTCGCGGACGGCGGCGACCAGCGACGGCCCCTCTGGCGCCGTGGCGCCCCGGGCGGCGCCGCGCAGCAGGACCAGAGCCTGGCGCACCTCGGGCCGCTCCCAGAAGCGTTCGGTGCCGCGCAGCACAAACGGCACGTTGACGTCGGTGAGGGCCTCTTCGAGGCTCTGGGACTGGGCGTTGGTCCGGAAGAGCACGGCGACCTGCGAGGCCGGGACCCCCTCGGCGACGCGTCGTGCGATGTCGGCCGCTACCCCCCGGGCCTCGGCGACCTCGTCGGCGAAGGACAGCACGCGCGGCTCGGGTCCGTCGGCAACGACGCTGCGCAGCGCCACCCCACCGTGCTGCCGGCTCGGCAGCACCGCGTTGGCCGCGGCCACGATCTGCGGCGTGCAGCGGTAGCTGCGGACCAGTCGCACGACCTGTGCCCCCGGGTGACGCTCCTGGAAACCGAGCAGATATCTCGGGTCGGCTCCGGCGAAGGAGTAGATCGTCTGGCCCGGATCGCCCACCACGGTGAGGTCGTGGCGGCCGGCCAGCCACTGCTCGAGCAGCTGCTGCTGCAGGGCCGAGACGTCCTGGTACTCGTCCACGACGAAGGTGGTGTACTGCGCCGTCACCTCCCGGCGGACGTCGGGATAGTCGGCGAGCAGCCCGATCGTGAGCAGCAGGACGTCCTCGAAGTCCATGAGGCCGCGATCGCGCTTGACCTCCTCGTAGCCCTCGAGAACCGTCTGCACCCGGGGCAGCTCCCAGCCGGGCGGAGCGGTGCGCCGAGCTGCGGCGGCCGCCTCCGCGTAGCCCTCGACCGGCACGAGCGCGGACTTGCGCCACTCGACCTCGGCGGCGAGATCGCGCAGGACGGTGCGGTCGCTGCGCAGCGCCGCACGCGAGCATGCCTCTGCGAGGACCGGGAGTTTGGAGTCCACCAGGCGTGGGGGCGGCGAGCCAACCGCCCGCGGCCAGAAGAACTGCAGCTGGCGCAGCGCCGCCGCGTGGAAGGTGCGGGCCTGGACGCCTCCGACATCCATCGCCCGCAGCCGGCCGCGCATCTCGCCAGCAGCGCGGGCGGTGAACGTGACCGCGAGCACGGAGGTCGGAGCAACCTGGTCGGTGAGGACGGCGTGGGCGATGCGAGCGGTAATCGCGCGGGTCTTGCCCGTGCCGGCGCCGGCGAGCACGCACAGCGGGCCGGCGGGCGCGGTCGCCACCTGCCGCTGCTCGGGGTCCAGGCTGGCGAGCAGGTCCTGCGACGGCGTCACTCCGCCAGTCTCCCAGCCCGCGTCCGCGCCCTCCGCGGTTATCCCCTGCCATGCTGGCGGGAAGAGAGGTCGTGACGGGGGGGCGGAGCCCGCCGGTGCCGGATTAGAACGCCGGTCGCGCGGGTTGCTCTCCGGTGACAGCAACGGGCGCGGCAGTCGCCGCCTGAGCAGAGGAGCGTCCTGTGGGTGCCTCGATCACGATGTACAGCACGAGCTGGTGTGGCTACTGCCGACGGCTGAAGAGCCAGCTCGAGCGTGAGGGCATCGGCTACGACGAGGTCAACATCGAGGAGCACCCCGACGCCGCCGCCCTGGTCGAAAAGATCAACAACGGCAACCAGACAGTGCCCACCGTGGTCTTCCCTGACGGCAGCGCCATGACCAATCCCTCGCTCATCCAGGTCAAGGACAAGCTCGGCGTCTGAGCTAGCGCCAGGTCCCGTCTGCCGTTAGCGGATCCCCCGCCCACGCCTCGATGAGGCGGCGCGCAATGGAGATCGACGGGGGCAGCCGCAGCTCGCCGGAGGCGAGTGCGGCCTCGAGCTCGCCGTGGTCGAACCACCGGGCCTCGGCGATCTCGACCCCGTCGACGCGCGGCTCCTCCCCCTCGACGCGGGCGACGAACCCGAGCATGAGTGAGGACGGGAACGGCCACGGCTGGCTGCCGACGTAGCGGACCTCGCGGACCGTGAGGCCGACCTCCTCGGCCACCTCCCGAGCAACGGCTCGCTCCAGGCTCTCCCCCGGCTCGACAAAACCGGCCAGGGTCGAGAACCGTCGCTCCGGCCACGACGCCTGCCTGCCCAGGAGCAGCCGGTCGCTCTCGTCGACGACGGTCATGATCACTGCCGGGTCCGTGCGCGGATAGTGCTCCGTGGCGTCCTTCGGGCACCGGCGCACCGTCCCGGCCAGGACCGGCTCGGTGGGTGCGCCGCAGCGCGGGCAGTGGGTGTGGCTGCGGTGCCACGCCGCGAGCGCGACGGCATGCACGACCAGCCCCGCCTCCAGGTCATCGAGCACCGCCCCCACGTCGCGCAGGCCCGCCCAGCGCACGTGGCCGGCCGCCACTCCGGGAAACTCCCGAACGACGCTGCTCGCCGCCGCGCCGTCGTCGACACCCGATCCGTCCGCGGTCGTCGCGGCCCTGGCCGCCACACCACCGGCGTCGAGGTCCAGCGCGGCGAAGTAGGTGGTCTCGCCCATCCGCCCGAGGTAGGCGACGACCACGCCGGGCGATCCCGCTCCGTCTGAGACCGAAAGCGGCACCTGCGTCGCCGGCAGGAGGACCAGCCGGCCGTCGTCGTCCACCGGGACCTGGCCGTCGTGAACGACGAGGACACGCCCGGTGGCGGCCCACTGGCGTGCGAGCCACTCCGGGTCGCCACGGTGGTCGGCGTCGCGGTCGACGACCGCCCGGGAGAGCGCGAGGTCGATCAGCGGCTGCTGGTCATCGATGGAGGGCACCCCTCGACACTAGGTCCCGAATCGCCGGTGCTCGCCACAGCCCCTAGCGTCGACCCCGTGCGACTGGTCACCGCGAACCTCCTCAGCGGCAGGGCCCTCGGCCCGCGAGACGGCGACCGGTCCTCCCCCGGAGCCGACCTCGCGGGCCGCTCGACTCCCGATCAGCTGCGCTCGGCGATGCGACAACTAAGGGACGACCTCGAGCCCGACATCGTGGCCCTGCAGGAGGTCGACTGCCACGCGGAGCGGTCCGGAGGGGTCGACCAGGCAGCCCTCGCCAGTGAGCAGCTGGGCCTGCCACATCAGCGCTTCGCGGCTGCCGTCATCGGAACTCCCGACGGGTCGCGGTCATCGTGGCGCGCGGCCACGAACGCCGACGAGCCCGTAGGGGGCGCCAACGGCCTCGCCTCGTACGGCGTCGCGCTGCTCAGCCGCTGGCCGGTGACGGACTGGCGCGTGCTGCGGCTGCGCGGCGCGCCGGTCTCGGTGCCGATTCCGCTGCCGGCGGGGCAGGGGTGGCTCCGGGTCGCGGACGAGCCCCGCGTGGTTCTCGCCGCGACCGTGCGCACGCCAGGCGCGGAGGTAACGGTGGCATGCACCCATCTGTCCTTCGTCCCGGGCTGGCAGATGTGGCAGCTGAAGCGGGCGGTCTCCTGGCTGGGCGACGCACCGGGTCCCCGGCTGCTCCTCGGCGACCTCAACCTGCCCGGACGGTTCGCGGCAGGGGTCTCTCGCTGGCGGTCCCTGGGCTCGGCGGCCACCTTCCCGGCGGCGGCGCCGCGGCTGCAGCTCGACCACATGCTCACCGACGCGCCGCAGCTGACCGCTGCGTCGTTCGGGAGCTACACGATGACCGTGTCCGACCACCGCGCCCTGGTCGCCGAGATCGGCTGGTAGCCGACGTCGCGCCTGCGACGTCTGTGAGGATGCGTGCGTGAGCACGCACATCGGCGCCCGTGCCGGCGACATCGCCCCCAACGTCCTGCTGCCCGGGGACCCCCTGCGCGCGAAGTGGATCGCGGAGACGTTCCTCGAGGACCCGGCGTGCTACTCGACGGTCCGCAACATGCTCGGCTACACCGGGAGCTTCCGCGGCACCCCGGTGTCGGTGCAGGGGACGGGCATGGGGCAGCCGTCGCTTGCCATCTACGTGCACGAGCTGCTCGCGGAGTACGGCGTCAGGCGGCTCATCCGCGTCGGCTCGTGCGGTGCCCTGGCGCAGAGCCTTCGCTTGCGCGACGTGATCGTGGCGACCAGCGCCTCGACCGACTCCGCCATCAACCGCCACCGCTTCGAGGGGGTCGACTTCGCACCGACGGCGGACTTCGGGCTGCTGCGCGCCGCAGTCGAGGCGGCGGAGGCGGCGGGGCAGCCCGTCACGGTCGGCCCGGTCGCCTCCTGGGACAGCTTCTACAGCGACCGTCCGGAGCTGCTGCAGCGGCTCGGCGAGTACGGCGTGCTGGCCGTGGAGATGGAGACGGCGGCTCTCTACACGCTCGCCGCCAAGCACCGTGCCGCTGCCGTCTCGCTGCTCACCGTCAGCGACTCGCTGGTGTCGGGCGAGGAGACCAGCGCCCACGAGCGAGAGCAAACCTTCGCCGACATGGTGCACGTCGCACTCGAGGCGGTCGTCGCACATGCCGCACAGGTCCGAGGCTGAGCCGGCGACCGTCAGGCTAGGACATCGCGCCAGTTGTCAGGTGCGAGCTGCTCCGGAGAAGAGCGCCTTGAGCTCGCTGACGTCGGGCAGCTCCGTCGGCCGCCACGTCTCGCCAGTCGCCGCGTAGTAGAGCGCCACGCGCACCGTCTCCATGGGAACGCCGTGCAGTCGTGACCACGCGAGCCGGTAGAGCGCGAGCTGTGCCACGTGCGACTTTTCGTCGCGATGACGCGAACCAGTCTTCCAGTCAACGATCTCCACCTCGCCGGCTCGGCCCGGCACCGCGAAGACAGCGTCGATACGGCCACGCACGACCACGTCGCCCATCGGTGTCTCGAAGGGCACCTCGACGCCCAGCGGCAGCCGCGTCGCCCACTCGCTCGCGAGGAAGGTCGATTTGAGCTGCTCGAGTTCGGGCTCGGGCACGAGCTCGTCGAGCTCGTCGAGATCCAGCAGTGCCGCATCAGCGAAGTGCTGCTCGACCCACGCATGGAAGGACGTGCCCCGGCGGGCGCCCCGGGCCGGTGGCCGTGGGACGGGCCGCCGCAGCTCGAGCAGGAACGACTGTGGGTCGTCGCGGTAGTCGACGACGGCCGACACCGACAGCGACGGCGGCAGCCGCCTGTCCGCACCTGCGCTGCCCTCGCCACGTTCGGCGCGTTCCCGCAGCAGCGCGTCGAGGTCCGCGGTCCACCTCGTCTCTGGCGGCTGTGGGGGCGCGTCTATGTCGCCGGCGAGCGCTTCTCGAGCGGCGAGGACGCGCTGGGCAGCGGCCTGCCGTCCGGCCCGGCGGGGACCGAGGGGATCCAGGGGCCAGGAGACGCGGCGCTGTCCCAGCTCCTCGGGGCGGGGCGACTCGTCGTCGACCCAGACCGCCACCTCGACCCCGGGCACGGCGATGCTCGTCGCCTGCGCCGTGGCGTCCTCAGTCGGCCGTGCCGCGACCGAGGCCATCTCCTCGAGGAAGCGTGACACCGTGCGGGGCCGTTTCGCTTCGCTCCAGAGGTGGGCGCTGGCTAGCAGCACCTCGCGCGCCCTGGTGACCGCGACATAGGCCAGGCGCCGCTCGTCGCGGACCTGGTGCGCCCCACTGTCAGAGCGGAACGTGGCGAGGGCGTCCCGGAGCTCCTCCTGCGACTCGGCCTCGCGCCAGCGCCACTCCGGAAGCTCTCCGGCGTCACCGCGCAGCGGGTAGGGCAGCGGTCCGAGGCCGACGAGCCAGCCTCCGTCGGTGTCCTTCGCCGCAGGGAACTGGCCCTCGACCATTCCGGGCACCGCCACGACGTCCCATTCCAGCCCCTTGGCCGCGTGCACGGTGAGGACCTGCACGGCCTCCGGGTCGACGGTCACCTCACCTGGCTGCAGCCCGCGCTCCTGCTCGACGGCCACGTCGAGCCATGCGAGAAACGCCGTCAGCTCGTGGGCAGCCCCGCCCGTCCCGCCAGTCGTTCCGCCGCCGCTGGATGCGGCCGCGTCGAAGTCGGCGGCGGTCTGCAGGAACGCGTCGAGGTGGACGCGGGCGTCGTCGGGAGGCACACCCGGCCGGGCCGCAACCTCGATGTCGAGGTCCAGCGCCCGCTCGCACTCCAGCACCAGCTCCGCCAGGAGCAGGGTCGTGCTCAACCGCGAGCGCAGCGCCGCGACGGTGCGCGCCACGTCGCGCAGCCGGCCGCGCGCCTCCTCGCTGAGGGCAATCGCCCCCGGAAGCGTCGACACGCGCAGCGCCTCCAGCGCGTCGACGATGGACAGCGGCTCCGCCGGCTCCGACGCGGCGAGAGGGGGCTCTCCGTCGATTCCCGGGCTGTCGCCCTGGGCTGCGCCGACCTGCCTCGCCGCGCCATGGGTCACCGCCGTGGTCAGCTGCCGGGCGAGACGACCCAGGACATCGAGATCGCGCGGGGCCATGCGCACGCGTGGCCCACTCAGGAGGCGGATGAGCGCGTCACCGCGGGTCGGGTCGGCGACCACCTGCAGCAGCGCGACGAGCTCGTCGACCTCCGGCACCGACAGCAGGCCGCCGAGACCGACGACCTGCACGGGAAGCCCGCGGGCCTCGAGAGCGTCGACGACCGCAGGGAACTGGCTGCGGGCCCGGCACAGAACGGCGCAGCTGCGATGGCCGCCGTCGGGAAGTGCGCGCAGCTGCTCGAGCTGGACCGCTACCCAGGCAGCCTCGTCGAGGTCGGTCAGCGCACGAGCCAGGCGGACGAGACCCGCTCCAGCTCCGGGCCGCGGCTGCAGCTCGGGAAGTTCCGCCTCAGCGCGCAGCTCCGCGCTGACGACATTCGCGATGTCGAGGATGGCGGCGTCGTTGCGCCAGCTGGTCGAGAGCGTGACGACCGGTGCCGGCTCCCCGCCCTCCTCCGGCGCGGTGCGGAAGACCTGGGGAAAGCGCAGCAGAGCCCCGGCGCTCGCACCGCGCCATCCGTAGATCGACTGGCTCGGGTCGCCCACGGCGGTGACGGGGTGACCCTGACCGAAGAGCGAGGACAGCAGCAGCAGCTGGGCGTGGCTGGTGTCCTGGAACTCGTCCAGCAGCACCACCCGATGGCGCGCCCTCGCGGCGGCGACCACTTCCGGGAAGCGGGAGGCGAGCTGGGCGGCCAGGGCCATCTGGTCGCCGAAGTCGAGCAGCCCGCGGTGGCGCTTGACCTCCGCGTAGCGCCGCACCAGCGGAATCAGCTCGCGCCGCCCACGCAGCACGCTCAGCGCCTTCGCCACGTCCGCGAACGGAGCGCCGGGCGCGGCCTGCCCGACCTTGCGCGGCAGCACCTCGACCTCCCTCAGCAGCTGCTCGAGCCAGCCCTCGACGTCCTCGAGGGCGACCAGGTGCTCCGCGCACTCGGCTGCGAGGGCCAGCACGGCGTCGATGACAGTGCTGACGGCGGCCGTGACCGAGGGCAGATCGTCGGTCCAGTGCTCGACGACGCCAGCTGCCAGCTGCCAGCCGGCGGCCTCGGTGAGCAACCGGGCGTCCGGCTCGACACTGAGGCGCAGGCCGTGCTCCTTGACCAGCGCGCCGGCGAAGCCGTGGTAGGTCGAGACCTCGGCACCGGCAGCGAGGCCGTCGGCGGCGGCGAGCCCGAGACGCCCCAGCCCCCGAAGTCGGCGACGGATCCGGGCGCTGAGCTCGGTGGCGGCCTTGCGGGTGAACGTCAGCCCGAGGACGGCGTCAGGCTCGACGAGGCCGTTGGCGACCAGCCACACGACACGCCCGGCCATCGTCTCGGTCTTGCCGGAGCCCGCGCCCGCGACCACGAGGGCCGGGCCGAGTCCGAGCTCGATGACGGCGACCTGCTCGTCGGTGGGAGCGGGGAGCCCGAGGGCGGCTGCCACGGCCTCCGCACTCCAGAGGGTGCCGTCTGTGCCATCCCTGCCACCACCGCTACTGCCACCGCTGCTGCCGTTGCTGCCGCCGGCCGCGGCGTGCCACCTCGCGTCGGCGGTCATCTGGTGCGCTGCCCGTCGAGAGGGCACGAACGGCGCACCGGGCAGGTGCGGCAGTGCGTGCCCTGGGCTGCCTCGAACTCCGCCGCCGCCATGCCCTCCGCGGCGGTCGTCAGCATGGTCTCGGCCCACAACGGGTCCTCGGAGTCCGCCAGTGCCTCCTGCCGCTGCTCGTCGACACGCTTGGTAGCGCCGAGCTGGACCAGCAGGCCGCCGCCCGCTCCCGCGTCATGGCCCTCGACGCCACCGCGCTCGATCGCCAGCTGGTAGACCCCCAGCTGCGGGTGCTGCGGCAGCTCCTCGGGCCGCGGCTTGTGCTTGCCCGTCTTGAGGTCCACGACGACCAGGCGACCATCGCCGTCGCGCTCGAGCCGGTCGGCGCGGCCCACGACGCGCACCGGGTGGGTCTCGGAGGCGATGACGACCTCGACCTCCACCTCGACGCCGACGAGAGCACGGGAGGTGCTGCGCTGGTAGTCCGCCAGCTTGCCGAGCATCTCCTCGGCCTGCTGGCGCACGAGTCGGGAGCGCCAGCTCGTCGGCAGGTCGAGCTCGTGCCACCGCTCGTCGAGCCGGGCGAGCATCGCCGCCAGATCGCCGCCCTGCGGCAGCTCGGCGGCGATCTCGTGCACGAGCGTGCCGAGCGTCTGCGACGTGCTGTCAGCGCGTCGCCCTCCGCTGGTCTCGAGGTGCCAGCGCAGCGGGCAGGTGAGGAAGGACTCGACGCGGGAGGGCGACACCCGCACCTCCTCCCCCGGCGACCGCAGCGGCTCCACCGAGCTCAGCGGCAGGAGCCCGTGCCAGCTCCGGGGGTCCGCGCCGCGGATGCCGAGGGCGGCGAGCCGCGCGAGCTCGCGAGCCGCCGCTTCCGCCTCGTCCTCGGGTCCGGAGACCACGGCCTGCCGCAGCTCGGCCACGACGGCGGGCAGGGTGAGCTGGCGCGGGGCGACCGTGCAGCGTCGTTCGTCGGTTGCGCCTTCGGGGTCGAGGACGTCGAGGAAGACCGATGGCTCGTGGTCGTCGTCAGCAACCGCCGTGACCAGGAGGTCGCATCGGGGCCGGGTGACCGCCAGGTAGAGCAGGCGCAGCTCCTCGCGGCGCAGGGCCGCCACCGCGTCGCGCGGCGCGAGCGCCGGACGCCCGGCGAGGACGTCGACCAGGCGGTCGGCGCCCAGCAACGTCCCCCGGACCCGCAGGTCGGGCCACACCCCTTCCTGCATCCCAGCGAGGGCCACGACGTCCCACTCGCGCCCGGCGGCTTCGTGGACGGTAAGCACGTCGACCTGCTCGCTGGCCACGCCCGTCGCACGCAGGGTGTCGGCCCGGACCTGGGCGGAGGAGACCGTCTCGATCAGCTCGGCGACACCGGCCCCGCCGTCGGCGGCACGCGCGGCGAGGGCGAACAGTGCCATCACCGCATCCAGGTCGCGGTCGGCACGGGCGCCGTCCATCCCGCCGCGCAGCGCCCGCTCCTGCCACCGACCCGCGACGCCACTGGCGTCCCACACCGCCCACAGCAGGGACTCCGCGCTGAGATCGTCAGCGCGAGCGGCCCTGCGGCCGGCAGCGAGGATCCGTCGCAGCCGCACCTCGGGCGCCCGGTCTCGGCGGTCGCCGCCAGCCCACCAGCTCGCGTCCTGCGCCGCCGGGAGCCGGGGCAGCAGCCGCCGCAGCTGCACCGGGTCCACCCCGACCAGAGGCCCGGCGAGCAGGGCGCCCAGCGCGGCGGTGTCGAGAAGCTCGGGCTGCAGGCAGACCTGCATCGCGGTCACCAGGGCGGCGACGGCGCGCTCCTGAGCCAGCGGAAGGTCGCCTGCAGTGCCGCGCACCGGTACCCCCGCGCTGGCGAGCAGGCGACGCAGCTCCTCCGCGCGGCCGCGGGTGCGGGTGAGCACGGCCAGCCGCGACCACGGCGTGCCGCGGTGCAGGTGCTCCTGGCGCAGCCGCGTGGCGAGGAAGGTCGCCTCCCGCGCCGGAGAAGCCAGGACGTGGACCTCAGCGCCGCTCACGTGCTCCCTGCTGACCTCCCCGGCCGCAGCGACCTTCCCGGCCGAGTGGAGCTCTGCGGCTGGGTCGACCTCCCCGGCCGCCGGCCGCAGGACGCGTCGGTGCGTGCCGCTTCCGGGCAGCAGGCGGCCGACCCGCTCGGCCGCGCTCAGGAGTGAGGCGCCGCGACGCCAGCTCGTGGTGAGGACCGTCGTCTCCGCCGCGCGGCCGCCCGGGCGACGGAACACGTCGGGGAACTCCGCCAGGCGTTGGACGTCAGCGCCGCGGAACGTCTGCACCGTGACGTCGGGGTCACCGGCCACGACGACGTCAGCGTGTCGGGCCAGCAGGAGCAGCAGTCGCTCGTGGTCTGGGTCGGCCTCGTGGTAGTCGTCGACGAGCACCAGCCGCCACGGGAGCGCGACCTCGCCAGTCTCGAGCACGGCCACGGCGGCCGCGATGAGGCCTGCTGGGTCGCGCGCTCCCGGCTCCCGCAGCTCCAGGACGTCGAGGTACTCCCGCCAGAGCCCCCCGGCCGCCACCCAGGCGGGCTCGTCGTGCCGCAGACCCAGCTCACGCAGGTCCTCCGGCTCCAGGCCACGCTCGGTCGCCCGCGCGAAGAGGTCGCGCAGCTGGGTGCGGAAGGTCCGGGTCGGCAGCGCGTCGGCGCACTCGGCGGGCCACACCACGGCGCCGCCCTCGCCTGCCCGGTGCCCCTCGAGCAGCTCGCGCAGCATGCGGTCCTGCTCGGGGGCGGACACCAGCCGGGGCGCGGGCGCTCCCGTGAGCAGCGCGTGGCGGCGCAGCAGCCCGAAGGCGAGCGAGTGCATGGTGCGAGCGGCGGGCTCGCGCATGGTGCGTCGCAGCCTGCGGGAGAGCCGCTCGCGCAGGTCGTCCGCGCGACGTCGCGAGGCGGCCAGCACCAGCAGCTCGTCGGGGTCGAGCCCAGCGGCCACCCGACGCGCGGCGAGCTCGACGAGGAGGCTGGTCTTGCCTGTGCCAGGAGCGCCGATGATGCGGTGCGCGCCGACGCCCGCGGGGAGGCAGGCGACGATCTCGGCGGGATCGAAGAGCCCGAGCTGGGCGGCCTCGGAGGCAGCGGCGGGGGCGGCGGTGCCGGCGGTGCTGGCAGGAGGAGCAGTCGTCGTCATGTCCCTGGCATTCGACCACGGCCCACTGACAGAGTCCGGAGACGACACGGGGCCACCCCGGGAAGGGGTGGCCCCGTCGATGGCTCGCGGTGTGAGGCGGCGGCTGTGCCTGTCAGTAGGCGGGCAGCGAGGGGTCGACCTGGTTGACCCAGGCCACGACGCCCCCGCCAACGTGGACAGCATCGGTGAAGCCCGCACCCTTCACCACAGCGAGCGCCTCGGCCGAGCGACCCCCGGATTTGCAGTGCAGGACCACCTGCTTGTCCTGCGGCAGCTTGCCGAGGGCCTCGCCTGAGAGGAACTCGCCCTTGGGGATGAGCACCGAACCAGGGATCCGGACGATCTCGAACTCGTGCGGCTCGCGGACGTCGACGAGGACGAAGTCGCGCTCGCCACGCTCCCGCTCGGCCAGCATCTGCTCGAGGTCCTTGACCGAGATGGTCGCGTCCCGCGCGGCGTCGGCAGCCTCCGCAGAGATGGTGCCGCAGAAGGCCTCGTAGTCGATGAGCTCCGTCACCGTCGGGTTGGTGCCGCAGATGGCGCACTCGGGGTCCTTGCGGACCTTGATGTCGCGGTAGGTCATCTCGAGGGCGTCGTAGACCTTGAGGCGCCCGACCAGCGGCTCACCGATGCCCGCGATGAGCTTGATGGCCTCGGTGACCTGGATCGAGCCGATCGAGGCGCACAGCACCCCGAGCACGCCACCCTCCGCGCACGACGGGACCATGCCGGGCGGCGGGGGCTCCGGGTAGAGGCAGCGGTAGCAGGGGCCGTACTCCGCCCAGAAGACCGACGCCTGCCCGTCGAAGCGGAAGATCGAGCCCCAGACATAGGGCTTGCCGAGCAGGACACAGGCGTCGTTGACGAGGTAGCGCGTCGCGAAGTTGTCGGTGCCGTCGATGATGAGGTCGTAGCCGGAGAAGATGTCGAGCGCGTTGCTGGACTCCAGCCGCTCCTCGTGCAGGACGACCTCGACCAGCGGGTTGATCTCGCGGATCGAGTCGCGTGCCGAGGCTGCCTTGGACCGGCCCACGTCGCTCTGGCCGTGGATGACCTGGCGCTGCAGGTTGGACTCGTCGACGACGTCGAAGTCGATGATGCCGAGAGTGCCCACGCCAGCAGCGGCGAGGTAGAGCAGCGCCGGTGAGCCGAGGCCGCCAGCGCCGATGACGAGGACCTTGGCGTTCTTCAGGCGCTTCTGCCCGTCCATCCCGACGTCGGGAATGATCAGGTGGCGCGAGTAGCGGCGGACCTCGTCGACAGTGAGCTCAGCGGCCGGCTCAACGAGCGGCGGGAGGGACACGGCAGGGAGGGACACAGCAGTCACGACCCGGCCAACCTGCCGGTGGCGTCGCTGATTCCCAGCAGGAACTGGCGAAACGCCGCTGCGACCAGGTGCGGCTGCTCCATCTGCGCGACGTGCCCGGCCCCAGGCAGCTCGACCTGCGCAACGGCCTGCGGGAGCCGGTCATAGAGGCGCCGCGCCGTCGTCGGGTGCACGAGCCGGTCGTGCAGTCCCTGAACGACGAGGCTGGGGACCTCGACTCGCGCGAGCGCGCCCCACACCCTGCGAGCCGCCGACGGGGAGAAGTAGGACGACATGAGCCCACGCAGGCTGCCCAGCAGCGCCGCGCCCGCGTAGTCGAGCTCGTCTCGTCGGGCGGCTTCGGCGAGGGCCTCCTGCCGCCGCTGCTCGGGGACGAGGTCCGGCTCGGCGTAGATGAGTCCCATCGACGTCGCGACCCGCCGCTCGACGGGCAGTGCGGCGACCCGGCGACCGAGGACCTCCCCGACCCGCGGCAGCGCCAGCAGCGGCAGGTGGGCGTTGGTGCGGCGCAGCCGGTACTGCGGGAGCGCCGCACTGACGAGGGTCAGCGAGGCGACAGCGCCGTTCGGGCCCTCCGCGGCGGCAGCCAAGGCCGCCACCACTCCCCCTAGGCTGTTGCCGAGCAGGTGGACGGGTCGGCTGGACGCAGCGGCGAGCTCCCGGCAGAGGGACACCACGGCGTCGACGTGGGCACCCAGGCTCAGGTCGCCGTCGGCGGGCATCGGCGAGAAGCCGTGACCGGGCAGGTCCGGCATCACGGTGGTGACGTCGGGCAGCAGCGCGGCGGCAAGGTCGGTCCAGTTGGCGGCTGAGCCGGCCAGCCCGTGGACGGCGACCGCGACGGCAGCCGCGGCGCCATCCTGGGCGCGCCGGACATGCAGCTCGTGGCGTCCCACGACGCGCGTCTGACCGGGCCAGGGAGGTGGAAGGGTCACTCCTGCATCCTCTGCCACCTGCTGTCACGGCGGCATCGGCGGGAGTGCAGGGCGCTGCGAGCGGGGTACTGCACCTGACATGACGACTGCGACTCCCTCTGCCAGCGGCCCTCACGACCAGCCCGACCGGGACGACGTGCCGGCTGCTGTCCCCGCTGAGGCTGTCCCCGCTGAGGCTGTCCCCGCCGAGGCGAACGAGGCCGATGCCCTGGAGCAGCAGCTGCCCGCGGTGCCGGGGCTGGCAGCAGCGGAGGACGGATCGGAGTCCGCTGCTCAGGAGCTGCTCGCCAACCCGGTGGAGGAGGCCAACCCCGCTGACGTCGTCGAGCAGGACACCGTCGTCGGCGTCGACGAGGACGACGAGCCGCGCTGAGCACGGGCGCGCCGTCCCGGGGCCGCCCTGCCCGGGTTACCCGCCGGTAGGCTGCCGCGCATGGCCAGCGGCAGCTCCACCGCGAGCGCGACGACCTCCGAGTCCGAGGGGAGCCGGGCGCGGCTGCCCCGCAGCGAGCGCCGCGAGCAGCTGCTGGCAGCCGCCCAGGAGGTGTTCGTCAGCGCTGGCTACCACGCGGCCGGCATGGACGACATCGCCGAGCGCGCCGGTGTCAGCAAGCCGGTGCTCTACCAGCACTTTCCGAGCAAGCTCGACCTCTATCTCGCCCTGTTCGACCTGCGCGGGCAGGAGATGGTCGCTGCCGTGCGGTCGGCGCTGGAGCGCACCTCCGACAACAAGCAGCGCGTCGCGGCCGCCATCGAGGCCTACTTCGCCTTCGTCGATGCCGAAGGCGAGGCCTTCCGGCTGCTGTTCGAGTCCGACCTGCTTAACGACGCTGCGGTGCGCAGCAGGATCGACGGAGTGACCCGCGCCTGCGCCGAGCCCATCAGCGAGGTGATCATCAACGACGCCGGCCTGCCCCGCGAGCACGCGATGCTGCTGGCGGTCGGCATGGTGGGAATGGCCCAGGTGGCCGCTCGCTTCTGGTTGGACAGCGAGGCAGGGGCCGGCGAGGCTCCCGTGCCGCGGCCCACCGCCGTCGAGCTGATGGCAGCGCTGTCCTGGCGTGGCATCCGCGGGTTCCCCCGCACCCACCTCGCCGTTCCCTCCGGCTCACCGGGGGCCGGCGAGCAGACCGGCAGATAGCCTGCCGGCTACCGACTTCGAAGGGATGGCCGTGGAGGTCAAGATCGGCGTCCAGTACGCCCCGCGCGAGATCGTCATCGAGAGCACCCAGTCCTCCGAGGAGGTGGCCGGGCTCGTGCAGCAGGCCTTCGAGGGCAGCGCGAAGGTGCTCTCCCTGACCGATGACAAGGGCCGTCAGGTGATCGTGCCGACGGACAAGCTGGCTTACGTGGAGATCGGCGAGCCCGAGGTGCGCCGCGTCGGGTTCGGCACCCTCTAGCCCGACCCGACCCGTGCCAGCGCCGGCTCCGGTACGACCCGGAGCCGGCGCGGTCGTTTCTCGGCGATCACTCTGGGGCACACCCTCCGGCGGAGGGCGGTAACACCCGCATCGGGTGCCCGCAAGCGCACAAAGGAGGCTTCCGTGTCCATCATTGGACTGATCATCGCCGGCATCATCATCGGCGCCCTGGGTCGTCTGGTCGTGCCCGGCCGTCAGGCGATGGGCTGGATCCTGACCATCGTCCTCGGCATCGTCGGGACGCTCATCGGCTGGTGGATCGCCGGCGCGCTGGGGGTCCAGAGCACCAACGGCATCGACTGGATCCGTTGGATCATCAGCATCGTCGTCGCCGCGATCCTCGTGGCGATCGCTGCCGGTGCGACGAGCGGCCGCTCGCGCGTCTGACCCAGCCGCTTGAGCGCCTGAGCAGCGGGCAGCACGCGGGACAAGCAGATCGACGAACGGCGAGGAGCGTGCTCCTCGCCGTTCGTCGTCGGTGTGCGTCGTTCGGCTGTCGTCGGCTGTCGGTGCGCTCTCGTTCGGCTGTCGGTGCGACGTCGTTCGGTCGCTGCCTCTCGTGCAGTCGCGTCAGGCGCTGAGCCCGAGGCTGCTCATCCGCCGGGTGTGGTTCTCGGTCAGCCGGGCGAGCATCCGGCCGAACTCCGCGAGGTCAGCCCCGGGCCGCTCGACCCCGCCAACGAGCAGCGCCGCAAGGGCGTCGCGCTCGGCCGCGACCCGCTGGGCCTGGCTCAGCGCCTCCCCGACCAGCCGACGCCCCCACAGCGCCAGCCGTCCGGCAACCGTCGGCTGGGCGGCGATCGCCCGCCGGACGGCGTCGACGACGAACTCGGCATGACCGGTGTTGGCGAGCACCTCCAGCACGATGGCGCGGCTGTCCTCGTCGAGCCATTGCGCGACCTCGCGGTAGAAGTCCACGGCTATGCCGTCGCCGACGTAGGCCTTGACCAGACCCTCGAGCCAGTCCGCCGGCTTCGTGCGGTCGTGGAACGCGTCGATCGCCGGCACGAACGGGTCCATCGCCGCCTCCGCCGACGTCCCCTGCGACTCCAGCAGGTCCACCAGCCGCTGGTAGTGGCTGAACTCCGCGACCGCCATGCGCGCGAGCGCGGCCTTGTCGGCGATCGTCGGCGCCAGCGTCGAGTCCTGCGACAGCCGCTCGAAAGCCATGAGCTCGCCGTAGGCCAAGGCGCCGAGCAGGTCGACGAGGGCGGCGCGGTAGTCGGGGTCGTCGTCGGCCACGGATCCTCCAGCTGCTCGGTCGCGGGATGCGCGCGTGATCGCCGCTAGACTAGGGGTTGACAGGATGCCCGGTCGGAGCCCCGATCGGCTCCCACCCATCCATCGCAGGTGCGGCCCTACGCGCTGTGGCGAGTGACGCCAGCGCTGCCCCTGCACGAACGACAGAAGAGGCGATCTCTCTGACCTCCGTTTCCGACCTTCCCCTGGCCGAGCCCACCCTGACGGTCGAGACGGGTGCGGCCACCCCCGACGGCGCCGCGTCCGACAGCCATGCCGCAGCGGCCGCTCCGACGTTCGAGGAGCTCGACGTCCACCCGGCCATCGTGCAGGCCCTGTCGGCCGCGGGCATCACCCACGCTTTCCCCATCCAGGCGATGACCCTGCCGGTCGCGCTGTCAGGCAGCGACATCATCGGCCAGGCCAAGACCGGCACGGGCAAGACCCTCGGCTTCGGGATCCCGCTGCTGCAGCGCGTGATGGACGCGGTCGACGCGACGGGCGCGACCAAGACGAAGACCCCGCGCGCGCTGGTTGTGGTCCCCACTCGCGAGCTGTGCGTGCAGGTCACCCGCGACCTCGAGCTCGCGGGCCGCGAGCGCGACGTGACCGTGCTGTCCGTCTACGGCGGCCGCGCCTACGAGCCGCAGATCGAGGCGCTGCGTCGCGGCGTCGACGTCGTCGTCGGGACTCCGGGACGACTCCTCGACCTCGCGCAGCAGCGCCACCTCGACCTGTCCGGTGTCCGGACCCTCGTCCTCGACGAGGCCGACGAGATGCTCGACCTCGGCTTCCTGCCCGACGTCGAGCGCATCGTCGCCCAGGTCCCCGCGGAGCGCCAGACCATGCTCTTCTCGGCCACCATGCCCGGTCAGGTCGTCGCGCTGGCGCGGCGCTACATGTCCCGCCCCACGCACATCCGGGCCGTCGACCACAGCACCGGCACGACCGCGGACAACGTCGAGCAGCACGTCTTCCGCGCCCACGCGATGGACAAGACGCAGATGCTCGCGCGCCTCCTGCAGGCCGAGGGTCGCGGACTGGCGATGATCTTCGCGCGCACCAAGCGCACCGTCGCGAAGGTGGCCGAGGACCTTACCGAGCGCGGCTTCGCCGTCGCCGCCGTCCACGGCGACCTGGGTCAGGGCGCGCGTGAGCAGGCACTGCGGGCGTTCCGCTCCGGCAAGGTCGACGTGCTCGTCGCCACCGACGTCGCGGCCCGCGGCATCGACGTCGAAGGCGTCACCCACGTCATCAACTACCAGTGCCCGGAGGACGAGAAGGTCTACCTGCACCGCATCGGGCGCACCGCCCGCGCGGGCCGCTCCGGGGTGGCCGTCACGTTTGTCGACTGGGACGAGCTGCCCCGCTGGTCGCTGATCAACAAGGCGCTCGGCCTCGACTTCGCCGAGGTACCGGAGACCTACTCGACCTCCCCACACTTCCTCGCGGCCCTCGGCATCGACCCTGGCACCAAGGGCGTCCTCCCCCGCGCTGAGCGCACCCGCGCCGGCCTGGCCGCTGAGGAGATCGAAGACCTCGGCGAGACCGGCAAGTCGCACGGCTCGGGTGGCACGAAGAGCCGTCGCACGGGACGGGGCCCGTCGGCCGGCAGTGGCAATGGCAGTGGCAATGGCGACGGTGGGGCAGCCGACGACGGCGACTCGCCCCGTGGGCGCCGTTCGTCCCGGACTCGCCGGCGCACCCGCGGGGGCTCCGCTGTCAGCGGTGACGCTCCCGCGAGCACAGTGGACGCGACCCCGGACGGGAGCGGCGACTCGGCCGCGAGTGGCGAGCGGGCTTCCGCTGGTTCGAGCGACGCGGAGGGCGCAGCGCCTCGGCGCCGCCGTCGCCGCTCGCGCGGTTCAGGGGCGGGCGAGGCATGAGCCGACCGCCGTTCCTGTCGCTGCCCGCGCAGGCCGAGGCAACGACGTTCGAGACCGACCGCGGCCCGCGCGCCGGCTTCCTCGCCACGCCCTCGGGTTCGGCGCGAGGCACGGTGCTGCTGGTGCCGGGGTTCACGGGCAGCAAGGAGGACTTCATCGCCGTCCTCGGGCCGCTGGCTGAGCGCGGCTGGCGGGTCGCCACCTACGACCAGGGCGGCCAGTATGAGAGCCCGCGGCTGCCCGAGGAGCGCTACTCGGCCGACGAGCTCGGTCTTGACGCCGTCGCGCTCGCCTCGGCGCTGCGCCAGTCCTACGGGACTCCGGTGCACCTGGTGGGCCACAGTTTCGGCGGCTTGGTGGCGCGGGCGGCGGTGCTGGCCGACGCGGAGCCGTTCGCCTCGTTGATGCTGCTGTGCACCGGCCCCGGTCCGGTGCCGCAGGTCCGGCACGAGGCGCTGCGCCAGCTCGTGGTCGCTCTCGACGCCGGGACTCCGCTGGAGCAGATCTTCGAGGTCGTGCTGCAGTTGGACGAGGCGGCCGGCGTCGCGCGTCCCGAGCCGGAGATCCTCGACTTCCTCCGCGAGCGCTACGTCGCCAACGACCCGGCGAACCTGCGCAGTCTGGCCGTGCAGCTGCTCGACACCGGCGACCGCACCGAGGAGCTGCGCAAGGTCCTCGACACCGCGGCGCTGCCAGCGTTCGCGGTGTTCGGCGAGCTCGATGATGCCTGGACGCCGCAGGAGCAGCGGGAGACGGCGGCCGCGCTAGGCATTGACGCGGTGGAGATCCCCAGCGCGGGGCACTCGCCGGCGGCGGAGGTGCCGGAGGAGACCGTCGAGGTCTGGGACCGGCTCTGGTCGAGCGTCGCTCCGCGCTGACACCGCCCGCGACTGCCGCCCGAGCCGGTGCTGACGGGGGCTCGATCAGTCCTCGGGAAGCGCGAGCACGCGAGCGTGGATGGCCGTGCGCTGTCGCAGCGCCGCCCGGAGGGCGCGGTGCAGCCCGTCCTCCAGGTAGAGCGTGCCTCGCCATGCCACCACGTGCGCGAACAGGTCCCCGTAGAACGTGGAGTCTTCGGCGAGCAGCGTCTCGAGGTCCAGTGAGCGCTTGGTCGTGACCAGCTCGTCGAGGCGCACCTGGCGCGGCGGGATCTCGGCCCAGTCCCGGGTGGTGACAAACCGGTGCTCGGGATAGGGACGACCGTCGCCGACCGACCGGAAGATCACTGCCTCACCTCGCCCACGCGTCCAGCCTAGAAGGTCCACTCGCTCTGCTCCGGGGCGCCCGCTGCCTCGCCGCTCAGCTGGTGGCGATGAACGCGCGGACGGCATCGACCACGAGCTGCACGGCGATGGCCGACAGCAGCAGCCCGGAGATCCGCGTGACCAGCGTGACGCCGCCCTCTTTGATCAACGTGATGATGCCGACGCTGTAGCGCAGGGCCAACCACAGCACCAGGTGCAGGGCGACGATCCCGAGGGCCAGGGCGAGCGCCGACCAGGGCCCGTCGACCCGCTGGACGAAGACGATGGTGGCCGCGATCGCGCCGGGACCTGCCAGCAGCGGGGTGCCGAGCGGCACCAGCGCAACGTTGACGTTCGCGGTCTCGGTGGGCTGGTCGGCGCGACCCGTGAGCAGCTCCAGCGCGACGAGGAGCAGCAGCAGGCCGCCGGCGCACTGCAGCGAGGGCAGGGTGATGCCCAGGTAGCGCAGGATCGTCTGCCCAAAGAGCGCGAACACCGTGATCACCAGGAACGAGACGGTCACCGCCTGCGACGACAGCCGCCGCCGCACCTTGCGGGAGCGACCGCTGGTGAGGCTCAGGAACAGCGGCACCGTGCCCACCGGGTCGACGATCACGAACAGCGTCACAAAGACCTCGATCGCGAAGCGGCCGGCCTCCGCGACCGTCACCGGCCCGCCTCCTCGGGCAGGGGACCCACCTTCCCGAACGGCGCCCGCACCCGTGCGCGCAGCTCGGCCAGGCTGGCCGCCGTTGTGCCGTCGGCCGCCAGCGCCGTCGTCTTGCCGGTGCCGTGGTAGTCGCTGCCGCCTGTCGTGATCAGCCCGAGCTGCTCGGCCCGCTCTCGCAGCTGCGCCCGGGTCGCGGCATCGTGCTCCGGATGGTCGACCTCGACGCCGTCCAGCCCCTCGTCTGCCAGCTGGGCGAGCAGCTCGTCGGGGACGCCCTTGCGGCCTCGGGGGTGGGCGACCACGGCGACTCCGCCGGCGGCGTGCACGAGCCGGAGGGCCTCGGACGGGTCGAGGGCCACGTGCCCGATGTAGTAGGGCGAGTCGTCGTGGAGCACGTCGGCGAAGGCCGCGGCCCGGTCGGGGAAGGCCCCGTTGTCGACGAGGACGTCTGCGAGGTGCGGCCGGCCGAGGGACGCAGCCTCAGCGGCCTTGTCCAGCACCTGCTGGAGGGTGATCGGATAGCCGTCGCCCGCCAGCCGGCGCACCATCTCCCTGGCCCGCGGCAGACGATCGTCCCTCAGACCGGCCATCGCCTCGCGCAGCTGCTCGTCAGCCGGGTCGAAGCCGTAGGCGAGCAAGTGCAGCTGCCGCCGCTCCCCCTGGTGGGCGAAGACGCAACTGAGCTCGGCGCCCGGCAGCAGGTCGAGGTGGAGCTGCGCTGCCTCGGCGGCGGCCTCCGCCCATCCGGCCCCGCTGTCGTGGTCGGTCAGGCCCAGCGTGGTCACACCGGCGGCGGCGGCCGCCCGCACGAGGTCAGCGGGAGTGTCGGTGCCGTCGGAGACCGTCGAGTGCGTGTGCAGGTCGATGGTCACACAGTCACGATATTGCCTGCGACAGATCAGCCACCGCGGTCAGGCAGGGCCCAGGGCGGCGGTGAGCCGCGGCGAGGGCGCTCCGACCGGGACCTCCCTCACCACGTCGGCGCTGCCGTCCCGCAGGTCGCTGAGGACGAGCTCCTCGACCAGCAGGACGCCCGCCGTGGCCGGCCAGAGCACGGCCCACAGCCAGTGCCCGAGGGCCTCACCGACGAAGACCGCGCGATCGGCCGGAGCCTCCAGGCACCACAGCGACGTCGGGTGGCCGGCGGCGTGCACCTTGGCGTGGGGAGGTGTGCTGTCGGGGATGCCGCCGCCATCGATACCGGCCAGGCCGCCGAGCCGTGCCCCCACGCCGACACCGGGTTCCTCCGCGACCACGACCATCTCGCCGAGACCATCGCCGAGGGGCGCCGGACCCGACAGTCCGAGGACCACCGCCCGGTGACCGGTGCGGTCGTCGCCGACGGTGGCAGTGCCGGTCAGCAGCCACCCCCGTGGCAGCGGCCACGGCAGCCACACGGGGACGGCCGCACGCCGCACGACCTCGCCGAGCAGCTCGGCACTGGCCCGGGGCGCCACCCGCAGCGGTGCGACGCTGCCGTGGGAGGCGCACATCCAGGAACTCGACCAGAGACCAGGCGCCCGCAGAGCCGACCCGCAGCGCGGACAGCTCGGAGCGTCCTTCATCTGCGCCTCCTGCCTCGTCGGCCACACCTCGGGCTCTGGCAACGGTCCCGCGCCGGGGTGGAGGCGTCAAGCCGCGCGCGAAGGGGCGCACCAGCGGTGCGAGAGTGGCAGCGTGCCGATTCCCCCTGGGCCGATTCCCCCTGGGCCGATTCTCCCTGGGCGGGTGCCCTGCGTGGGCGCCGTCGTCCACGACGACGAGCACCGCCTGCTCCTGGTACGCCGCGCCCATCCGCCGGAGGCGGGTCGCTGGAGCCTGCCCGGCGGCCGCGTCGAGGCCGGCGAGGACGACGTCGCAGCGGTGCGGCGCGAGGTGCTGGAGGAGACCGGCCTGCACGTCACCGTTGGTCAGCATTTGGGCACGGTGCAGCGCTACGGCCCGGGCGGCGAGATCTACGACATCCGCGACTACGTCTGTCTGCTCGCCGTGCCCGGCACGTCACCGCTCGCCGGCGACGACGCCGCTGAGGTCGGCTGGTTCAGCCGACGCCAACTGGAGGAGACGGAGCTGGTCAGCGAGCTCTACGAGACGCTGCAGCTGTGGGGGCTGCTCCCCCGCTGAGGGCGCCCCACCTCTATCCAGCCAGATGTCCCCACTGAGGCTCGATCTCCTGCCAGCTGGCGTTAGCCACGACGCGGCCCGCCGCCAGGACGACGACTCGGTCGGCCCGCGACAGGGCGGCTCGCTTCGTGCTGGACCCGACGACGGTGGAGCCGCGAGAGCGCAGCGACTGCCACAGCTCGACTTCGGTCGTGGCGTCCAACGCCGAGGACACGTCGTCGGCGACCAGGACGTCGGCCGAGGCGGCGAGCGCCCGGGCGAGAGCGAGACGTTGCACCTGGCCCCCGGACAGCCTCACCCCGCGGTGACCGACGAGCGACGTCAGGCCTCCCGCCTCCATGACATCGCGGCCGAGCCGTGCATCCTCGATCGCCCGCTGCACCTGCCGGTCATCGAAATCGAGCCGGATGTTGTCTCGGAAGGTGCCGGACAGCACGCGCGGGACCTGGGCGACGTGAGCGACGCGAGGGGGACGCAGGAAGTCCTCGGCATCCTCCACGGGGCGGCCGTTCCAGCGCATCGTGCCGCGGTGGTCCACGAGGCCGGCCAGGGCCGAGAGCAGACTCGACTTGCCCGAGCCGATCTGCCCCAGGAGCAGGACCAGCTCGCCGCGTCGCACGACGAGGTCCACGTGGGCGACGCCAATCGTGCCGTCCTCGTGCACCGCGGTCAGGTCGACGAGCTCGAGCTCGCGGAACGGCTGCGAGCGCGGCGGCGGCACCGGCCGCGGCGCCTGGCCGGTCACCAGATCGACGCCCTGCGGTAGCGCCATGAGGTCCGCTCCGCCGGCGAAGCGGCTCGTCTGCTGCTGCCACGCACGGGTCCCGGGCGCCTCGGTGATCACGGCGCCGGCCACGCGGCCGAACCAGTCGAACCCGCTCACCGCGTTCGCGACCAGCAGCGCGGTCGCGAGGCCCCAGATGCCTGCCGCGTGGGCCGCCCACGCCGCGACGGCGCCAGCCTGGACGAGGACCACGGGGACCCCGGCAAGGAGGGCCTGGACCCGGTGCTCGTGCACGGCGGCGTCGACGCGGCCGGAGTCGACCTGACGCAGGTGAGCGTGCACGTCGGGGGTGGCGGCGGCCAGCTTCACGGTGCGGATCCCGTCGAGCACGGAGACCAGCGAGCGCCCGAACGCCGCCCGTGCTGTGGACGCCGACGCGGCCGACCTGCCCGCCACCGGGGAGCCGATCGCGGAGATCAGCGCCGTTAACGCCATGACGGCCAACAGCACGGCGGCCGCAAGCACGCTGGCACCGACGAGACCCGTCACGGTCGCGATCAGCAGGCCGTTGACCAGGTCGACCCACCGGTCGCCGTAGCGGGCGAAGCGGTCGGCGTCGAGGGCGCGGCCGACGACCTCGCCTGGCGGCGTCGGAGGCAGCCGGTGCTGTGAGGTCTGGCCGAGCAGGACGGCGGTGCGCACCCGCAGGAGGACCGCCACCCACCACCGCGGGTAGCGGCGGATTGCCTCGGCCAGCATGAAGGGGGCGAACAGCAGCGACGCAACGAGCGCGGTGAGGGGGACGGTGACCGACGCATGGTGCTGTAACTGGACGACGAGGTGTCCCCACAGCCAGCCGGTGACAGCGCCGTACGCGCCGGTCAGCGCCGAGAGCAGGAACAGCCCGATGCTCAGCGCACCCCAGGCCGGGTGGATACGGAGGACGCGCCAGGTGCCGCGGGCGAGAGACAGGCCCGCGCCAGGCTCACGGCTGGGAGGCGCCTCACCGACGCGGCGTGCGGTCCCGATAGCGGCGGCATCAGAGGGCACCTGCCCAGCGGTCGCGGAGGCGGCCGCCGGACCCTGCAGAGCCTGCGCTCCATAGGCGCCCGCGTCCTCCCCGGCGGCCTCCAGCAAGCTCCGGAAGGGGCCGTCGGCGGCGGCGACCGCGGCGCGAGGACCCTGCTGGACGACCCTTCCGCTGTCGAGCACGACGACCAGGTCGGCCCTCGCGGTGGTGCTCAGCCGGTGGGCCACGAGCAGCCCGGTCCGACCGCTCAGGAGCCGCTGCGACGCCTGCACGACGCGCGCCTCCGTCACCGGGTCCATGCGCGCGGTGGCCTCGTCCAGGACAACGACGCGCACGTCGCGGACGAGCAACCGGGCGAACGCGACGAGTTGCTGCTCCCCTGCGGACAGGGTGGTGCCGCTGGGACCGAGGACCGTGTCGAGCCCCTCGGGCAGCCCGTCGACCCAGTCGGTCAGTCCCAGCTCGTCGACCGCCCCCTGGACACGAGAGCGCGGGAGGTCGGCGAAGAGGGTGATGTTGTCGGCCAGCGACCCGGCGAGGATCTCGGTGCGCTGGGTGACCACGCCCACCGCCGCACGCAGCCGCTGCAGGTCGAGGTCACGGACGTCTCTGCCCCCGACGAAGACAGTGCCGCGCTCCGGCTCGACGGCGCGCGACAGCAGCGACGCCAAGGTCGACTTGCCCGAACCGCTGCGTCCCACGAGCGCCACCGTGTGCCCGGCGGGCACCTGCAGGCTGATGTCCCGGAGGGCGAAGTCGCCGTCGGGATAGGAGAAGCGCAGGTGGCGGATCTCGACGTCCGGCACGCCCGGTGGGACGTCGAGGCCCCCGGTCGGCTCCGGCGGCGCCGCCAGCAGGGCGCGCAGGCGGACCAGCGCGCCGACGCCCGCCTGCAGGTCGGGCACGTGACGCGCCACCTGGTCGACCTGGCCGACGAAGGTCGTGGTGACCAGGAAGAGGGTCACGAGCGCGGCGGTCGACTCCAGCCCGTGGACCACGAGGACCACGCCCACGACGGCGACGACGGCGAGCAGCCCGTGCAGCAGCAGGCCAGCGCGGCGACTGATGCGTCCTTCGAGCCCGACCACCTCGGCGAAGCGTGCGTGCACGACGGCGCTCAGCTCCGCACATCGACGTACGACGTAGCTCTGGCCGAGGCTGGTGCGCAGGTCGTCGCGCGCGGCGACGCCCTCCTCCATCGCGGCCGCGTGATCCGTCCACGCCACCTCTTCCGCGACCTTGCGGTCGCGCATCTGCGCCAGCAGGGGCCGGATCAGCACGGTGACGCCGAGCGCCGCCAGCGGCAGCAGGAACCACGCCGGCCACCAGGTGGCCCCGGCGACGGCGAGCAGCGGGAGGGTGCCGAGCAGCACGCGGATCACGGCCCACGCGTTCTGGCGCAGCAGCGTGCCGATCTCGTGGGTGTCGTCGTCGACGCGGTCGAGGACCTCACCCACCGCCTGCTCGCTGAGCTCGGACAGCGGCTGATGCATCACCGCATCGAGCAGGTCTCCCCGCAGCTCCCCCTCCGCTCGGTCGACCGCAACGGACCAGAAGGTGCGGCCGAGAGTGTCAGCGACCGCGGCACCGACCACGCAGAGAGCGAGGACGCCGACGAGGGAGTAGGTGGCTGACTCGGCGAGCCGACCGGCCACGACGGTGCCGAGGGCCTGTCCGAGCCCCGCGAGCAGGGAGGCGGCGAGCGCCAGGACCGTGAGTGGGCCCCGCAGGCGCCGCCAGTCGAGGCGGCGCCGCGACGCGGCGAGTGCCTCGTCAGAGGACGCCGGCGCGTGCGACGCCGCGCGCGCACCGGCCCGCGCTGCGTCAGCCCCCGCCGAGGGGTCGGCGTGAGCACCGGCGGCGTCCGGGGCGGTCGCGGGGCCGGTCTGCGCGGAGGCGGGAGGAGGGGTGGGCACGACGAGCCACCGTAACGACCCCTACCGACAGATCGCTTCTTCTTTTCGCTGCAGGAGAAGCGATCCGCCGGCAATCGTCCTGTCGGGGCCCACCCAGACAGGCCTACCCGTGCCGACTCACCCGCGCAGGCTCAACCGCGCGAGCAGCTCGCGCGCCAGCTCGGCCTGCTGGTGCTGGCACAGCACGTCGTAGCGGCGGGCCACCACCTGCGTGCGGGAGGTGAAGTCGCGGCGACCCCCCGTGAGGCTGTAGCCGATGACACCGAAGATGACGCCGAAGACAGCGCCGTAGACCAGCGACAGCAGGATCACGCCGAAGCCGGTGCTGCCGCCGCCGAAGAACGAGAGCAGGACACCGACGAAGAGCCCCCACCACGCTCCTGCGGCAGCACCGCTGCCGGCAGCGCGCGGATAGCTCAGCCGGCCGGTGACGCGCTCGACCAGCTGCAGGTCGCTGCCGACGATCGTGACGTTCTCGACGGCGAACTTCTCGTCGCTGAGGAAGTCCACCGCCCGCTGCGCCTGCTCATAGGTGTCATACGACCCCACGGGAAGGCCGGTCGGGGGAAGGGGCAGCCCGGGTGCGGAGCGGCCGAAGCCTCCGAGAGAGCTCATTGCTGTCACGCCTCCTGCCGTGTCGGACGACCCGTGGCCGCCGCACGAGTGATGGTCACCGTCGAAGATCCAACGTGTCGCCGGAGCCTGAGGTGCCCGAGCCGGCGGTGTCGCCGTCACCGACCGTCGCCGATGTGGCGGCGGCACCGGCGGCTCCCTGCTCGTCCCCGGTGCGCGCGGTGCTGATCTGGCCGCCGGCGTTCTCCAGGTGGGCCCGGATGAACCACTGGAACAGCTCCAGGTCCTTGAGCTGGTCGATGAGCAGGTCCTGGGTAACGGGGTCCAGCTCCTCGGTCTCCCGCATGGCGTCACGGTGGTCGCTGATCACGCCGCGGTAGACCACCTCCAGCGCCCCGAGGTGCTCGATCGCCCCCGCCCGGCCGAGGGAGTAGTCGTCCCAGGAGCGGTCCTCGACGAGCTTGCCGGGGGTCCCGACGGGGCTGAAGCCGAGGGTGGCGATGCGCTCCGCAACCGCGTCGGACATGCCGCGGACGGCGTCGACCTGCGGGTCGAGCATCTCGTGGACGCTGATGAAGTTGGGCCCGACGACGTTCCAGTGGACGTGCTTGAGCGTCAGGTGCAGGTCGGTCAGGGCGTTCAGCCGCTGCTGCAACAGCGCCGCCACCTTGCCTGCGGCCTGAGGGTCGAGCCCGGGAATCGTGAACGACGGCGTGTCCCCCTGTGCCGGCGCTCCGGCTCCCAGGGGCGACTGTCCCGTGCGGCCAGTGGCTGCGCTCGTCATTGCTTCTCCTTCGTCACATGTCGCGAGTTGACCATCCCTTGCCACGATCCCTACCCGTCACTCCGGGCTCCCCAACCCGGGAGAGGATCCGCTCCGCGAGCTTGCGCGAGGCCTCGTCGACCATCTCGCCGTCGACGGCGATGGCCCCGCGCGAGCCGCCGGCGGCCGACGTCGCCTCGCCGTAGGCGGCCAGCACGCGCCGCGCCCGCTCGACTGCGACCTGCGAGGGCGTGAAGGCCGCGTTGCACGCCGCGATCTGGGACGGGTGGATGACCCACTTGCCGTCGTAGCCGAGCGCCGCGGCACGACCGGCGCTACGGGCGAACCCGTCGGCATGAGCGATGTCGACGTAGGGCCCGTCGACCGCGGCGACGCCAGCGGCCCGCGCCGCGACCAGGATCCGTGTGAGCACGTAGTGGAAGGCATCGCCCGGATAGCCCTCCGGCTGCTCGCCGATGGTCGGGCTCGTCATGCCCAGGGACGCCATGAAGTCGCCGGGGCCGAAGACGAGCGCGGTCAGCCGGGGTGAGGCCGCTGCGATCTGGTCCACGTGCTGCAGCCCCGTCGCGTCCTCGATCTGGGCGTCGATGCCGATCCTGCCGACTGGCAGGCCGCGGGCCCGCTCTACCTGCGTGAGCAGCAGGTCCAGCCACACCACGTGCTCGCGATGCTGCACCTTCGGCAGCACGAGCACGTCGAGGCCCTCCCCCGCCTGCTCCACGACGTCGATCACGTCGCGGTACGCCCACGGCGTGTCGACCGCGTTGACGCGGACCGCGACCAGGCGCTCGCCCCAGCCGCCGACCTTGAGCGCGGCGACGACCGCTGAGCGGGCGGACGCCTTTGCCTCCGGTGCCACCGCGTCCTCGAGGTCGAGAAAGAGCATGTCGGTGGGCAGGGAGCGGGACTTCTCGATCATTCGATCGCTCGACCCAGGCACGGCAAGGCACGAACGGCGGGGGCGCCGGCTGGCCGCCGGAGCGAACGTCTCTGTGGTCACGTCGGTGGTCATGCCCGCAAGGTAGCCACGCCGAAGTCCGTCGGCTCGAACCGTGGCCCGACCGGAGGCGCGCCCGGCTACTCCACGGGGACCGCCTCGGGCGGCGTTCGGGACGAGACGACGAGCGCGAGGCCGGCGAGTAGGAGCAGCAGCGCGGGCAGCACCTGCAGCGGCACGTGCTGGTGCACGGTGAGCGCCGCCACCAAGGTGGCGCCGGGCACCTCGAAGAGGATCGACAGGCTGACGACGGTGGGGCCGACGCGCTTGACGACGGTGTTGAACACCGAATGCCCCAGCAGCTGGGCTCCGACCGTCAGAGCGCCGATCTTGACCCACGTGTCGGCGGAGTAGCCACCCAGTGACGATCCGGAGACGAGGCAGGTGACGAGGAGGGCGGCCGCTGCCATCGGGTAGCAGATCGCGGTGTACGTCGTCGTGCTCACCCCCTGGCGCACGCGGGAGCCGGCGACCGTGTAGGCGGCCGCGAGGATCGCACCGACCAGTGCCAGCAGGTCGCCGGTGAGCGCCTCTCCCGAGGCACGCAGGTCGGTGCCCGACAGCAGCAGCGCACCCAGGATGGCAACCCCGGTGCCCGCCCACACGCGCCCCGACAGCCGCTCCCCGAGCGCCCGGGCGATCAGCGCCGTCCAGACCGGCTGCGTCGACGCCATCGCCGTCGAGCTCGCCACCGTGGTGAAGCGGAGGCTCGGCACCCAGGTCGCGAAGTGACCCGCCAGCAGCAACCCCGCCAGCAGCGCCAGCAGCCACTGCTGTCGCGCCATGCCGCGGATCTCGTCACGACGACGCCAAGCCGCGACAGGGACGACCGCAAGGGACCCGAAGGCGTTGCGCCAGAAGGCGATCGCGAGCGCCGGTGCCGCGGTGACGGTGATCAGAGGCCCGGAGGTGGAGACCGCAGCGACTGCGACCGCGAGCAGCAGCAGATCGACAGCGGGGCGGCGCACCCGCGCATTCTGCTCGACGCAACCGGGCAAGCCGCGTCCGCCCCGGTAACCTCGCGTCGTGAGCGGCGCACCGACGAGAGTGTTCATCGCGCGCCTCGCCGGCACCGCGGTCTTCGACCCCATCGGGGACCCGGTCGGGCGGGTGCGCGATGTCGTCGTCATCCTCCGCATCGGCCGGCAGCAGCCCCGCGTCCTCGGTCTCGTGGTCGAGGTCCCGGGCCGCCGCCGCATCTTCGTCCCGATGACCCGGGTGACCAGCGTCGACGCCGGCCAGGTCATCACGACCGGCGTCGTCAACATGCGCCGCTTCGAGCAGCGCCCGACCGAGACCCTCGTGATCGGCGAGCTCCTCGACCGGCGGGTGCGGTTGCTGGCCGACGCTGGTGTCGCGGGCGCTGGTGAGGAGGTGACGGTCGAGGACGTCGCCATGGAGCAGACCCGCTCCCGCGACTGGGTCATCTCCAAGGTCTATGTGCGCCGTCACGGCAAGGGCCTGCGCCGACGCGGCGAGGGGCAGGTCGTCGACTGGGACGCGGTGACCGGCTTCTCCCTCAGCGAGGAGGGCCAGGGCGCGGCCAACCTGCTGGCGACGTTCGAGAAGCTGCGTCCGGCCGACCTCGCCAGCGTGCTGCATGACCTCTCCCCCAAGCGGCGCGCCGAGGTGGCCGCCGCCCTGCCTGACGACAAGCTGGCGGACGTCCTCGAGGAGCTGCCCGAGGACGACCAGGTGGAGATCCTCGGCAAGCTCGCCGAGGAGCGCGCCGCCGACGTGCTCGAGGCAATGGACCCGGACGACGCCGCCGACCTGCTCGGCGAGCTGCCGCCGGAGGAGGCCGAGAAGCTCCTCGAGCTGATGGAGCCCGAGGAGGCCGAGCCGGTCCGGCGACTGCTGGAGTACAGCGACGACACCGCCGGCGGCATGATGACGACCGAGCCGGTCATCCTGCCCCCGGACGCCACCGTCGCCGACGCCCTCGCCCGCGTCCGCAACCCCGAGCTCACGCCAGCGCTGGCCAGCCAGGTCTACGTGGTCCGCCCACCGCTCGAGACGCCCACCGGCCGGTTCATCGGGATCGCCCACATCCAGCGGCTGCTGCGCGAGCCACCGGCCTCGCTGGTCTCCGGCATCGTCGACAGCGACCTCGAGCCCGTCCGTCCGGACGCCCCACTGCAGACGGTCACGCAGCACCTCGCGACGTACAACCTGGTCGCGGTGCCCGTGGTCGACGAGGACGACCACCTCGTGGGCGTCGTCACCGTGGATGACGTCCTCGACCACCTGCTGCCCGAGGACTGGCGGGAGACCGGGGGCGACGGGGCGCCGACCCGGTCGGCGAGCAGTGCCGCCGCACTGGCCGCGGTCCGTCGACGCGGCCTGCGCTCTAGGCCGGCATCCGCCGGCAACGGTGCGAGCACGTCGTCCTCACCGTCGGGGGGCGACCATGGCGCGTGAGCAGCGCACCGGGCGCGCGGCGGGACAGCGCCGTTCGGACGGGGTGGCCCGGCTGGACCAGCCGATGGAGTCCCGCCGCAACCTCGTGCCGCGGCCCAGTTTCGACCCCGACGTCTTCGGGCGGTTCGCGGAGTCCTTCGCCCGCTTCATGGGGACCGCGCGGTTCCTGCTCTACATGACGATCTTCGTGCTGGTGTGGCTGGCGTGGAACACGTTCCTGCCCGAGCACCTGCAGTTCGACCCCAAGCACCTGAACTACACGCTGCTGACACTGATCCTGTCCCTGCAGGCCTCCTACGCCGCCCCGCTGATCCTGCTCGCGCAGAACCGGCAGGCCGACCGCGACCGCGTGCAGTACGAGCAGGACCGGGCTCGCGCCGAACGCTCCGTGGCCGACACGGAGTACCTGACGCGCGAAGTTGCGGCGCTGCGCATCGCGCTCGGCGACGTGGCCACCCGCGACTTCCTGCGCTCGGAGCTGCGCGGGCTGCTGGAGGAGATCGACGAACGCGCCCGGCAGGCGGCTGCCGAGGCGGCGGGAGCCGCCGAGGACGCGGAGGACGCCGACCCGCAGCAGCAGCAGCCACAGCACCCCACGGAGCGCACCGCGTCGTGAGCGCCACGTAGCATCGGGGCATGTCCTCCCCGACCTCTTCCCCCTCCGCGAACGGCGCTGCCGGTGCCGGAGCGACCGGCTCAGGCGAGCTCGTCGAGCGGATTCGGACCGCCCTCGCGACGGTGCAGGACCCGGAGATCCACCGGCCGATCACCGAGCTCGGCATGGTCAAGTCGATCGAGGTCGACGAGGGCGGGACCGCGCACATCGACGTGTACCTGACCGTGGCCGGCTGTCCCATGCGGGACCGCATCACCCGCGACGTCACCGCGGCGGTGTCGCCGATCCCCGGCGTCGCCTCGGTCACCGTCGGGCTGGACGTGATGTCGCAGGAGCAGCGGGAGGCGCTCAAGCAGACGCTGCGCGGCGGCGACTCGCGGCCCGAGCGGGAGATCCCCTTCGCAAAGCCGGACTCGCTGACCCGCGTCTACGCCATCGCCAGCGGCAAGGGTGGCGTCGGCAAGTCGTCGGTCACGGTCAACCTGGCCCTCGCGATGGCTCGACGCGGTCTGCGAGTGGGCGTGCTGGACGCTGACATCTACGGCCACTCCGTCCCGGCGATGCTCGGCATCGCCGACGCCAAGCCCACCGTGGTCGACGACATGATCCTGCCCGTCGAGGCGCACGGCCTGCGGGTGATGTCCATCGGCATGCTCAAGGGCAGCCGCGACCAGGTCGTCGCGTGGCGCGGTCCCATCCTCGACCGCGCCCTGGTCCAGATGCTCAGCGACGTGTGGTGGGGCGACCTCGACGTCCTGCTGCTCGACCTGCCGCCCGGCACCGGTGACGTCGCCATCTCGATCGGGCAGCGGCTCCCCAGCGCGGAGGTCGTCGTCGTGACGACCCCCCAAGAGGCGGCTGCGGAAGTCGCGGAGCGCGCCGGGACGATCGCGGTGCAGCTGCACCAGCGGATCGCCGGTGTGGTCGAGAACATGGCCTACCTGCCCTGCCCCCACTGCGAGGCCGACGGCCGCGAGCACCGCCTCGAGCTGTTCGGCAGCGGCGGCGGCCAGCGGGTCGCCGAGACCCTGGGCCGGCGCACCGGGGCGCCGGTGCCGCTGCTCGGGCAGATTCCCCTGGACCCGCGGCTGCGCGAAGGCGGCGACAACGGGCAGCCGCTGATGGTCTCCGACCCGGCTGCGCTGGCCGCGCAGGCCCTGGACGGCGTCGCGGCTGCGCTCACGTCCCGCTCGCGCGGGCTGGCGGGCCGCTCGCTGAGTCTCACCCCGACGCGCTGACGGCGGCACCGAAGACTCGTCGGGTCGGGTCGGGGTCGGGTCGGGGTCGGGTCGAGTCGGGTCGGGTCGAGTCGGGGTCGCGGCCGGCGACGGGCCCTCAGGTCGCCTCGAGGTCGACGGGGGGCAGCTCTCCCGGCTGCAGCCGGGGGCCGTCGCGGCGCACCCGTGCCTCGCCGTCCTCGCGGAGGCCGAGGGGGTCGTCGTCTCCATCGAAAATGGTGCGGGTGACGAACGACCGCGGGTCGAGGTCGGACAGCCGGATGTCCTGAAACTCCGGGCCCAGCGTGCTCGTGACCTCGCGGCGGGCGTTCGCGACGACCCGACGCAGGTCGCGCAGCCACCGCGCGGCCTCCCCGGCGTAGTGGGGCAGCTTCTCCGGCCCCAGCACGATGAGGGCGACCAGCGCGACGACGATGACCTCCCCGCCGCCCATACCGAAGAACATGACCTCAGTGTGACAGGGCCTCAGCCTGAGAGGGCCTCAGCGCGACAGTTGCTCGACGGCGCTGCCGAGGGTGACGGTGACCGTCCGCTCCCCTACCCCGGGGCGGCGCAGGCGCAGGGTGACGCGGTCGCCGGGGACGTGCGCGCGGATCGCGACGATCAGCTCTGGCCC
This sequence comes from Actinomycetales bacterium, assembly GCA_051960855.1. GTDB lineage: Bacteria > Actinomycetota > Actinomycetes > JAJZTN01 > JAJZTN01 > JBQCDV01. Next base: position 65,568 of record JBQCDV010000207.1, read on the forward strand.
GTCGGTCACCCGGCGACCGTCCACGGCCGTGATGACGTCACCGGGCTGGATGCCCGCCTTGTCGGCCGGACCGCCCTTCTGCACCGAGTCCCCGCTGACCGCACCCCGGTCAGCGACCTTGGCGCCGTCGCCGTCGTAGCGCTGATCGACGCTCACGCCGATGATCGGGTAGCGGACCGGCTTGCCGTCGATGATCGCCTGGGCGATGCGGCGGGCCTGGTTGATAGGAATCGCGAAGCCCAGTCCGATGCTGCCGGCCTGGGCGCCTGACAGGCCGGACCCCAGCGTGGCGATCGCAGAGTTGACGCCGATGACCCGGCCGGCAGCGTCGACGAGCGGACCGCCCGAGTTGCCCGGGTTGATTGCCGCGTCCGTCTGCAGGGCGTTGATGTAGGACTGGCTGGTCTCGTCGGTGCCAGCGATGACGGGACGGTTCTCGGCGGAGATGATGCCGGTGGTGACCGTGCCGGCCAGTCCCAGCGGAGAGCCGACGGCGATGACGGTGTCGCCCACCGCGACCTCGTCGGAGTTGCCCAGTGGCAGCGCCGGCAGCGTGCGGTCGGCCAGGCGCAGCACCGCGAGGTCGTAGTCCTGGCTGCGTCCGACGATGGTGGCCCCGAGGGAGCGGCCATCGGTGAGGTCGACGCTGATCGTGCCCGCACCGCCGACTGCCGCCGCCACCACGTGGTTGTTGGTGAGGACGTAGCTGCCGGAGATCGCGAAGCCCGATCCCGTGTCACCGCCGTTGTCGGTGCGCACCATCACCCAAAACACCCACCGCAGGGTGTGGGCCCCCAAGGCCGACACAACAACCCAGGCCCCCACCCCGCAGG
>JBQCDV010000208.1:0-23759 GCA_051960855.1 Actinomycetales bacterium
CAAGGCCGCTCCTCCGAAGGCCCCGGACGGGAAACATCCGGCAGCCCCACCTAGCCTGGTGAGGTGCGGCGACCGGGACGCGGGCTGTGGCGGGCGGGGCGAGCCTCGCTCGTCGCTGTCGTCATCGTGCTCACGTCGGTCCTCGCTCACGCCGCCGCCGGGGGAGGCCTCCCGTCGGCCCTGCCCTGGCTGAGCCTGTTCCTCGCGGCGTGGCCGCTGTGCTGGTTGCTCGCGCGGCGCCGCCTCCGGGTCCCCACCCTGATGATGCTGCTCACGGCGGGCCAGCTCGTGACGCATGTGGTGGCGACCGCGTCGGTCGCAGCGGGACCGGGGATGGACTCGTCGCCGATGGGGACGTTGGGGACGGGCCCCTCCGGAATGGCGGCGTCGGGGATGGCCGTCATGGTCGGGGCGCATGCAACGGCCGCGCTGCTGCTGGCTCTCGTCTTCGCCTACGCCGACCGCGCGCTATGGCGCGTGTGGCGAGCGGTGGCGCCCCCGGAGGTGGCCTTGCCCGGCCCCCCGGCCGTGGTGACGCTCGCCCCCACTGCTCCCCTTCGCGAACGTCGTCCGCACTGGTTGCTGCCGCGGGTCAACGTCCGGCGCGGTCCCCCTGCCGCCACCGCCCGCGCCCTTCGCTGGTCGATCGCCACAGTTTGACGTCCCCCTGAGGTCCTGTCGCGGGTGGGCGATCGCCGCGCTCATCCCTTCTGGCGCGCTCGTCCGCGCCCTGGTGCGACAAGGAACCTTCGTGTCAATTTCACGCAATGCCCGGAGACGCAGGCGCTCCGCCCGACCCCTCTCGGGTCTCATCGGCCTGACCGTTGCTCTGGTCCTCGGGGTGGCTGCCTCGGCCTCGGCCCACGTTCACGTCCACCCCGACTCGACGTCTGCGGGGGGCTACGCGCAACTAGCCTTCCGCGTCCCCAGCGAGTCAGAGTCGGCCAACACGGTCACGGTCGAGGTTCACCTGCCGACCGACACCCCGTTCACGTCGGTGAGCGTCAAGCCCAAGCCCGGGTGGAAGTCCGAGGTGACGGAGGCCAAGCTGCCGAAGCCGGTCGAGGTCAAGGGCGCGACGATCACGAAAGCCCCGGTGAAGGTAGTGTGGACCGCGACCGGGGCCGGTCTGGCTCCTCAGCAGTACGACGACTTCGACCTCAGCGTCGGGCCCTTGCCCGCTGCAGGCACCCGCGTCGTGCTGCCGGTCGCACAGACCTACAGCGACGGCTCCGTCGTTCGCTGGTCCCAGGTCGCAGCGCAGGGAGCAACCGAGCCCGAGCGCCCCGCTCCGGAGTTCACGACCTCGAGCGGTACCGAGCCGAGCGCGGAAGCGGCGGCCCCCGCGAGCCAAGGCCAGTCGTGGCTCGCCATCGTCGCGCTTCTCGTGGCGGCCCTCGCGCTCCTGACATCCGTTGCCGCGCTCGTGTCGGGGCGAACCAACACGGGGCGAGGTGCCCGACCGTGAGTCAGTCGAGCAGGGTGGCGCGCTGGGGAGCCGCTCTCGTTGTCCTGTGCGCCGCCCTGCTGGGCTTCGGAGCGGCTCCTGCCTCGGCGCATGACGTCCTGGTGTCCACCACGCCCTCCGACGGCGCCACCGTCCCACGCGTGCCTGACGCGATCGTGCTCACCTTCGCCGAGCCGGCGCAGGCCCTTGGTACCCACGTCCTCGTGCAGTCGCCGAGCGGCCGCAACGTCGCGGTCGGTCAGCCTCGGCTCGTCGACACGGAGGTGCGTCAGTCGGTCGCCGGGTCCTTGCCCCCGGGTCGTTACACCGTCCTCTGGCGTGTGACGTCGGCCGACGGGCACCCCGTCAATGGCCAGTTCACGTTCACCGCCTCGAGTGCGACCACCATCGCGGCGCCAAAGGGAGTCTCGGGAAGCGCAGCACCCGCCTCGGACGGCACCTCTGCTGCCCGCGATGGCGGAAGTCCCGGGTCGTCTCGCCAGGCGGGCGACGGCGTCGGTACGTCCCACGCGGGCCACGACCTCTTGGCCCTGCTCGCGATCCCTCTCGTCGCGGTGGTGCTCATCGTCGCGTGGCGGCAGCGGGGGACCCGCGACGACGCCGACCTGGACGAGTGACACCTGCCGCAGGCGCGCCGACCAGGTGACGAGCCCGGCCACCGGCACGGCTGCGACGGCACTCAGGACAACAGGTCGGCGATCGCGAGCTCGGTACGCCAGTTGCGAGCGGTGCCGTCGACGCCGAGCAGGGTCAGCAAGCGCTGGTACTGCAGTCGGCTCTGGTGCATCGACTCGGCGTAGCAGATGGCGGCCTCACGCCCGCGCACCTGCAGCACGTCCCTGCCCCAGTCGACGCCGGTTGCGCGGGCGATGGCCTCACCGTCAGGAGCCTTGTGCAGGTGCACGATGGTGACGAGGCGAGGGTCGCGGGCTGCTGCGTCGGGGAACGGGTCCCACGCCACGACCTCCCGCATCTCTGCCGGGGTGCGGATGATGACGGGGGTGTCGACTCCCGAGCAGCCCTCGACGGTCTTGCGGACCGCGAGCGCAAGCTGCTCAGGGTCGGCAAGGTCAGATTCCAGAACGACGTTGCCGCTCTGCAGGTAGGTGCGCACGTTGCGCATCCCGGCGTCGGCCAACGCGACTCGCAGGGCGGGCATGCTCACCTTGTTGCGGGCGCCAAGGTTGATGGCGCGCAGCAGACAGACCCATTCCGGCATGGGCTGATTCTTGCCTGCGGCTTGAGCCGATGACGCGCTGTGGTGGCAGGACGTCTTACCGTCTCGGCGACACCAAGTGTCAGCTCTCGTTCGACAGCGCCGCGTCCAGACCGATCACGCGCTCGACGAGCAGGGCGCGAAAGCGAGCCGCGTCGACGTCGACAGCCACCTGCGCGTTGGGCTCGCCGGGACCGACGTGGTCGAGATCGACAACCGTCATCCCGCGGGTGAAGGTGCCGGCGCACTCGACGTCCACGTGGCATGGCGTCACGGTCAGCAGAGACGGGTCGATGACCGAGGCGACCGCGAGGGAGTCGTGCTGCGCTGTCTCCTCGAGCCCGCGGTGGTCACGGTAGAAGCCTGCGTAGAAGTCGGCCATCGCGAGGACGGCGGCCCCGACCCGGCCACCGCCGTGGAGCGGCGCCCAGTCCGCGGCTGTCGTGGTGGCGCGCTGGGTGACGTCGAGCCCCACCATCGTGAGGTCGGCGCCTGACGCGAAGACGCGGGCCGCCGCCTCTGGGTCACACCACATGTTGAACTCGGCCGCGGGCGTCATGTTGCCGATGACCCGGGCCCCGCCGCCCATGACGACGAGTCGACCCACGCGCGCGAACGTGTCCGGATGGAGGGCAGCGAACAGGGCGACGTTCGTCAAGGGGCCGATCGCGACGAGCGTCACGGGTGCGGCCGAGGCTGCCACGAGCTCGACCATGAGTTCGACAGCCGTGACGTCACGGGGGGAACCGGGAGCCTCCGGCAGCGTGATGCCGCCGAGGCCGTCGTCGCCGTGCACGAGCTCGGCGGTTCCGCCGCCCGCTGCGACCAGAGGTCCCGACGCCCCGACCCCGACGGGAATGTCGTCGCGGCCCACGAGGTGGAGGAGGCGGCGGGCGTTGCGGGTGGTGTTCGCCAGGGAGCTGTTGCCCGCGACCGTCGTCACGCCGAGGAGGTCGATCTCAGGGCTGGCGACGGCGAGCATGAGGGCAATCGCGTCGTCGATTCCCGGGTCGGTGTCGAGGATGACAGGGATCGGCACGGCGTCTCCTTCGCGGCTGGCCGAGGCCTCAGGTGGCAGTGGGATGCCGGGACGGGCTGGGCCGGCTCGTGGCGGCTGGCAGGGTACCGAGGGCTCCGACCTCATAGCCGTGTGGGTACGAGCGCACGGTGCGGCTCTGCTGGGGCAGCCGTGCGCGACGACGTGCGGGCGCGAGGCGGAGCAACCGAGCGCGGGCGGTGAGGCAGGCGACGGCCACCCGGCGCGCCACTGGTCGGTCCTCGTAGCCGAGAGCCTGCCGCAGCCGCTCGTCCAGCAGCCCCACGGACACCGTCCGTACCAGGGGCCGCAGCGGCCGCGGCCACCAGGAGGCGAGCAGGTCGAAGGTCGCGTCGGCCACTCGTCGCCGGGCCGTCGCGTTGGGCGACGACCAGAAGGTGCCGGGCGCCGGGAAGTGTCGGGCCTCGTAGTCGTCGAGCAGCCGCTCGAACCCATCGAAGTCCGACGGAAGGTCCCGGAGGCCGACGCGGCGACCCATGTCCTGGAAGTAGCGGGTTACCGCGACGACCTCGACGGGCGACATCGGCCGGTAGCCGAACTGGTCGAGCCACCGCTTGGGTGAGACGGCCAGGGTGGCAAGGACATAGGCCATGTCCTCGTCGTTCACGCCGTGGTGCCGGTGCATGCCGTTCATGCGCCGCAGCGCCGTGCGACCCCGTTCGCTGTCCGGACCGCTCACCAGGATCTCGGCGAGGATCAGCGCGGTGTCGTCATAGCGGCGCTGGGTGCGGTCGGTGAACTCTCCGGTGGCGGCGAGCAGATCGCCGATGGAGGGCACCGCAAAGGTCCGGAAGAAGGCCAGCTGCAGAGCCTGCTCGGTGTCCCATGGAAACTCGTGCAGGACGTGCAGCCGGTAGATGTCGAGGTAGTCCGACTCCGGGTCCAGCGCCGCCATCTGCCGCTGCCAGTGCCGCCGCGACAGCGGAAGGCGGATCATCCCAGGTACTCGGCTGCGAGCAGGGCCAGGTCGTCGCCGAGGCGTGCACCCGTGGCCCGCTGCAGCCGGTCGAGCACCGCGTCGAGGGCGGACCCGAGGGGGTCGACCGCCTCCGGAGGGGCCGCCTGCGCGACGGGCGCGAGGACCGCGGCGACGTCGACGAACGTGCGGTGGCTGTCGCGCGCCTCGAGCAGACCGTCGGTGTAGAGCAGCACGCGGTCGCCGGGTGCGAGCTGGTGCGAGACGACCTCGGAGACGCCACCCAGCCCGAGAGGAGCGGAGGGCTCGAGCCGCACGGTCGTGAGCGGCGCTCCCGCCGCCGCGAGGAAGGGCGGAGGATGACCGGCGCTGCCGACGAGCAGGCGGCCGTCGGGAAAGAGGTCGACCATCGCAGCCGTCACGAAGTCCTCGTCGCCGAGGAACGGTCGCATGCGCAGGTCGATCTGGGAGAGGGCACCGCCGAGGTCGGCGACGTCGTTCGCGGCCGCCCGGAAGGCACCGAGGACGACGGTGGCCGTGCGCACCGCGCCGAGACCCTTGCCGCGGACGTCACCGACGAGCAGGCGGATACGGTCGGGGAGCTCCAGCGCCTCGTAGAGATCGCCGCCCACTCGGGCCTCCGCCGCCGCTGAGACGTAGCGGGCGGCGAGCGCGACGCGGCCGATGCGCGGCGGCGGGTCGGTCAGGATGGCGCGCTGTGCGGCATCGGCCACGCGCATCACACTGGCGAGTCGACCGGACTGCTCGCGGAAGGTCTCGGCGGTCTCGATCGCAAAGGCGGCCCGCCGCGCGATGTCCTCGACGAGCGCGACGTCGGCCTCGCGGTAGTGACGGCCCGAGTCCCCGTGCAAGAGCGTGAGCGCGCCGATCACGCCGCTACGCCCGATGAGGGCGACGGTGAGCGCGCTTTCTACCCCGAGTGCGCGGATCGCCTGCAGATGCTCGTCGTCCCTCGCGGTCGCCTCGATCTGCGCCTGGTCGATGACGGGGAACAGCTGGCTGACCGCGCTGCGAACCACAGCGGGCGCACCGGAAGGACTGTCCATGTTCGCCGGCCAGCGGTCCTTCATTGAGAAGGCCCAGCGGCGGCGTTCGGGGTCGTAGTGGTGCAGCCCGACGGTGACGAGGCTGCCCTCGCGCAGGATCTGGACGACGGCCCAGTCTGCGAACCTCGGCACCAGCACACCGAGGACGGCGTCGACCGTCGGCTGCAGCTCGAGGCTGCCACTGAGCGCGATCGAGGCGTCGGCGAGCAGGGCGACCCGTTCGGCCGCTGCCTGCGCCTCCTCGCTCGCGCGGATCCGGTCGAGCGTCTGCGCCAGCGTGTCAGCAACGATGTGGACGAGGTCGATCTGGGCCGGAGGCGCCAGGCTGGCGTCGGCGAAGGTGACCGCGACGAGGCCCAGCGGCCGCTCCCCGACGGTCATCGGCACCAGGTGCAGGCTGCGCTCGGTCGGGAAGTAGCCCCTGCCCTGCAGGTCAGGAAAGGTCTGGTAGACCTCCGACACCCGGGCGTGGTGCAGGGGCGTGTTGGTGCGCGCCGCGACCGCGCCCGGCAGGTCGGAGTCGAGGGCGATCTCGTCGAAGTCGTCCGGGCCCTCGATGGAGCGGCCGAGGTAGGCGACGGAGCGGAGCTGCTCACGGCCGGTCCGCGCGGTCTCGGTGATGTAGATGCGCACCGACAGGACGCCGCGGTAGGCAGCGACCTTCTCCGCCGCCGTCGTCGCGGCCTGGGTCGCGTTGGTCGTGACCGTCAGCCCCGCGCTCACCGACTGCAGGAGCTGCAGCCGGTCCCACGCCTCCTCCAGCCCGGCGATGCGGTCGAGCTCGGTGGACAGGACCTCCCCGAACGGCGTTGTCGCCGGCGCCGGTCGTCCCTCGAGCTCGGCGCGGAGCTGGTCGACGATGGCCTGCACCGACCAGTGCCGGAAGGCGCGCTGGGAGGGCGTCTCGGGTGTCACGAGGAGGCGCCCGACGCGGGCCAGCTGCTCGGCGTCGTCCATGGCGTCGAGAAACTGCTGCCCCAGCGTCACTGCGGTGGTCGGCACCTCGACCACAAGGTCGGTGAAGGGACGCGACTGCCGGGCAGCGGCGGCTGCCTGCTCCTGGATCTGGCGGCGGATGTCGACCCACTTGTGGGTAGCCAGGTGGACGGCGCGGGCCAGCTCGGGCGACAGCGCCGGCTCATCGGGTATCGGGTCGCCCGGGTGCGCGGCGATGAGAGAGAGCTCGCGCATGACGTCGTCGACGCGCGCGTTGACTTCGATCAGCAGCCGGGTCGGCGCGGTGAGCCGGACGGTGCGGAGGACGGGCGCAGTGCTCTGCCTCGGGAGCACGACGTCCCTCTCGTGCGCAGCGATCCGCGTCGGGGCGGGGATCGGGGCGGCTGTCGGAGGTGTCTCGGGGGCGGCTACTGCGGTGGTGGGCGAGGCTGCTGCCGGCGCGTCCAGGGTGGCGTCGTCACGTATGCGTGCCCAGACCCGCTTGCCGGTGGCCACACCGTCGCTGCCCGTCGTCGGCTCGACGCCCCACGAGGCGGCCAGCGTCTGGATGACGGTAAGGCCGCGCCCGACCATGCCTCCGACGCTGTCGTGGGTGTCGCCGTTGGCGGCACTGCTCGCCAGCGTGGGGGACTGGGCGCTGGTGTCTGTCACGTCGACAAGCAGGCCCTCGGCGTCCGCGCGCAGCGTCAGGGTGACGGGAGGCAGGCCGTGCAGCCAGGCGTTGGTGAGCAGCTCGACGGTGACTAGCTGGGCGATGTAGACCGCGTCGCCCGACCAGGACGGGACGAGTGACGCGATCGCCGCCCGCGCTGCCGAGAGCGATTCCGGGGTTTCGGAGACGGGGACGACGAGTTCCCGCGCTGCCTCGGTGTCCGCCACAGTTCCGCCCAGTCCGGCCGGCCCCGGCCCCTGCTCAGCCCCCGCTGTCTCCACTTGACATCACTCGACGAGAATCGAAGTGATCTTTCGTAACGGTAATGGCTCCGAGGGTGCATCGCCTCTCGTCGGGGCCGCCTCACCCGACGAGCCGCACCCACACCCGCTTGCCGGGATGGCGGTCCTCGACGCCCCACTCCTGCGCCAGCGCCTCGACGAGGGCGATACCGCGACCGCGTTCGCTGCTGTCGGTGAGCTCCCGAGCGACCGGGCGCAGTGCCGAGCCGTCGGAGAGCGCGATGACGAGCTCAGCGTCCTCGACGTCGATGTCGATCTCGAGTTCGAGGGTGTGTGACGGCCGGGCGTGCTCGACGGCGTTGGTCACCAGCTCGGAGGTGACGAGCAGCGCCGCATCGCCGATCTCGGCGCTACCGCGCAGACCCGGCCCCCACACGGCGAGGAGCCGGCCCACGACGTCGCGGGCTGCGCGAGGAGCCTGCAAGGTCGCGGGCAGGTCAATCCGAGCGCGGAATTTGCTCACCGGTCGGTCCCTCCCGAAGCCGACACGACCCTAGCCCTCCGCGCCGTTGATCGCTCAGCAGTGGGCCGGGTGCTTCACGCAAGCGGCACCTGTTTGTGTCGCGCATTTGCGTCAGCGGCGCCATCAGGTCGGCCGCAGCCGCTGCCGTCGCCGACACCGGTTACTGGGCCGCTGCCACGAGCGCGATCCGCAGGGCGATGAGGTCGTCCAGCGCCATCGGATCGCGACCGGTCAGCAGGCGCACCCGCTGCAGGCGCAGGCGGACCGAGTTCGGATGCAGGTAGAGCGCCCGTGCCGTCTCGGTGACCGAGCCGCCCGCTGCGACGAAAGCATCGAGCGTGCGCACCAGGTCGCTGTGGTGGTCCCGGTCATGCGCGAGCAGCGGAGCCGCCAGCTCGTCGACGAAGGGGCGCAGCACGTCCAAGGGGAGCCGCTCCAGCAGGGCGGCCAGCGTGGAGAGCTCGGCGTGGCGCACCACTCGCGGCTGCGAGCCGCCCGAGGCCAACGCGCGCTCCGCCTCGACGAGGGCCAGCGTCAACCGGCCCAGCTCGTGGGCGCCGCTGACACCCCACGGAGAGCGTGGCTCCGGCTCGACGGCGGCGAGCACCGCCGGCTCGTCTCCCAGGAGCAGAACGTGATTTTGCGTGACCGCGACGAGAACGCCGCGGTGCCAGTCCCCGTTGGCGAATGCTTCGTCGAGTCCGGTGTCGCCGTGGAGGCTCCGCGCCGCGACCACGAGCGGGCCGTCCGGGTCGACTCCGACAGCGAGCAGCACCGGTCGCAACGCTGCCGGGGCTGCCAGGTCGGCGCGCACCAGCTCGATCAGGCGCCCCGCGGACACGCGCGCCGCTCGCTGGTCGTGAGCCTGCGCCAGCCGCTCGGCCAGCCACTCGGTGAACGCCACGAACGGCACGTCGGGCGGGACTTCGAGCAGCGGGAGCTGTCGTCGCTCGCAGGCGGCGACGAGAGCATCGGGAGGCGCGGGAAGGACGTCCCCGCAGCCGTAGCCGATCGCCGACGCCCCGCCACGGACAACGGCGTTCGCGAAGTCCTCGCACCGCGAGGGAGTCGTCAGGCCGGCGCCGACGGTCAGGACCAGCTCCCCGCCACGCAGGTACGGGGAGGGGTCGAGCAGCTCGGTCGAGTGCGCCCAACGCAGCGGCCGGTCCAGCCCTTCGGCGCCGGCGGCCACAGTCAGGCGCAGCTCGGGAACGCCGAGCAGCGTGCGCACGGTCAGTCGCGGGACAGCGGAGGACGCGGGCACGCGACGACCGTAGACGTCCGGGTGACCTCACGTCTTGCCTCTGCACTGTGCGGGTGCACATCTCCCCGCGCCCGAGGGTGTGCAGTCGGTGCGACTCTCGCGCCGCTACTTGTGCCTGCCGTCACACGCGGCTCAGTCTTGCCCGTCACCAGTTCCTCGTGGAGGTCACGTGAGCACTCCTGTCCGCCCCGTTGAGCAGCCCGGGGAGCTGCGCCGGGAGTTCACCCTCTGGTCGTCCTTCGCCTTCGCCTTCGCCTTCATCAGCCCGATCGTGGCGCTGTACGGCATCTACGGGCTGGCCGTCTCCGCTGCGGGACCGGCCTTCTGGTGGGGCTTCCTGATCGTCTTCCTGGGCCAGCTGCTGGTCGCCCTGGTCTTCGCCGAGCTCGTCTCTCGCTGGCCCATCGAGGGCTCGATCTACCAGTGGGCCACGCGCCTCCTGGGACGACGCGCCGGGTGGTTCGCGGGGTGGACCTACCTGTGGACGCTGGTCATCGCCATGGCGACGGTGGCGCTCGGTGCGGCCGGCTTCCTTGCCGCGGTCATCGGCATCGACGACCCCTCGACCGCTCAGCGGCTCGTCATCGCCTTCCTCATCCTCGCCTTCGGCACCGTCGCGAACATCGTCGGCCGGACCGTGCTCAAGGTGCTGATGTCCGCCTCCATCGCCGCTGAGGTCATCGGCTCCGTGGGCCTGGGCACGTGGCTGCTGATCGCGCACCGCCAGCACCCGATCTCCTTCCTCTTCACCGGCAACGGGTCGGCGCACGGCGGGTCCTACCTGACCGGACCCTTCCTGGTCGCCATGGCCTTCATCGGCTGGAGCTTCGTGGGCTTCGAGTCCGCCGGCTCGATCGCCGAGGAGGTCAAGGAGCCGCGGCGCAACCTGCCCAAGGCGGTCATCTTCAGCCTGTCCTTCATCGCGCTGGTGGTCATGTACTCCAGCCTCGCGATCACGCTCGCGATCCCCGACCTCGGCGCTATCGTCGCGGGCAAGGACGCGGACCCCGTCACCACGACGCTGACGACGGCGCTCGGCTCGGGGATCGCGCGTCCCCTCGAGCTGCTCTTCGTCATCGGCTTCGTGGCGAGCTTCCTCGCCCTGCAGACGAGCGCCAGCCGCCTGCTGTGGGCCTACTCCCGCGACTCGGCGATGCCCGGCTCCCACTGGCTCGGTCGCCTCACGGCCCACGAGCGCGTGCCGGTCAACGCCATCCTCGTCACCTTCGTCGTCGGTGCGGTGATCTTCCTGCTCAGCGCCGCGCAGGGGGACCTGTACAGCGTCCTCGTCAACTTCACCTCCGGCGGCTTCTACCTCGCCTTCCTGTTCGCCCTCGTCGGCAACCTCGTCGCGCGACTGCGCGGTACGTGGACGCCAGGACCGTGGTCGCTCGGGAAGGCTGGCATGGTGCTGGCCGTGGTAGCTCCCGCGTGGGCGCTCTTCGAGGCGCTCAACATCGCCTGGCCCCGCACGGTCTTCGAGCAGTGGTACCTCAACTGGTCGTTCTTCCTCGTCGTGCTCGGACTCGGCATCGTCGGCGGCGCCATCTACGCCTCGCGGTCGGGTCGCATGACCAGTGTCGGAGACGACCGCTTCGGCGAGGACGGTCTCTTCCTCGACGAGGTCGGTGCCACCTCGTGACGAACGCCGCTGTGGCCGCTCCTGACCTGCCTCGGGTGGCCGTCGTCACCGGCGGAGCCTCCGGCATCGGCCGCGCCTGCGCCCTCGAGCTGTGCGCGCGGGGCTGGCAGGTCGCCGTCCTCGACCTGCAGGCGGCCACTGACGTCGACCTGCCCGTGGTCGTCGACATGACAGACCCGGTCGGCGTCACGGAGGCCGTCGAGCAGGTCGAAGCTGAGCTCGGCCCCGTCGGCGCCGTCGTGAGCGCGGCCGGGCACTACGCGATGGTGCCGTTTGCCGAGATCGCACCCGCGGCCTGGCGTCGGATGCTGCGGGTGCACCTGGGCGGCCTGCTGCACCTGAGCCGCGCGGTCGTCCCGGGCATGGTGGCCCGGGGCGCAGGCTCGATCGTGGCCGTCACCTCCGAGCTCGCGATCGGAGGCGGCGACGAGGATGCGCACTATGCGGCTGCGAAGGGCGCTGTCATCGGCCTGGTCCGCAGCCTGGCGGCCGAGCTGGCCCCCACGGGGGTGCGCGTCAACGCCGTCGCACCCGGGCCGACCGACACGCCGCTGCTGGCGCCCGACTCGCCGTGGCGCGCGCCCGACTACCTCGCCACGCTGCCGGCGCGACGGCTCGTCTCGCCCGAGGAGATCGCCTTGACCGCTGCCTTCCTGATCGAGGACGGCACCTTCTGCTGCGGCGAGGTCATCTCGCCCAACGCCGGTGCGGTGATCTGATGACCGTCTCCGACCGGGACCACGCCACCGAGCAACGGCGGGAGCCACCTCTCGCCGGCCGCACCGCGCTCGTCACCGGCGCCGCCCAGGGAATCGGCGCAGCCACCGCGCGTCGCCTCGCAGCCGATGGCGCCCACGTCGTCGTCAACGACCGGGTCGACTCACCCGCCCTGCGCGACCTCGCCGAGTCCATCGGCGGCGTCGCCATCGCCGCAGACGTCAGCGACCGCGACGCCGTTCGGGACATGGTGGAGCGTGTGCACGACCGGGTGGCGCCCATCGAGCTCGTGGTGTGCAACGCCGCATACATGTCGATGGCACCGCTGCCCGAGCACGCGCTGGACGACTGGTGGCGCGTCGTCGACACGAATCTGGGCGGGACCTTCCACGTGCTGCAGGCCGTGGTGCCGTCCATGCAGGAGCGGGGATTCGGCCGGGTCGTCGTCATCACGAGCGAGTGGGGTGTGATCGGCTGGCCCAACGCCACCGCCTACTCCGCCTCCAAGGCCGGCCTGGTGTCGCTGGTCAAGACGCTCGGCCGCGAGCTCGCTCCCCCCGGCATCACCGTGAACGCGATCGCTCCGAGCGTGGTCGACACTCCTCAGTTGGAAGTCGACGCCCGCGACGCCGGTGTGTCACTCGACGAGATCCGCCAGCGGTATGCAGCGTCGATCCCGCTCGGACGGATCGCCGCGCCCGAGGAGATCGCGGCGACGGCGTCGTTCCTGCTCGATCCGCGCCTCGGCGCGCTCGTCGGGCAGATCGTGAGCCCCAACGGCGGCACGACGCGGTCGCGGGTCTAGCCGCAGAACCAGCAGAACCAGCAGAGCCAGCGACAACGACAGCTAGAGACAGCAGATCGAGAGGGACACGGTGGAGCCTGAGATCCGGGGGCAGGCCGACGCGCTGGCACTGCCGCGCTATGCGGGGTTCACGACGTTCGCGCGGCTGCCGCGCCGCGAGGACGTGGAGCGCTTCGACATCGCCGTGGTGGGCGTGCCGTTCGACAGCGGGGTGACCTACCGCCCGGGGGCGCGGTTCGGCCCGAACGCCATCCGCGAGGCGTCGCGGCTGCTGCGGCCCTACAACCCCGCGCTCGACGTGCAGCCCTTCGACGACGTGCAGGTCGTCGACTACGGCGACATCGGCGCGAACCCCTTCGACATCGACGCCGGGCTCGCCCAGATCCGCCAGGAGCTCACCGCGGTCGCCGACACCGGCGCCCGCTACGTCGTCCTCGGCGGCGACCACACGATCGCGCTCGCCTCGCTGGAGGCGGTCGCCTCGGTGCACGGGCCCGTGGCGCTCATCCACTTCGACGCCCACCTCGACACCTGGGACACCTACTTCGGTGCGCCCAACACCCATGGCACGCCGTTCCGCCGCGCGTCGGAGGCGGGACTGATCCGCAAGGGCAACAGCGCTCACGTGGGGATCCGCGGCTCGCTGTACAGCCCACGTGACCTGGTGGACGACGAGGAGCTCGGCTTCACGGTGGTCCACTGCCGCGAGCTGGCGCGCACCCCGCTGGACGACATCATCGAGCGGGTGCGGCGGCGGGTCGGCGACGCCCCCGTCTACGTCTCCGTCGACATCGACGTCCTCGACCCCGCCCACGCTCCCGGCACCGGAACTCCCGAGGCTGGTGGCATGACCAGCCGCGAGCTGCTCGAGGTCATCCGCGGACTAGAGGGGCTCAACCTCGTCGGGATGGACGTCGTCGAGGTCGCGCCTGCCTACGACCATGCCGAGATCACGGCAGTCGCCGCGTCGCATGTGGCCTACGACTTCGTGTCGCTGCTCGCGAAGAGCAAGCCGTGACGGCCTCCCCGTCCGGCTCCTCAGCCCAGGTCACCGGTCCCTCCCCTGCGGGGCCGGTGGCCTGGCCCCATGGCCGGCAGGCGGCTGCCAGCTTCAGCTTCGACGTCGACGCGGAGTCGGCGATCCTGTCCTCCGCGCCGGAAGCAGCCGACCGGGCCTCGGTCATGAGCCACCAGTCCTACGGTCCGCTCGTTGGGGTCCCGCGGCTGCTGCGCCTTCTCGAGCGCCACGGGGTCCGGTCGACGTTCTTCGTGCCCGGGTACACGGCGGAGCGCTATCCCGACGTCGTGCGCGCCATCGTCGACGGCGGCCACGAGGTCGCCCACCACGGCTACCTGCACGAGACCCTCGTCGGGGTCAGCAAGGCGCAGGAGGCCGACTACCTCGACCGCGGGCTCGAGGCACTGGAGCGGGTGGCAGGGGTCCGTCCCGTCGGCTACCGCGCGCCGATGTGGGAGCTCACCTGGCACTCGCCGGAGCTCCTCGCCGACCGCGGCTTCGCCTACGACTCCAGCCTCATGGACGCCGACGTTCCTTATCTGCTGGCCGTCGGCAAGGGCGGTGGGGGCGCACAGGGAGGCGCCGAGCGCACGCTGGTGGAGATCCCGATCCAGTGGGCGCTCGACGACTGGGAGCAGTACTGCTACCTGCCCGACCTCAGCGGCAGCGGGCTGATCGAGAGCCCGCGCAAGGCCCTCGAGCTGTGGCGTGACGAGCTGGCGGCGCTGACCGACGAGGGCGGCTGCTTCGTCCTCACCAACCATCCCTTCCTGTCCGGCCGGCCCTCCCGTGCCCGCGCCCTCGAGGAGCTGGTGGAGCAGGCGGTGTCCGATGGCCGGCTGTGGGTGGCGCCGCTGGGCGAGATCGCAGCCCACGTGCAGACCCTGAGCCTCGCGCCCCGCCACCTGACCAAGCCCCTCGTCTGACTCGGCCGGGCGTCGACGGGTCCCACTCCGGAACGACCGTCTACTCCCGAACGACGCAGTGCACGGTGCTGGTCGCGTCGTCGCCGAGGGTCGCTGCGAGCTCGCCGCCGCAGAAGACGCCGGCCGCCCGCTCGTCGAGGCAGTAGCCGCCGGGTAGTTGGCCCTCGGTGACCAACTGCCGGTAGAGAGCCGCGCGCTCCGGCTGCGTGTCCGCGTGCGGGCAGAGGCTGGATGGCAGGAGACGCAGTCCGTCGGTCCACCGCCGCGGCTGGCCGAAGCTTGTCGTGACCCCGCCGCTGCTCCAGATCAAGGCGCCCGCGCTCGATCCGGCCAGCGGCAGGCCGTGCCGCCACCGCCGAGCGAGGTCATCGTCCAGGTCGTGCAGGCGCCACAGGGCTGCGAGGTTCGCGACGGCGCCGCCGGTCACGTAGACGAGGTCGGCGCGGTCCAGCAGGTCGGCGAAGGGTGCCTCCGTCCGGCGGAACAGGCTGAGCACGTGCGGCTCGGCTCCCGCGGCTGCGAAGGCTGTGCGGAAGGCGTCCATCACAGCGTCGCTGTCGCCGCTCGCGGTCGGGATCAGGCACACGACGGGACGACGGCCGCCCCGTGACACGCCCCGCACGAGCGCCACCTCAACCGGCGAGGCCTCGGTGGCCCCTCCGGACACGCCGGCGCCCCCGTAGGCGACGATCGCGCCGGTGCCGTCGGGCGAGGGGGTGTCCAGCAGCCAACCCAGCCGGTCGAAGTCGATCACGGCACCGCACTACCCGGCGTGAGCGACTCCTAGCGCCGTCCGCACCAGGTCGGTCAGCTCGCCGCTGTCCCGCAGGACCTTCGCCAGCTGGTGGTTGCCGCGGGGATAGGCCGCCACCATCGTCTCGGGCAGACCACGCAGCCGCTCGGCGTGCCCAGTGTCCTCGCGGTTGTCCGTCGCGTGCAGCACCCGCAGGCGGGTGCGGTAGGCGGGTCGGGCGCCGGCTGCCGCTACACGCCGGTCGAAGGCCTCGGTTACCCACGGCACCAGGTCGAGGGGAGCGGCGGTGTCGCTGCCGGTGCCGGTCGCGCTGCCGGTGACCGTGGCGACGGCGGCCAGCCGCTGCGAGGCGAGCCGGGCGTCACCGACCTGGGCCGTGACAGCGTCGTTCAGACCGCTGCGGGGGACGAAGGCAAGCACCTCGTCGACGGCCAGCGCCGCGCCGGCGGCGAGAGCCGCGTAGGCGCCGGAGCTGTTGCCGAGCATGACGGTGCGGCAGGGCCGCAGGCTCGCGATCTGGTCGGCAAGCCAGTCGAGCATCCCGGCGAAGCCGCCGTCGACGCCGGGCAGCCCTCGCAGGTACCAGGCCTCGTGGGTGTCGCGCAGGTGCAGTCCTGTCACCCCCGGAAGGCGGCGTCGCAGGCCCCGGAACTCGAAGCGCGCCATCGTCCCCGGGTCGGGCATGCCGCCGAAGCTGACAAGCAGCGGCGCCCCGACGACCGGCTCCTCGAGCAGGTAGTCGGCCGGAGGCGACAGCGGGACGCCCGTCGACGGTGCGGGACCGGACGAGAGGGGGTGCCTGAGCGGCAGCGGAATCCGCGGCAGCAGGACACGAGAAGGGGTGGCGCGCACGGCGAGCTCCAGAGGCAAGACGAGGGGGTGGCCGTGCGGAGAACGCCGCCGTGCAGACCTAGCAAGGATACGGCGTGGAGGCCGTGCGGAGACCCCGACCTAGACGCCGACGGGACCCGGACCTAGACCCCGATCTAGACGCGGACGACGAGCAGGGCGACGTCGTCGTCGGGACGCTCCGGCAGCAGCTGGAGGATGACGTCGCAGGCCGCGTCGACGTCGAGGTCGCCGATCGTCGCGACCACCTCGGCCAGGCGGGAGAGGCCTTCGTCGATCGACTGGCCGCGGCGCTCGACGAGGCCGTCGGTGTAGAGGATGAGCGTTGACCCGGTCTCCAGCTCCTCGACCTGCTCCACGTGGGAGCCGCGGGCACCGGCCCCGAGTAGTGGGCTGACGTGGTCGCTGTCGAGCACCCTCACCGCGCCGGTTGGCGACAGCACGAGGGGCGGAGGATGACCGGCGTTCGAGAATCGGAAGCGCAGCGGCCGGCCGGGAGCGCCTGCCGTCCCTGACGTGGCAGGGGCCGGCTCGAGGCACCCGACCAGCACGGTCGCGAGGGTGTCAACGCCGAGCGAGGCCATGACGCTCTCGGCGTCGTCGAGGGTCCGGGCTGGTCCTCGGTCCTGGGCTGCCAGGGTCCGGATGAGGGTGCGGGCCTCGCCCATCGCGGCCGCCGCCATCAGGTCGTGCCCCATCACGTCGCCGATGACGAGGAGGGTGCGGTCATCGAGGCAGAAGGTGTCGTACCAGTCGCCGCCCACCTGGGCGACCTCGGCGGCGGGGACGTAGCGCACGCCCACCGAGACGCCAGCGGAGGCGGCCGGGGGTCGCAGCAGTGAGCGCTGCAGCCCCTCCGCCACACGCCGCTGCTGCCGGTAGAGACGGGCCCGGTCGAGGACGAGGCCGGCCCGGGCGGCGATGTCGCGCAGCAGCCCGAGCTCCTCGTCGGTGAAGGCGCCACGCTCCCGGCTGTTGACGAGGGACAGCAGCCCGACGGACTGCTCCTGCCCGACCAGGGGCAGGACGGCGATCGCCCACGTGTCCAGCTCCTCGAGCAGGCGCAGCGGCTCCGAGTCGCCGTCGAACATGTGACGCAGCACGTCCATGGAGGCGCCCTGCACCACCTGCCCCTCGCCGTCCTCGACGGCGCGCACGACCAGACCGGCTTCCGTCATGGCGTCCAGCCGAATCTGCGCGTAGCGCTGGGCGGCCGGCCGCCTGGCCTCGTCGCGGTGCCAACCCCAGGCCTCGCCCAGTCCGCGTCGCGTGCCCGCGTGGCGGTCGTCTCCGACCAGCGTGACGACGCACCAGTCGGCGAGCCCGGGAACGACGATGCGGGCCAGCGCCTCCATCGCCTCCTGCGGGTCGAGCGTGCGGGCGAGGGCCTCGCTGACCCTGGCGAGCAGGCCGGCTCGGTCGATGGCTTGCTGCGCGAGGTCCTGTGCGCGGCGACGGTCGGTGACGTCGAGGAAGTAGACCGACAGTCCGTCGGGACTGGGCCAGGCCCGGATCTCATACCAGGCGTTGAGTGGCTCGGGGTAGTAAGCATCGAAGGCGACCGGGTCGCCCGTCGCGGCCGCGCGCCGGTAGTGCGTCTCGAAGTCCGTGCCGACGGCGAGCGGGAACTCCTCCCACACATTGCGTCCGAGCAGCTCCTCCCGCGAGCGGCCGAGCACCCGCTCCGCCTCGCTGTTGAGGAACGTGAAGTGCCAGTCGCGGTCGAGGAAGAAGAAGGCGGTGCTCAGCGAGTCCATCGCGCGCGCCACGCGAGTCTCGCTGTCACGGCGGGCCGTCGTGTCCTGGACGGCACCGATCATCCGCACCGGAGTGCCGTCGTGCCCGAGGACGACGCGTCCGCGGGCGGTGTACCAGTGGCGCGTGCCGTCCAGCAGCTCGGAGCGGTACTCCGTCTCGAAGTCCCCGCGCTCCTCGATGGCGCGCTCGAGCACCGCGCGGACCCGCTCGGCATCCGCCGGATGGACGAACTTCCAGAAGTCCTCGATGGCCTGCGGCTGCTCGCTGCGGTCCAGGCCGAACAGCGCCACCAGCTCGTCGTCCCACGCCAGCTGCCCTGTCACCAGGTCCCAGATATAGGTGCCGACTCCTGCAGCCTTGACGGCGAGCTCGCGGGCGACGCGGTCTGCCTCGACACGGTCCTCGGCCAGCGCCCGCTCGATGGCCTGGGCGAGACCGTCGGCGATCGCGGTCACGAAGCCCCGCTGGGCCTCGAAGTCGATGACACCGGCTCGGAAGGCGACCGCCAGGACGCCCAGCAGCCGGTCGGCCACGCGCAGCGGCACGATGTGCATCGCCCGCTCGCTGAGGGGGATGTCGACCCGCTCGAGTGCCGGCAGGTCCTCGTACAGGTCGGCCATGCTGCGGGCGTGCAGCGGGTGACCGGTGCGGGCGACGTGAGCGGCCGGGAGCGCTCCCTGCAGTGAGATCTCGGTGAAGTGGGCGGCCACAGGATCGCCGCGGTAGGCGAGAGAGGTCAGGGCGGTGTCGGAGGTCAGCAGCAGGACCCGCGCGCTGACGACGCCCTCGTGCCCGTAGACCGCGTCGGCGACGAGGTCGGCCATCTGTTGAGGTGTCCGCGCCTCGGCCAGGCCACGGGCCAGGGTCTGCAACAGCTGCAGCCGCGTCTGGGCGTCGACCAGCTCAGCCAGCTCGTCGACCTGTGCGGCGAGCACCTGCGGAAACGGCGGAGGGGGCGGCGCGGTCTCGCCGCGAGCGAGGGCATGCAGCTGGTCGATCAGAGCGGTGAGGTACCAGCGCCGGAAGGCCCGGTGACTGGGACGGGGGGCCATCGTCAGCATGCGTCCCGCCCGCGACTGCCGGTCGATCTCGTCGAGCGCGTCGAGGTAGCGCTGCCCAGCCTCGGCCGCCGACAGGGGAAGCCGCAGAGTCAGACGGGTGACGCCCTCGCCGTGGTGGGCGGCCTCGAGCGCCTGCCGCTTGATCTCGGTCCTCGCGACAGCGAAGTCCTCGGTGACTGCCTGGACCAGTGCCTGCAGTGCCGGAGACAGCCGCTCGCCGTCGCTGACGGCGGCGCCCGAGACCAGCTTGAGCTCGCGGACCACGTCGTCGATGTGACTCTTGGCCTCCAGCAGCAGCTCCGTCGGCACGGCGCCAAGCCGGACGGTGTGCAGGCCGTCGGACCCGAACGCCGCAGCGTCGGCCGGGGCAGCGTCGTCGGCCCACGCGAGCAACAGCCGCTCGACGTTGTCCTGGTGCTCGATGGTGTCCAGGTGCTTGGTGTGGTCCGCGTTGTCAGGTGCGCCGGAAGCGAGGTCGCGACCCGGGGAGACGTCGTCGAGCTCGGCCCAGACCGTCTTGCCACCGCCGGGCAGCGGGTCGACGCCCCACCGCTGACAGAGGGCGGTGACGAGGGTGAAGCCGCGACCCGTCATCGCCTCGACGTTCTCCCGCGGCCGGACCGGGACGCCCTCGCCGGCGTCGCTGACCTCGAGGCGCACCCCGTGGGGGATGGCGCGGATGCGGACGTTCACCGGCGGGTGCCCGTGAAGGCAGGCGTTGGACGTGAGTTCGGCGATGACCAGCTCGGCGTCGTCGCGCGCCCCCGCGGGCAGGTCGGTGCGCTCGCGGACGAGTCGCCGAGCGCGGGGGACGGCGTCGGGGGACGCGTCCAGCGTCAGCTCCTCGACGTGCCGCACCGAACTCCCCTCGCCCGTCGCCCCGCCATTTCCGCCTCATCATGCCGCGTGAGGCCACCAGCAGCGCGCGCGAGGAGCAAGATCGACGATGCCACGAGCAAAGCGAGAATCGGAATCGCTCCGATACCATCGCGTCATGCCTGTGGTCCTCGCCCTCGTGACGGTCGCCTCGACTGCGGCCGGCGGCGTCTTCGCCCTCCGGTACCAGCGGTGGCTGCACCTGATCCTCGGCCTCACGGGTGGGGTCGTGCTGGGAGTGGTCGGCTTCGACCTGCTGCCGGAGCTGTTCGACCTCACGTCCACGACGGGAATCGAGCCGCGGCTCGTCATGGTCGCCTTCGTCGCGGCGTTCCTCGCCTTTCACATCGCCGAGAAGCTCCTCGTCACCCATCACGCCGGTCCCGAGCACGCCGACCACGCCGCCGGGCAGCGGGTGGGGCTGCTGTCGGCTCTGGCGCTGTGCGGCCACAGCGCGGCGGACGGCCTGGCGATCGGGCTCGCCTACCAGGTCGACGCCACTGTCGGGCTCGCGGTGGGGCTGGCGATCATCGGGCACGACTTCGCCGACGGGCTCAACACCGTGACGCTGACTCTGGCCTCGGGCAACTCCCGTCGGCGGGCGATCGTGCTGCTGATGGCGGACATGCTCGCCCCCGTCGTCGGGGCGCTGGTGTCGCTCCTGATTCGGCTGCCCGACACCGCGCTGCTCTTCTATCTGGCCTGCTTCACCGGACTGCTCCTCTACATCGGCGCTTCGCAGGTCCTGCCGCAGGCCCACCAGCCGCGTCCGTCACGGCCCGCGCTGCTGCTGACGATCGCCGGCGCAGGGCTGATGTACGTGATCACAGGGGCGCTGGCATGACCCACGTGCCCGGCGCGGTCCAGGACGTCCTTGTCGCCCAGCGGCGGTTCCTCACGGCCGCGGAGGTCCAGGCGGCCCTTGCCACGCGAGGGCAGGCCGCCGCCACGAGCAGCGTCTACAGAGTCTTGACGCGGCTGGCCGACGCTGGTCAGGTGGACAAGGTGCTCGGCGAGGACGGGCAGACCCGCTACCGCGCCTGCGTCGCCGACGACCACCACCACCACCTGCTGTGCCGCAGCTGCGGGGCCACCGAGGAGCTGGTCCACCCCGACCTGGAGGCGTGGGCGCAGCGGACCGCTGCTGAGCACGGCTTCGCGCTCGAGACAGACGTCCTCGAGCTGATCGGCTTGTGCAGATCCTGCCGTCGCTGACTCTGTCAGTCCCTCCTCCTACCGTGCTCCTACCGTGCCCGGCACAGCCGCTCGAGGGGAGACAGTCGTGAACCATGCCGCCGCCTACGACATGGGGCGCCGCCTGCTGGACCAGCACGGTCTGCAGCAGTGGCACCTAACGTTCGACCGCGCCAAGCGGCGAGCAGGTGTCTGCCGGTTCCGCGACACCACCATCAGCCTCAGCCGGCATGCCGTGGGCCTGCAGACCGAGGAGCAGGTGCGCGAGACCGTGCTGCACGAGATCGCGCACGCCAAGGCCGGTCCCGGTGCGGGACACGGGCCGGTCTGGAAGCGGATGGCCGTGGCCGTCGGTGCCGAGCCGGTGCGGTGCCTGCCACCCGATGTTCCGATGCCCGACGGCGACCTGGTCGGGACGTGCGCCGCAGGCCACCAGATCACGCGCCACCGCCGCCCGTCTCGCGTGCTGCTGTGCACCGGCTGTCGAGGCGACGTTCGGGGGCGGGTGTTCGAGTGGACGTACCTGGGCGCTCCCGTCCCGATGCTGGCGTCCTACAACGCCGAGCTCGCTCTGCTCGAGTCCGGGCCGCCGACCCTCCAGCGGCTTGTGGACGTGGGGGGTCTCGCCGTCGGGTGCCGCGTGGTGCTGCGCGGACCCGAGTGCGGTCGATGGGCCGGACGGCAGGGTGTCATCGCCAAGGTCAACCGCACGCGCTACGTGGTGCAGCTGCCTGAGGGTCGCGTCATCGTGCCGTTCCCCCTCGTCGAGCCGGTCGGGGATCGCCGAGTCGGCTGAGGCAGACTCCAGGCTTGTGCCTCCCGACGCTGCGCCCAGTGCTGATCCTCACCCCGATGCCGGGTTGCCGCCCTCCCGGGGAGTGCTGGTGACGGGTGCGTCGCGCGGCATCGGCGCGGCGATCGCTGCGGCGTTCGCCGATCGAGGCGACCGGGTCGCCGTCCACTACTCCGGCAGCCGTGGTCGTGCCGAGGCGGTCCTCGACTCGCTGCCGGGCAAGGGGCACACCGTCGTCCAGGCAGACCTGCGGGACGCGGAAGCCGTGCAGCGGATGGTCGAGACCGCGGCGGACGCGCTGGGGGACATCACCGTCCTCGTCAACAATGCGGGCGTCTTCCTCGACCACGCTCTCCCGGCCACGGACTACAAGACGTGGCAGCGCGCCTGGTCGGACACCCTCGGGGTCAACCTCGTTGGTGCCGCCAACGTCACCTACTGCGCCCTGCGGTACATGCCGCGCGACGGCTCCGGGCGCATCGTGAACGTCGGGTCCCGCGGCGCCGTGTGGGGTGAGCCGGACCACCCCGCCTACGGTGCGAGCAAGGCAGGCCTCGCCGCCCTCGGGCAGTCCCTCGCCCGGGCGCTCGGCAGTGAGGGCATTGCGGTGACCACGGTGGCGCCCGGCTTCGTCGAGACGGAGATGGCGGCGGAGGCGCTGACCGGGGAGGCCGGCGAGCGGCGTCGTGCCGAGAGCCCGTTCCATCGCGTCGCGACGCCGGAGGAGATCGCCGCCGCCGTCCTCTACCTCGCCTCCCCGGAAGCCCAGTGGGCCTCGGGCGCCGTCCTTGACCTGAACGGCGCGTCCTACCTGCGGTGAGTCGCGAGGCGACCGCGAGACGCCGATTGCGGGCTGGGTCCCGTCGTTAGGTATGCTCCTACCCGTTCACTTCACGTGGACGTGCGCCCGTAGCTCAACGGATAGAGCATCTGACTACGGATCAGAAGGTTAGGGGTTCGAATCCCTTCGGGCGCGCTCTGGTTGAGACAGACGACGAACGCCCGGGCGGATGCGCCCGGGCGTTCGTCGTCCTCCGGCACGCGGCCAGACCAACAGGCCGCGAGCAGCATGAGACGTGACGCTGCGGCCCACGCTCCGGTCGCCCCTGAGGGGGGACCAATGCATGGCAGGAATGCTTGAAGCCTCAAGTACGTTGCCGACTCGTACGTGAGAGTTCAGTCGACGGCGGCCCAGTCGCCCGGGAAGGTGGGGACGCGATGACGTCGTTCGGAGATCTGGGGCCGGGAACCATGGAGAGCCCTGGCGGCCGCCTGACGACGACCGCTGCCGCCGACGCGCTCATCGACCCCCGTCACCCCTTCGCCCGGCATCTACGTGAGGTGGCTGCCGTCGAGACGGCCCGGCCGCAGCGGGTGTGGACTCCCGCGGACGGCCCGCTGCCGGCGCTGTACCTGAGCCACGGTGCGCCTCCCACCTTCGAGGACGCCGGGTGGATGAAGCAGCTGCACGCGTGGGCGCACCGGCTGCCGCGGCCGCGCGCCGTGCTGATCGTCAGCGCGCACTGGGAGTCCGACAGCCTTGGCATCACGAGCACGGCGCCGACCGAGCTGGTGTACGACTTCGGCGGCTTCCACCCGATGTACTACCGGATGCGCTACGACACCCCGGACGCCTCCACGCTCGCCGCGCAGGTACGTGCCGTCCTGCCGGACTCGGTGCACGTCCACGAGCACCGCGAGCGCGGCCTCGACCACGGCGCCTGGCTGCCGCTCAAGGTCATGTATCCCGCCGCGGACATCCCTGTCCTGCAGCTGAGCCTGCCGACGTCGGACACGTCAAAGCTCGTCGCCCTCGGCGAGAGTCTGCGGCCGCTGCGCGAGCAGGGAGTGCTCGTCATCGGCTCCGGCTTCATGACCCACGGGCTGCCCTACCTCGACTGGTCGCGGCCGGACCTGGTGCCCACCTGGAGCAAGGAGTTCGACGCCTGGGTAAGCGAGGCCCTCGCGGCTGGCGACCTCGACGCGCTGCACCGCTACCGCAGC
>JBQCDV010000209.1:0-12744 GCA_051960855.1 Actinomycetales bacterium
GTCGCTGGGTTGGTCGTGGCAATGGCCATGCTGAGGTGCCTTCTTTCCGAACGGCGCTGCTGGTGGATCTCGTCGAGATTGTGCTCCCGCCTCAGCCGCCGTGCCGACGCAGGCTGTCGAAGACGAGGGTGAGGCCCGCACCCGCGAGCCACACGTCCTTGGCCAGTCCGATGCCCTCGGGGGTCGGGGCGACCGAGCCGGGCTTCCGCATGCCGGGCGTCTTGAGGTACAGCTGGACCAGACCCGCGCCGAAGGCTGCCAGGCCGGCCCCCGCGATCACCGACGGCACGAATGGCACGATCAGTGCGGCACCGAGGGCCATCTCGCCCTTGGACAGGTAGCTGGCGAACTTCTCCGGCGGCAGCTGCTTGATCTGCGGCAGCTGCGGCAGGGCGTTGGCAGCCATGCCCTGCATGCCGGCGGCGGCTTCCCCGTCGACGCCGCGCTTGCTCATGCCCGAGTTGAGGATGTAGGCCCCGGTGGCGAGACGGAGGGGAAGGTGGGACAGGCGCATCGCGGGTCTCCTAGCGATCGGGGGGATGTTCCACTCCGTCGGCTACCCGGCGGGAGCCTGGCTGACGCGTGCGTTCCCCCACAACTGAACTGCCCCACAACTGCCCTGCCCGATAACACGGAACGGCCCGCCTGGTCAGTGACCAGACGGGCCGTTCCGACTGCGCCCTCTCTCGCGAAGAGGTCGCTCACCTCACGTCGCGGCGTTCCTCCACGACGGTGTGAGACGTGTTGCTGCGCTGCGCGTTGACGATCAGCGCCACGATGAGTCCGACCACGCCGACGGCCATGAGGATGTAGCCGACGGTGGTGAGATCGATGCCGTTGACGGCAGCGTTCACCGCGAACGCGAGGATCGCGCCCACGGCGATCAGGAAGATGCTGACGCCGATGCCCATGTCGAGGACCTCCTGTCGAACGGCGTCCGCAGAGGCGGGCCGCCGTTGCACAACACCAGCTGTTGTGGCTTGACGGCAGGTGTTCCCCCGGCTACTCGACCTCACACATGATCGTGATCAACGGGTGCGTGGGTCGCCGGCTCGGGGCCGGGAGTGCGACGCAGGCGTCAGAAGGCCGCAGCAGGCAGGTCCATGAGGGAGCAGTCGGTCGCCTCCGCGATCTTGCGCTGGGCGGTGAGCTGCGGCAGGACCTGCGCGGCGAAGAACTTCGCGGCGGCCACCTTGCCCTCATAGAAGGCCCGGTCTGCGGCGTTCGGGCTGCTCTGCTCCGACGCGAGCGCGCGCAGCGCCACCTCCGCCTCGCGGACGAGCAGCCAGCCGATGACGAGGTCGCCGGCGGCCAGCAGCAGTCGCGTGGTGTTGAGGCCGACCTTGTAGATCTCGGTGGGGGCGCTCTGCGCGGCACCCGCCCAGCTCCCGAGCAGCTGCACGAGGCCCTGCACGTCCTGCAGTGCGCGACCGAGCGCGGCACGCTGCGGGGCGAGCTCGTCGTCGACAGCAGCGGTGGCGGCGATCTCGTTGCCCAGGGCGGTCAGCGCCTGGAACTTGTCCCGCACCAGCTTCCGGAAGAAGAAGTCGAGCCCCTGGATGGCCGTCGTGCCCTCGTAGAGGGTGTCGATCTTGGCGTCACGGAGGTACTGCTCGAGCGGGTAGTCCTGCAGGTAGCCGGAGCCGCCGAAGATCTGCAGTGCGTCGGCCAGCAGCGCATAGGACCGCTCCGAGCCGACGCCCTTGACGATCGGCAGCAGCAGGTCGTTGAGCCGCTCGGCTTCCTCGTCGACGGTCCCGGCGGCCTCGGCGAGCTGCACCCGGTCCTGCATCGTGGCGGTGTAGAGGATGAGGGCCCGCATGCCCTCGGCGTAGGCCTTCTGCATCATCAGCGAACGGCGCACCTCGGGGTGACTGAGAATCGGCACGCGCGGCGCCGTCTTGTCGCCCTGCTGGGTGAGGTCGGCGCCCTGCAGCCGCTCCTTGGCGAACTCCAGTGCGTTGAGGTAGCCCGTCGACAGGGTGGCGATCGCCTTGGTGCCGACCATCATCCGGGCGTGCTCGATGATGAGGAACATCTGGCGGATGCCGTCGTGGACGTCGCCGAGCAGGGTGCCGACCGCCGGGATCCCGTCGACCTCGCCGAAGCGCACCTCGCAGGTCGTCGAGACCTTGAGGCCCATCTTGTGCTCGACGTTGGTGACGAAGGCACCGTTGCGCTCGCCGAGCTCACCGGTCTCGAGGTCGACGTGGTACTTCGGCACGATGAAGAGGGAGAGGCCCTTGGTGCCGGGTCCGGCGCCCTCGGGGCGGGCCAGCACGTAGTGGACGATGTTGTCCGACAGGTCGTGCTCGGCACTGGTGATGAAGCGCTTGACGCCGGTGATGTGCCAGGTCCCGTCGGGCTGCTGCACGGCCTTGGCGCGGCCGGCGCCGACGTCGGAGCCGGCGTCGGGCTCGGTGAGCACCATCGTCGCGCCCCAGCGCCGGTCGACGATCAGCTGGGCGAGCTTCTTCTGCTCCTCGGTGCCGAGGGAGTAGAGGACCTTGGCGAAGCTCATGCCGCTGGAGTACATGTGCACAGCGGGGTTGGAGCCGAGGACGAGCTCCGCGACCGCCCAGCGCAGCGAGTTGGGGACCGGGGTGCCGCCGAGCTCCTCGGGGGCGTCCATCCGCCACCACTCCGCGTCCATGTAGGCCTGGTAGGCCTTGCTGAAGCCGTGCGGGAGCTCGACGGTGTGGGTCGCGGGGTCGAAGACCGGCGGCTCGCGGTCGGCGTCGGCGAAAGGCTCGGCGAGCTCGTGGCGGGCGAGGCGGTCGACCTCCTCCAGGATGCCGCGGGCGGTCTCCTCATCCAGGTCGGCGAAGGGGCCCTGGCCCAGGACCTGGGCGCGACCGAGCACCTCGAAGAGGCAGAACTCGATGTCGCGCAGGTTGCTCTTGTAGTGGCCCATGTGCCCCGCCTCTGTGTCCTCGCTGCGTCGACTGCGGCGTGCGCAGCGCCTTGTTACCCGCCAGTAGCGTTCATGATGCTACTCGCCGGTAACGTGGGCAAGCGCGCGGTAGAGATCACGGAAGATGGCGTCGCGGTCCACGTCGAAGGCCTCCCGCATTACCGGGCGCCCGGGCTGCTGTCGCCACCGCAGCTCGTCGTCGAGCAGCGGCGTCGCGACGAGGTCGGTCGACAGCCAGCGCGGGTTGATGAGCCACGCGACGCAGATGAGGTCCCAGATGACCTTGCTGAAGGCGGGGTCACGGCTGTCGCTCATCCAGTGCGAGTCCCAGCACTCCCACAGGTAGTCGCCGAGGGCGCCGTGGCCCCGGACGTTGGCCTCCAGCTCCAGACGCCCGACGCGCAGCTCCTCGCCGACGTAGTAGCCCGGCAGGTAGACCAGCGGCACGCCGCTGTCGAGCAGAGCGCGGCTGGCGTGCAGGTCGAGGGAGAGGTTGTAGCTGACGTTCGGCCGCGGCCAGAAGCTCGGGTAGGCCGAGGTCCACACCACGACGATGCGTTCGGCGATGGAGGGGTCGCGCAACACCGCGCTGGCGAAGTTCGTCGCGCAGCCGATCGCGGCGACGTAGAGCGGACCCTTGCGGTCCTCGTGCGCGAGCGCGATGAGGGCGTCCGTCGCCTCGCTGTCCACCGGCGTGCGGGCGTCATCCAAGAACGCCGCTGAGCCCTTCCGCACCGGGACGTCGTCGCGTCCCGTCAGTGCCACGATCCGTCGCAGCTGCTGGGCCGCCCGCTCGACGCCCTCAGCGGGGCCGACATGCTCGGCGCGGTGCGTCGTCTCGGGCTCGGTGACGCGCCCGGTCGGGGTGTCCATGTCGGGCCGGAGGTAGAGGTCCGGACTCGAGGCCCAGGGGCAGGCGTGCAGGCCGCGAATCCGGAGCCGGTCCTGCCGGAGCAGGGCCCAGACGATGGCGAACTGGTCGTCGATCTCGTTGGTGACGTCGGTGTCGATGACCACCTCGACCGCCGGTCCCTGGGGGTCGGGGTCGGCCAGCAGTCGCCGCCGCATCTCGTCATCCATCCCTACTCCTGCCTGCTCTCACGATTGCTACGCGACGGGCCAGTCTTCCCCGAGCGTCCCTTCCCGCCCGGCGAGCATCCAGCAGACCCCGCACCGGCGCGAGTCGATAGCTCTCGGCTCGTCCGCGCGATACTGGGGGGCCAAGCGCCCTGTGACCCTGGAGCCTGTCGTGCCGCACGGAACTGTCAACTGGTTCGACCCTGAGCGAGGCTTCGGTTTCCTCTCGCCAGAGGACGGCGGTCCGGACGTCTTCGTGCATGCCACGGACGTGATCGGCGACGGAGGTCCGAAGCTGCTCCGCGAAGGGCAGACCGTCGAGTTCGAGCTGGGCTCTAACGATCGCGGGCCACAGGCGCTGTCGGTCAGGGTCACGGGGGAGGCCGACACCGCTGGGCAGGTGGGCGTGCTCGGCACGGTCTCCTGGTATGAGCCGAGCAAGGGCTACGGCTTCGCGATGCCCGACGGCGGCGGCCGGGAGGTCTTCGTCCACAGCTCGGCGATCGTGACCGGTGGCGTGGTCGTCGAGGGCCAGCGCGTGGCCTTCCTCGTCACCGAGGCGGAGCGCGGGCCGCAGGCCGAGCACGTGGTCCCGCTGGGAGCGACGGCCGGCAGCGCAGGTTCGGCCAGCAGCGGAGATGACGGTGCGGACGGCACCGTGTCGTGGTTCGACGAGGACAAGGGTTTCGGCTTCGTGACTCCCGACGACGGTGGGGAGGACGTCTTCGTGCATGCGCGCGCTCTAGCGGAGGGGCTCACCTGGCTGACCGAGGGCGACCGGGTGGTCTACGAGGTCGTGCAGGGGGACAAGGGTCCGCAGGCTCGTGACGTGCAGCTGGTGCGCGAAGCTCCCGAGAAGGCGCCCGCCCGTCCGGCTCCATCCCGGCAGCCCGGTCGTGGTCACACCGGCGGGTCAGGGAGCGCTCGCCCTGGCGAGGGCGTGGTCGCGCGCTACGACGCGGACCGCGGCTTCGGTTTCATCACCCCCGATGCCGGTGGCGACGACCTCTTCGTGCACACGTCTGTCGTCGTCGGCCGCGAGCCGCTCGCCAAGGGGGACCGGGTGCGGTTCAGGATCCGCCAGAGCGACCGGGGTCCGCAGGCCGACCGCGTCGAGCGGGTCTGATCGCGCCTCGCTCGCGGACTCGCTTGAGCGATCACCTCGGGCCAATTGAGCGCTGTTGCGGTGCTGCCATGGTCGGCGTCCCGGTAACCGCTATGCCTTGGTGCAGAGGAGCGCCGGTAGCCCCTCGCCGCGCCGCCGTGCGATGCGTTGCCTGGGCAGCCGAGCACGATGGCCGTGTGCTGGAGGATGCCGATCTGCTGGAAGTGATCCGACGAGAGAAGCTGCTGCTGGATCCGGCTCTGCGCGCCTCGGCTGAGGACGTCACGGCGCTGCTGCACCCCGACTTCGTGGAGTTTGGGGCGTCAGGCCGTGTCTGGGACCGCGCGTCGATCGTCAGCGCGCTGGCAGAGGACCCGACGGTCTCCGGGGAGAGCACGGACTTCCGCACGGCACCGCTCGCGGACAACGTCGTGCTGCTGACCTACCGGGTGACAGGTGAACCGGGCTCGCTTCGCAGCTCGGTGTGGGTCCGTGACGCCAACGCCGGCTGGCGACTGCGCTTCCACCAAGGGACACGATCGACGAGATGACGAGAGGCAGCCGAACCCAGCTGGTGTGACCGGTCTGATCGCGAGGGCCGTGGTCCAGATGGGTCAGCGCGGGAAAACAGCGAGGGCGTCTTCTGGGACGAGGACCCCGATGACGTCGCCCGGCGCGAGGCGCATCGCGGGAGGCACGGTCACGGTGAGAGTGAGCCCGGCGAGCTCGAGGGCGACGGCTTGGTGGGTCCCCCGGAACGCGACACTGCGGACGGTGGCGTGATGGGCGGACGGCGTCACGGGGTCGACGAGCTGCAGGGCCTCCTGCCGGATCACTGCAGTGGCAGGCCCACCGTCGACACCTGAGGCGGCGGCGGTGGTAAGCGGGAACCGAAAAGGGCAGCCGTCACGCGAGCCGGCGACGAAGTGGCCGCTCTCAACGTGGCCGGGGATCTCGTTCCGGGCTCCGAAGAAGCGCGCCGCGGCAAGGCTGGCCGGCCGCTCGTAGAAGTCCCGCGGGGAACCGACCTGCTCGAGTTGGCCGTCGAGCATCAGCGCGATCTCGTCGGCGACCTCGACGGCCTCCTCCTGGTCGTGGGTCACGAAGAGGGTCGTCACACCGAGCTCGTCGTGCAGGCGGCGTACCAGGGCTCGCATCTCGGCGCGCAGGGCGGCGTCGAGCTGGCTGAAGGGCTCGTCGAGCAGCAGCACCTGCGGCTCGGTCACGAGGGCGCGGGCCAGGGCGACCCGCTGCTCCTGGCCGCCGCTGAGCTCGCCGACGCGGCGGTCGGAGAGGTCGCCGAGCCGCACGAGGTCCAGCAGCTCCCCGACGCGACGGAGTCGTTCGCGCCGCGGCACCCGTTGCATTCGCAGGCCGAAGGCGACGTTGGCGCCGACGGTGAGATGTGGGAAGAGCAGCGGCCGCTGGAAGACCATGGCCACCGGGCGCCGTTCGGGCGCGAGTCCCAGCACCGAGCGCCCGTCGAAGAGGACGTCCCCGGACGTGGCCGACAGCAGCCCGGCGACGATGCGCAGCGTTGTCGTCTTGCCGCAGCCGCTAGGGCCCAGCAGTGCCGTGAGCTGACCGGCGGCGATGTGAAGGGTGAGATCGTTGACGGCCGCGTGACTTCCGGGAGCGTTGCCCCCGCCGTAGGTCTTGGTCAGCCCACGGATGCTGACCGCGGTCGCGCTCACAGCCGGCCGAACCCGACGGCGGCGCGAGACGTCCCGGTGAGGTAGCGAGATGTCAGAGTGACGAGAAGCACGGGGGGGATCACGAAGACGACGGCGAGCGCCGCCGCCAGCGTCAGATCCGACGATCCGAGGTAGGCAAACAGCAGCAGCGGCAGCGTCTGCACCGACCCGCCGCCGATCACGAGAGTGAGGATGTACTCGCTCCAGCTGATGAGGAAGGCGAAGAAGGCCGCGACCACCAGCGAGGGGCGCACGATCGGCAGCGTGACGTGCCAGAAGGTCCGCACCGGGCCCGCGCCGAGGCTGCGCGCCTGCGCCTCGTAGTCCACCTCGAGGTTGCTGAAGGCTCCGGTCAGCACGAGGGTCACGTAGGGGATCGTTGGGATCAGATGGACCAGAACGACGCCCGCGACGGTGTCTGCGAGCCCGAAGCGCAGGAAGTAGATCTGGATCCCGAGCGTCACGGCGAGACCGGGCACGATGGCGGGGGCGAGCAGCAGGAACTGGACGAGCCGTCTGCCGGGGAAGCGGTAGAGGCCGAGCGCCCGACCGGCCGCGAGCCCGATGCCGCTGCTGATGACGCTGACGGCGATCCCGATGCCGAGCGAGGTGAGCAGGCCCCGCACGATCTCTGAGCCAGGATCGGTCGCGACCCGGAAGCCGCGCAGCGTCCAGTCGGCCGGCAGCAGTGACGGGTAGCGCCAGATGCGCGCAAAGGCTTGCAGCAGCAGGGGAATCAGCGGCAGCACGATCCCGAGCACGATGGCGCCGGCCCCGACGGCACGCCTCACTCCGGCACCGCCTGTCCCGCGGCGATACTCGCTGCCGCCGCACCCGCGGGCCGCCGTTCGCCGCGCAGGTAGCGCTCCGACACCCGCAGGTAGACCAGCACCAGCGCGCCAATGACGACGGCGATGACGACGCTGACGGCCATCGCTTCGGGCCGCTGCGTGAGGTCCGGATCGGTGTAGGCCTGGTAGGCCAGCACCGGGAGCGTCGCCGGGAACGGCCGCCCGAGCAGGTAGGGCACCTCGTAGGACCCGAAGGCGAAGGCGAACACCAGGATTGAGGCCGCTGCCACGGCCGGCGCCACGACCGGGATCACCACGTGCCGCAGGCGCGCCACCCGACCGGCGCCGAGGGTGCGGGCGACTTCCTCGAGGTCGCGCAGCCCCGAGCCGATGGCGGCCAGGACGACGACGCCGATGAACGGCGTCTCCTTCCAGACGTACTCGAGGATGATGCCGAGGCCGAATCCGTCGTTGGTCAGCTCCGGCATCGCCGCCGGCGCGTCCACGAGGCCGACCGCGTGACCGAGCCGTGAGAGCAGCCCGACGGGAGACAGCAGCAGCAGCATGCAGGTCGCGCCCACCAGGTGCGGGATGGGCAACGTGGCGGAGAAGATCCCCGAGACGAGGCGGCGGCCCCGCGGCAGCGAGGCGATCAGCAGGGCGCACGACACCCCGAGCACGACGGCGATCAGCGTGGCCAGCAGCGCCGTTCGGAAGGTCAGGACGAACGACGCCCGGACGGCGGGGTCGGCGGCCAGGCGCGCGTAGGCGTCGGTGCTCCAGTGCCAGCCAGGCAGGAAGGGCACGTAGCCGAGGCTCTGCAGGACCGCTTGCAGGAAACCCCCGAGGAACAGCACGACCACCACCAGCAGAGCTGGCGTGAGCAGCAGCGCTAACCGCAGCCAGCGCGGCAGTCGGGCAGGGATCACGCGATCACCTGATTACGGCCTCACTGCTGGAGCACGTTGGTCTTCCAGTCCTTCTCGATGCGCGTGACGTAGTCAGCGCTGAGCTCGGGCTGCGCGTGGGCCTGCAGCTGGGAGATCGAGAGGACGGAGGGGCTGCGCGACACAGACTCGAAGGCCTGCTTGACCTTCGGGTCCACCTTGCTCAGGTCGATCGCCGGGTAGCTGCCGGTCGCCTTGTAGAGGCCGAGCTGGGTCTGCGGGTCGAGCAGCACGTTGGCCAGCACCTCGGCGCCCTCCTTGTGAGGGCTGTTGTAGGGGATGGCGACGAAGCTGTAGTTGCTGATGTTGCCGACCGAGAGGATCGCCTCGCGTGTGGTGTCGGGGTAGGTCCCCTTGGCCACCGCCGGGCCGACGGCGCCCGGGCCATAGGTGAGGAAGGCCCCGATCTGCCCGCTGGCGTAGAGCTTCTCGACGTCGTCCTCGGTCTGGGGGTAGGTCTCGCCCTTTTTCCAGAGGCTGGGCTCGATGCCGTTGAGTCGCTGCCACAGCTTGTCCGCCGCCGCCGCGTAGGCCTGCTCGTTGAAGCCGCCCTGGAACGTGTCGGGCCCTCCGGCGGTGTCGTAGAAGAACGTGCGCACGGCCATCGAGCCGGTGAAGTCCGGAGGCGCCGGATAGGTGAACTGGCCCGGGTGCGCCTTCGCCCACGCGAAGAGCGAGTCGACCGAGGCGACGTCGGAGGCCTTCAGCTTGGCGGAGTCGTAGACCAGCGCGGAGTTGGCCTGCTGCCACACCGACTCGCAGCCGTCGACGGGCAGGCCGAAGTCGTGGGAGACGGCGGGCTGGCTGAAGTCGACGTAGGTCGCGTTGGGCAGGCTCGTGGGGTAGCCGCAGTACCAGAGCTTCGCCTGCTTGCCGGTTGCGAAGTTCTCGCCGTTGATCCAGATCAGGTCGACCGACCCGTCGGTGTCCTTGCCGGCCTGCTTCTCGGCCAGGACCTTGTTGACCGCATCGGCGGTGTCGGTGATCTTGACCTGGTTGAGCGTGACGCCCTTGGCGGCCAGCTGCTGCTTGACGTAGCCGTTGATGAAGCCGTTGAGCACGTCGTCGCCGCCGTACATGTACCAGTTGACCGTCTGGCCCTTGGCTTTCGCCTCGACGTCGGCGTAGCTGGCTGGGCTGCCGCTGGCCGGCCCACTGGAGGCCGTGCTGCTATCCCCGGGCGCCGCCGACGCGTCCCCGGCCGTGGCTCCACCCGACGAGCAGGCCGACAGCGCGAGGGCGGCGACCACGAGGGGACCGGCGTAACGGACACGGGTAGGCGAATGCGGCGCAAGGCGTCGAAGCACGGGACGCAACCCTACGGGGGCGGGGTCAGTGGCGCCCGCCAGACCAGACGGGTGCCGCGGCCGGGTGCTGTGACCGGGTCGACGGTGGCTTCTCCGCCGAGCGCGGTCGCTCGACCCGCGAGGTTCGCCAAGCCGCTGCGCCGGCTGGTCCCGCCGATCCCCACGCCGTCGTCCACCACGACGAGAGTCACCTCGCCGTGGGCGACCTGCAGGGTGACGTGCACGCGAGTGGCGTGGGCGTGGCGAGCGACATTCGACAGGGCCTCGCGCAGGGCCGCGACCACCGCGTCGGCCAGGGCCTCGGGGACGTCGGTGTCGAGGGGCCCGGCCAGCGAGAGGCTGGGACGGAAACCGAGACTGCGCCCGGCCGTCTCCGTCTCCGCCGTGGCTCGGGCCCGCAGCTGGGCGCGGTCAGCCTCGGTGGCCTGCAGCTGGAAGATCGTCGTGCGGATCTCGCGGATGGTCTCGTCGAGGTCGGTCACGCTCTGCTCGAGCAGTTCCGTGACGGCTGGCTCGACGGTGCTCGCGAGGGCGGCCTGCAGGCCCAGCCCGGTGGCGTAGATCCGCTGGATCACCAGGTCGTGCAGGTCTCGGCCGATCCGCTCCCGGTCGGCGGCGACCGCAAGCTCTTCGCGGGCCTCCGCGGCCTGTCCGACGAGCAGGGCCAGCGCGGCCTGGGCGGCGAAGGACTCGAGGGTCGCGACCGTCTCGGGACGGAAGTGCGGACCGCGTGGCCCGAAGACGCCGAGCACCCCGACGGTCTCCTCGTGGGCGAGCAGCGGGACCCAGGCGGCGGCGAGACCGGGGACGAGGCGCTGCCGGCGTGGGTCGGCCTCCTCGGCTTCGAGTGACAAGGGGCGTCGCGTGCGGGCCACCTCGGCCGCGGCCGTCCGGTCCCCCGCGACGACCCCGAGCAGCGACAGCTCCGAGCCGCCGGAGACCACCTCAATGACCAGCTCGCCCTCGTGCCCGCTGGGCAGCATGAGCCCGGCGTGGGTCGCGCCGGTGATACGCCGGGCCTGGTCGACGACGAGCTGCAGGAGCTCGCGCACGTCGTGGCCGTCCAGCGCGGCCTGCGCGATCTCGGCACGCGCGCGCTCGGCCTCCGCGCGTCGGGTGGCCTCCGCGAGCAGGCGCGCATTGGCGATGGCCGCTCCAGCGGCGGCGGCGAGGGCCGAGATCGTCCGCTCGTCTTCGACGGTGAACTCGGCTGCTCCCCGCTTCTCGGTGAGGTAGAGGTTGCCGAAGACTTCTCCGGCTGCGCGGATCGGACTGCCGAGGAAGCTGGTCATCGGCGGATGCCCCGGGGGAAACCCGACGCTGTGCGGATGCGCGCCGAGCTCCGGCAGGCGCATCACGCGTGGCCGGGCGATGAGCTCGCCGATGAGCCCGTGCCCGATCGGAGGCGGCCCGATCCGCTCGATCTCCTCGATCGACAGGCCATAGACCACGAAGCGCTCCAGCGGCTCGCCCTCACCGTGCTGGCGCAGCACGCCCAGTGCGGCGTAGCGGGCGTCGGCGAGTCGGGCGGCCGCCTCCACGATGCGCGCGAGGACGGCGTCCAGGCCGCCCTCGCTCGTGAGCGAACCCAGTACCTCGATCAGCGCCTGGGTGCTGTCCTCCGGCAGCGGTGCGGACGCACCGGAGGACGGTCCCACCGCCAGCACATGGGAGCGACCCTCGTAGTGCGGCTGGGTCGGTCCGAGGTGGGGGTCGTTGCCGTGGGTCACTGGCCGGGCTGTCCGAGCTGGCCGCCGAGCCGCGCCTCGGTGACGTAGATCGCCGCCTGCGTGCGGCGGGTCACTCCGAGCTTGGCCAGCAGGCTCGTCACATAGTTCTTGACCGTCTTCTCGGACAGGTGCATGGCTTCGCCGATCTCGCGGTTGGTCAGCCCCTCGCCGATGTGCTCGAGGACGACCAGCTCCTGCTCGGACAGGGCCGACAGGCGCGAGTCCCGAACGGCGCTGCCGGTGCGCATGCGCTCGAGCACGCGAGCCGTGGTCGCCGGGTCGAGCAGGGACCGGCCGGCGGCGATCTCGCGGATGGCCTGGATGAGGTCGCCGCTGCGGATCTCCTTCAGCACATAGCCGGAGGCGCCTGCCATGACCGCGTCGAAGAGGGCCTCGTCGTCGGCGAAGGAGGTCAGCATCAGCGCCTTCAACGCCGGCAGCTTGGAGCGGAGCTCGCGGCACGCCTCGACCCCGGACCCATCGGGCAGCCGGACATCCAGGACGGCGACGTCGGGAGAGACCAGGGGACCGCGGGTGAGAGCCTCGGAGACGCTTCCGGCCTCGCCGACGACCTCCATGTCCTGCTGAGCGGTGATGAGCTGCGCGAGGCCGCGCCGGACGATCTCGTGGTCGTCCAGCAGGAAGACGCGGATGGGGGCGCCGGGCGTTGTCACGCGCTCACGATAGACGCCGGGCACGCACCAGCCCCGCCGCTCTCAGGCGGCGGGGCTGGTGGTGCAGCAGTGGTGACCTCAACGGTGATCACCTAGGCGGTGATGAGCTCGTGGTTGCCGACTCCGAGCTCCACGGTCGGGCTCACTGTGCGGGCGTGGACCAGGCCGAGGATGGAGAGCAGGGCCATGAGGGCGGCGGCGATCCAGCTGGCGATGGCGGCGATGCCGGCGATGGTGCCCATGGTGTCGAAGGCGTAGGCGTTGAGCAGCAGGCCGCGCAGGGTCTCGCCCTTGAAGACGGTGGAGACCAGGCCTTGCAGCTTCTGGTCGGTGGGGTTCTTCATGGCTTCGCTGGACAGCTGGGCGTAGGTCTTGCCGCCGGTCATGGCCTCGATGTGGACGGCGATGAAGTGGTCGGCGTAGGCCTTGGCCTGGGCGCCGGTGGTCAGCTGCTGGCCGGCGTACTGCTCGAGGTGGCCTTTGACGCCGGGCTCGTTGAGGGCCT
>JBQCDV010000210.1:0-4164 GCA_051960855.1 Actinomycetales bacterium
GCCGCTCCCGAGGAGCGCGTACTTCCCAGCGGCGACGTTCTCGTGTCGTTCCGACTCATCGTCGACCGGCCGCCGAGCCGCACCCTCAAGGCCAGGGACGGGCAGCGCAGCGGCCCCACCGTCGATACGTTCGACTGCGCGGTGTGGAGCGCGGGGCTGCGTAAACGCGTCTCCCGTCTCGAGCAGGGCGAGGTGCTGCACCTGGAGGGGTCGTTGCGACGCCGCTTCTGGCGCGCAGGCGGGGCAGCCGCGAGCCGCGTGGAGGTCGACGTGGCAGCGCTGCGCCGACTCAAGACTCGATCGGGCGGATGAGCAAGCCGGCTGGCGGCTTCGGCTCGAAGGACGTTGACTTCCGCGGCAGCCGTTCGCCAGTTGCAGCAAGGTGACGGACCACCGCGAGCGGGACAGCCGGTGGTAGCACGACGCAGCCATTGACGGGGGCGGCAGCCGCGAGGGCCTCGTCAGCGTCGTGGTGGTAGGTGAGTCGGGTCGTGGCTTGATCGGCGGACAGGTGCCAGACGTCAGGAATGAGCCACTCGTGCAGCAGCGCGGTCGGCAAGGACCGCCACTGCGGCGAGTGTCCGTCGCCTCGACTCTCCAGCTCGCGCAACGCTGACCCAAACCCGCTGAGCAGGACACCGGTGTGCTGGTCAATGAGCAGCAGCGCCGGACCCGACTCACTCGCCGCCTGCAGCCGTGCCGAACCCTCGGCGAGGTCCGGCGGCAAGTGCTCGATTTGCGCCAGCCGGCCCACGGCTGCCGCCGCCGCGTCGGCCGTCACTCCCGACACCACCCTCGCGATCGACCCCACCTGGAAGGGGTAGCGGGCGGTGTCGACGATCAGCGCCAGTCCCGTCGACCACGCACCGCCCACGCGCTCGCGCAGGCGGGCGTAGGCGGCGAAGCGGTGATGGCCGTCGGCGATCACGGCTTGATGGGTAGCGAGCGCAGCGCTCACGATCGCAGCCGACGATGCCTCGAGAGGCCAGATCCGGTGCCGTGCCCCGTCGAGGGTCACGTCGAGCAGCGGCGCACCGGCCACTGCGGCGACGACGACAGCATCCAGGGTGGGCACGTCGGAGACGGTGAGCAGAATGGGCTCGAGTTGGGCGCCGGCCAGCTCCATCAAGGCGGCCCGATCCGCGACGGGCTCGGGCATCACGTCCTCGTGCGGCAGCACAGCGCCAGAGTCGGCGCCCACGGGGACGGCGCCGATGACCCCCCGCAACAAGGAGTGCCGGCCGCGCCGCTCGTAGACGTACACGGCTGGCTCACGCTCCACGAGGACCTTCCGATCCCGCCAGTCGCGCAGCGTCGCGGCGGCTGCCGCATGCGCGGACTCCTCGTCGGGACCGGCCGGCCGGATCAGGTGCACCACGTTGTCCGGCCGCGCCTGCAGATCGGGCAGTCGGCTCGCGTCGATGACGTCGTAGGGAGGTGCGAGCAGGTCGGCGAGCCCCGGGCGCAGCGACTCGGCGTACACCAGCGCCGCAAACGGGTCGACACGCAATGGCTCGGCTCCCGTCACAGCGGGCGAGCCTAGTGATGCGCCCGCTCGTGAGGACGGCTGACTGGGACGGGTGGTTCGGCCGGCGCCACCAGAGGTGGACACCAGAGCACACGACGTAGGGTTTCGGGGTGGTCGACGACTCTGTGGCACGCGATGACTCCGGTGCACCCGACGAGTGGGGGTCCCGGCAGCCCGAAGGCGGCGTCTACGAGTGGTACCGGCGAGGGCTGGAGCTCCTGGCCGCGGGCAGTCCGGACGCTGCTGCCGCTGTCCTCGAGCACGCCAGGTCCGCCGAACCGGGCTCTGCCAGCGTGCGAGAGGCCCTGGCCCGCGCCCTGTTCGACGCCAAGCACTACCGCGACGCCGAGGAGCTCTTCCGCGAGGCCGCGGCCACGGACCCCGCGGACGACTACGCCCAGTTCGGTCTCGGGCTCGCCCTCTACCGGCAGGGGGACGCCGAGCGCGCCGTCGAGCCGCTGTCGATCGCAGTCGCGATGCGACCGGGCCGCAAGGAGTACCAGGAGGCTCTTCGGCAAGCCCGCGCCACGGTTCGGGCACGGGAGGCCGCGAGCTCCGACGAGGCGACCGAGACGCCCGAGGGACAGGAAGGGACCGCGTCGTGACCGCCGAGCACGACGTGGGCGACGTTCCGCTCTGCGAGCGCTACGACGTGGCACTGCTCGACCTGGACGGTGTGGTCTACCGCGGCGGGCACGCCGTGAGATACGCGCCCGAGAGCCTGTCCACGGCCTCTCACCACGGCATGCGCCTGGCCTACGTCACCAACAACGCCTCTCGCACCCCGGCCGCGATCGCCGCGCACCTCACGGAGCTGGGCGTGCCGGCCGAGGCCACCGATATCGTGACGTCCGCCCAGGCCGGTGCCCGCCTGCTGACGGAGCTCATCCCGGCTGGCTCGGCAGTACTCGTCGTGGGTGGCAAGGGCCTGCGCGTGGCGGTGGCCGAGCGAGGCTTCCGGCCGGTGGAGTCCGTCGCGGACGCCCCCGCAGCCGTCATTCAGGGCTTCTCGCCCGACATCGGCTGGGCACAGCTGGCCGAGGCCGCCTACGGTGTCGCGGCCGGGTTGACCTGGGTGGCGACGAACGGCGACATGACCGTCCCCACCGACCGCGGCATCGCTCCCGGCAACGGCACTCTGGTGGCGGCGGTGGCGGCCGCGACGGGTCGCAAGCCCGCCTTCGCGGGCAAGCCCTATCCGCCGCTGCATCTCGAGAGCATCGACCGCACGGAGGCGAAGGCACCCCTGACGGTCGGGGACCGCCTTGACACCGACATCGAGGGAGCCGCGGCCGCGGGAACGGACAGCCTGCTCGTCCTCACCGGCGTGACCGATCTCCGCCAGGCCTGGCTGGCGCCGACGCAGCACCGCCCGACCTACATCGCGGCCGACCTGCGCGCCTTGCTGGCACCGGCTCCGCGCGTATCCGCCGAGGAGGACGCGTGGGTCTGCGACGGCTGGGCTGCCCGAATCGACGGGTCGGCGATCGAGCTGGTCGAGCGGCCGAGGGACGCATCACCCCCGGGCGCGGCCGCGGGCGGGTCCACCATCGACATCGACGAACGCCGCAGCGCGTGGTTGCCGCCCGTCACGGCGGTGGCCCGGGCAGCGTGGCAGCTGCTCGACGACGGCCGGAAGCCGGACGCGGAGTCGCTCGCGCGCTGCGAGCGGCACGTGGCGGAACTGGGGCACGGACGCTGAGGCCTGGGTTGCTGATCGGGGTGCTCCGGTGTCGAGTGTCCCCGCCCCGGCTGCCGCTGTCTGGATCAGTCGGTCTGCGCGCTGCCCCTGACGGGTAGCGTTGCGCACGGACGGCGCGCCGCTTGGAGGCGTGCCACCGCTGTCGGCGGTTCGAGCGTCGTCGGCGGCCGCAGTGCGTTGCGCACTCTCTTGGCCACTCGGGAGGGACTCACCATGGCGAGCGACCTGAAGGCTTACCTCCAACTGCTGTCCGGGCTCACCGAAGTGACGAAGCAGCAGGCGATGGGTGCGGCGCGGTCCCTGCTCTCCTCCGGCCCGCTGTCCTCCCTGGGACAGGAGGTCTCTCCGCAGGCGCTGCGCGACCAAGTGGCTGGACTCGCGGCCGAGATCAGCGCCTCCGGGCGGGCCAACCGCGACCTCCTCGTCGGTCTCATCTCGGCGGAGGTCGAACGAGTCGTGACGCGTCTCGGCCTGGTCAGCGGCGGCGAGCTGCAGTCCGTCGAGGCCGAGGTCGACCGTCTCGCGTCACGGGTCCGTCGCCTCGAGGCGCAGGCCAACG
Source organism: Actinomycetales bacterium (assembly GCA_051960855.1). Lineage (GTDB taxonomy): Bacteria > Actinomycetota > Actinomycetes > JAJZTN01 > JAJZTN01 > JBQCDV01. The sequence goes on from JBQCDV010000210.1 coordinate 3,790, forward strand.
CGAGTGGCTCGGGGGCTGCAGGGTCCAGCGGAGCCGGGGCCGAGGGCGTGGACGACGTCTGGAGCCAGGCGGTCGCAGCCCAGGGAGACGCGCCTTCGGCTGGCTCCGCACCGGCTGCCTCCGCACCGGCTGGCCCGACCGCTGACCGTTCAACGGTTGTCGAGGCGCAGCGGGAGACGGCGAGTCGGGCGCGGGCGGGCGCCTCGGCTCCCACGGGCCGGACCCGCACGGGCGGCGACACGACGACCGCGGCTGCCGCCAAGGCAGCCGTCGCGGCCCGAGCGGCAGCGAAGAAGGTCGCCGCCGAGCGCGCCGCGGCCAAGAAGGCAACCAGTGCCAGCAGCTCAACGCCGACGCCAGCAACGAAGGCAGCAA
>JBQCDV010000211.1:0-4001 GCA_051960855.1 Actinomycetales bacterium
CCACGGGGCGACATCGGTCGGTCCCGCCCACCTCCTGCACGCCCTCGAGGCGCCCTCGAGTGCGCGCTGAGCATCCGGGCGCCGGGTAGTCGCGGAGGCTAGGCCGCTCCCGCTGTCTGCCGGCGGGCCTCCCGCACCGCCCGCAGGTCGACGTCGAAGGGGTGCGGGAGCGTCACGAAGGCCTCCGCCTCCATGACGGCCAGTGCGATGCGCGGCAGGTCGCCGCCGGAGGGGTAGACGAGGAAGCGGGGGTACCACTGCGGCTGGAACTTCGCGTTGAAGCGGTACAGCGACTCGATCTGGAACCAGCGAGACAGGAAGACGAGCAGGCGGCGCCACATCCGCAGGACGGGACCGGCGCCCAGCCGCTCGCCGCGCTCGAGGGCCGAGCGGAAGACCGCGAAGTTCAGCGACACGCGGCGGATGCCGAGGTCCGCGGCCGCCTCCAGCGATGCCACGATCAGCAGCTCGTTGAGACCCGCCTCGGCGGCCCGGTCGCGGCGCATGAGGTCCAACGACAGCCCGTCGTGCCCCCACGGCACGAAGTGCAGGAACGCCCGGACGACGCCGTCCTTCTCCGCGGTGACCAGCACGCACGCGTCGTCGTTCGGGTCGCCGATGCGTCCCAGGGCCATCGAGAAGCCGCGCTCGGTCTCGCCGTTGCGCCAACGCGCGGCCTGCTCGCTGATGGCTGCCCGCTCGGGCGCGGGGATGTCGGCGAGCCGCCGGACAGTCGTGGAGTAGCCGTTGCGGCGCACTCGGGTGACCATCTGGCGCACGTTGCGCATCGCGCGCCCCTCCAGGGAGAAGCCCGCCGTCTCCACGATCGCCTCGTCCCCGATCTCCAACGCCGCCAGGCCGCCCTCGCGGCACCACACCTCCCCCGCCGTCTCGGAGCACCCCATCACGGCCGGGGTCCAGGCGTGCCGGGCCGCGGTCTGGAGGAAGACCGAGATCGCCTGCGGCCACGCCTCGGGGTCGCCGAGCGGGTCTCCGCTGGCCAGCATCACCCCGGACACGACACGGTAGGTGACGGCGGCCTTCCCGCTGGGCGACCAGCAGACGCTCTTGTCGCGGCGCAGCGCGAAGTAGCCGAGGGAGTCGCGGTGCCCGTGCCGGTCGAGCAGCTGGCGCAGCCGCGCCTCGTCGTCCGGACCCTGCCGTCCCGGCGGCTCCTCCGGCCGGAGGAACAGCCACGCCGGCGCGACGACGGTCAGCGCGCCAAGCGCCAGCAGCACGAAGGAGACCAGCTCGTCGGCGCGGGCGCGGTGGAAGGTCACAGGTCCGGGAATGCCGACCAGCCCGAGGAGCACGTGCAGGACCGCCGCTCCCCAGCCGGGGTGCCCGACGATGGCGTGCCGCCGCAGCACGAGCAGCAGGAGTCCCACGACCAGGTCGACGGCGAGCAGAAGGACGAACACCCAGAGGGCGCGCCACCGGGTGCGCGGGTCACCGAGCGCCGTGAACTCCCGACGCGCCACGACCAGCACGACGAGCAGCGCGAGCGAGATCGCCGCCTCCTCGACGTCGAGCCCCTTGACGACGTGCAGGACGACGCTGAGCCCGAGCAGTACGACGGCCGCTCGCCACGCCCGACGCTTGCGGCGGCGCAACGCGTGCGCGAGCAGGACCAGCAGGACCCCGACGATGACGGTCGCGGCCGCGGCGGCGTCGGTGACCGCGCCGGGAAGGACCGACGTGAGCGCCTCGATCCGCTCGCGCAGGCCCCGGGTGAGGGCCGAGAGGATGTCCATCAGGCCGATGAGCAGCGTCGCGAGGCCAGCGGCGCGTGGCACCCACCGCGGCCGCTGCAGCGCCTCGGGGACGCGGGTCAGCCCGGTCACGACCTGAGGTTGCCACACCGCGCCCGCGGTCCCCATCCCCAGGAACGGCGTTGCCGGGACCCGGGGCAGGATTCTTGCGTGCGGGTTGCGATCGTGACCGTGCTCACGCCGCCCGCTGCCCGGAGGAGCAACGCCGGTCAGCGATGCAGGATCAGCGCCATCGCCTCGGCGCGGGTCGCCGCGTTGCGCAGCTGCCCGCGGACGGCGGAGGTCACCGTGCGGGAGCCGGGCTTGCGCACACCGCGCATCGACATGCACAGGTGCTCGCACTCGACAACGACGATGACTCCCCGCGGCGCGAGGATCTCCATCATCGAGTCCGCGATCTGCGTGGTGAGCCGCTCCTGCACCTGCGGGCGGCGGGCGTAGACGTCGACCAACCGGGCGATCTTCGATAGCCCGGTGATGCGGCCTTCCTCACCGGGGATGTAGCCGACGTGGGCAACGCCGTGAAACGGCACGAGGTGGTGCTCGCAGGTGCTGTAGACCTCGATGTCACGCACGAGCACCAGCTCCTCGTGCTGCGCGTCGAACGTCGTCGTCAAGACGTCCTCCGGCTGCATGTGCAGCCCGGCGTAGATCTCGGCGTACGACCGCGCGACACGCGCCGGGGTGTCCCGGAGCCCCTCCCGGTCGGGGTCCTCCCCGATCGCGAGGAGGATCTCCCGGACCGCGGCGGCGATGCGCGGCTGGTCCACCCCAGCGGCCGCTAGGCCCACGGCGACGCTCAGCCTTCGTGCGGCAGCGGCGGCGTCTGCACGTCCGTCGGCTCGCCGGTGAGCCCGTGCTTGTCACCGTTGACGGAGATACCGGCCGCGGCCAGCTCCTTCTCCTTGGGGGTCAGCACGGGGCCCTGCTCCGACGGCAGCCGGCGGTCCGAGCCGGTCCACGACGGGCGCGCCGGCCGCTTGCGCACGTCAGCGAACAGCTCCGCCAGCTCGGCCTTGTCCAGGGTCTCCTTCTCCAGCAGCGCGAGGACCAGCCGGTCCAGGACGTGCCGGTTGTCGACCAGGACCTCGTAGGCCTCCTGGTGGGCGGTCTCGATGAGGCGCTTGACCTCCTCGTCGACCACGCCGGCGACCTCCTCGGAGTAGTCGCGCTGGTGGCCCATGTCGCGCCCGAGGAAGACCTCGCCCTGGTCCTGACCGAGGCGGATCGCGCCGATCCGCTCGGTCATGCCGTACTGGGTGACCATCGCCCGCGCGATCTGGGTGGCCTTCTCGATGTCGTTGGCGGCCCCGGTGGTGGGGTCGTGGAAGACAAGCTCCTCGGCCGCGCGGCCGCCAAGGGCGTAGGAGAGCTGGTCGAGCATCTCGTTGCGCGTCGTCGAGTACTTGTCCTCGTCCGGCAGCACCATCGTGTAGCCCAGCGCGCGACCGCGCGGCAGGATCGTGACCTTGTGCACCGGGTCGGTGTTGGGAAGCGCCGCGGCGACGAGGGCGTGACCGCCCTCGTGGTACGCCGTGATCTTCTTCTCCTTGTCGTTCATCAGCCGCGTGCGCTTCTGCGGACCGGCGACGACGCGGTCGATCGCCTCGTCCATCGCTGCCGGGTCGATCAGCTTCTTGTTGCTGCGTGCCGTCAGCAGGGCGGCCTCGTTGAGGACGTTGGCAAGGTCGGCACCCGTGAAGCCGGGCGTGCGGCGGGCGACGGCCATGAGGTCGACGCCCTGGGCGATCGGCTTGCCCTTCGCGTGGACCTCGAGGATCTTGTGGCGTCCGAGCAGGTCGGGGCGTTCGACGGCGATCTGGCGGTCGAAGCGACCCGGACGCAGCAGGGCCGGGTCCAGGATGTCGGGCCGGTTGGTGGCGGCGATCAGGATCACGCCGCCCTTGACGTCGAAGCCGTCCATCTCGACCAGCAGCTGGTTGAGGGTCTGCTCGCGCTCGTCGTGGCCACCGCCCATGCCGGCGCCACGGTGCCGGCCGACCGCGTCGATCTCGTCGATGAAGACGATCGCCGGGGCGTTCTCCTTGGCCTGCTCGAACAGGTCCCGCACCCGGGACGCACCGACACCGACGAACATCTCGACGAAGTCGGAGCCGGAGATGGAGTAGAACGGCACGCCCGCCTCACCCGCGACGGCTCGCGCGAGCAGCGTCTTGCCGGTGCCCGGAGGGCCGTAGAGCAGCACGCCCTTGGGGATCTTGGCGCCGA
>JBQCDV010000212.1:0-14188 GCA_051960855.1 Actinomycetales bacterium
GCCAAGCGCACCGGGTGCGACGGCGTCGAGCCGGACCAGAACAACCCGTGGGGCAACCGCCCGGGCTTCGCGATCAGCAAGGCCGACCAGAAGCGCTGGTACCTCGAGGTCGCCGCACTCGCCCACGCCCGTGGCCTGTCGGTGGGACAGAAGAACGGCATCGAGACCACGGACACTGACACGGTCGCGGCCTTCGACTGGAACCTCAACGAGGAATGCCGTATGTACAGCGAGTGCGGCGTCCTCGACCGGTATATCGCCGCGGGGAAGGCGGTGTTCCACGTCGAGTACAGCGACGAGGGGATGACGGCGAGCTTCTGCCCGAGCGATCAGTCGGAGCACTTCAGCGGCCTGCTCAAGCGACTGGATCTGGACGCCTGGCGCCAGTCGTGCTGAACCTCTCCAAGGCGAGCACCGCGTGGTCGCGGCGCTGATCTCGCACGACGTCGCGGATGATGTCGTCCAGTGACCGCCGGGGCCGCCAACCGGTCAGCTCGCGCAGCCGCGTCGTGTCGGCGATGCGGCGCGGGATGTCCTCGTAGCCAGGTGCATAGGCGCGCTGGTAGGGGATGTGCTCGATGCCCGGGGAGGCCGGCCGCCCGACGTGCTCCAGCACGATTGCGGCGAGCTGGTTGATGCTCACCTCCTGCTCGCCACCCACGTTGAAGACCCTTCCCCGGGCCTCTTCGCAATCGGCGAGCGTCAGGATCGCGGCGACGGCATCCGCCACGTGCAGAAATGCCCGTGACTGGGTGCCGTCGCCGTGCACGGGGAGCGGACGTCCCTCGAGCGCGGCGGAGACGAGGCGGGGGATGACCATGCCGTAGCGCCCGGTCTGGCGGGGACCGACCGTGTTGAACAAGCGGAAGATGGTCACCGGCAGGCCGAGCTTGTCGAAGTAGGCCAGCCCAAGGAACTCGTCCACGAGCTTGGAGGCTGCATAGGACCAGCGGCTGTGGTGGGAACTCCCAAGCAGGAGGTCGTCGTCTTCACGCGCGGGGAGGTTGAGGCACTTGCCGTAGACCTCGGAGGTGCTCGCGAGCATGACGGGGACACCGTGCGACGCACACGCTCTCAGCAGGGACGCCGTGCCGTTCACATTCGTCTCGACGGTCGTCAGGGCGTCATCGACGACGCGCTGCACACCAACCACGGCCGCGAGGTGGATGACGAGGTCGGCCTCGCGGACGAGTCCGCCGATGACGTTCTCGTGGGAGATGTCGCCGCGCATGAGCGCGAAATGGGGCTCCTCCGCGAGATCGGCGACATTGTCGCCTGAGCCGGTCGAGAGGTCGTCGAGGCCCAGCACGTAGTCACCTCGCTGGATGAGCGCGCGCGAGAGGTGGCTGCCGATGAAGCCGGCCGCGCCGGTCACGACGACTGTTCGACCCGAGCTGGATCGTGAGGTGATGCGTCCAGGTGTCATCGGTTCTCCTTGGTGGGTGGCGTCACAGCGCTGCGTAGAAGGTGTGGTCAGCCCGCATGAGCAGCGAATGGAGGACGATCTCGGCGACCAGCAGGGCGGGAAGCGCCGCGATCAGCAGCACCCAGCCCAGCGACGAGACGCCACTCGCGGCCGCTATCCAGGTGGCTGCTGTCAGCGCGACGACCCCGGTGACCAGCGGCAGCATCGCGGCGACGGCACGGTGCAGCGACAGCATGAGCAGGCAGTCGGCGATGGCCAGACCCAGGAGGCACGCCGCCGCCAGACCGGGACCCAGAATCGCCGCAGGCGCGCCGGCCAGCGCGTCCGCCACGGTGCGGTTGAGGCGCACCGCCAGCTCGACGGCCACGGCAGCAGCCGATGTTGCCACGAGCAGGACTGCCGTGGCGGTCAGATGCCACCTCCGCGTCAACGTCGCGAAGATGTGTGTCGCCGAGCTGGACAGCGAGCGTTGAGCACGAGCTGCGCGCTGCCAGCCCAACGCCACCACCCGCTCGGTGAGGGCGATCGCGAGGACGAGGGGGGCGAGGGCCGCGAGCAGGACGGCTTCCACTCGCTGCAGCGAGACGGTGAAGCCGCCCGCCGCGTACCAGGCAGCGATGTGGATACCGCCGAGTAGAGCCACCGTCAGAGCCGCATAGGCGAGTGCCGGCGCGGCGCCGACCGCGAGGAATGACAACGGTGGCAGCGTCTCGTGACGCTGGACGCGCCCCCGGTCCCGGCTGACGCGAACGGCCGCGAGTGCCAGGAGCAACAGCGTCGGAAGAGCCACCGCGAGGACGGCGAGCGCGGTGGGACCCGGGACCGGCAGCAGAGCGATGGCCACCGCGAACGCGACGGTGACGACCAGCAGCACGAGTGCGGCGGCTCCCATCGCCCCGAGCAGGGACGCGGAGCCGACCAGCAGCCAGGTCACCGAGGACGTGCTCGCTCCGGCGAGCAGCCAGGGCCGACGCTCCGCTGCCACGGGCAGGGCCGGCGCGAGGGTGAGAGCCCAGGCGGCTGCCAGGGAGAGGACGAGGGTGAGGACGATCGTGGCGCTCAGTATCCGGGTCAGTGCCCGCCAACGGCCGCCTGTGATGAGGCGGCCGGTCAGGGAGCCGAGGGCGAGGGCCGGCGGGGCGCTCACCGCCATACCCACACCGGTGCCGAGGGCGACCGCGACGAGCGTGGACGAGCTGACGGCGCCGAAGGACTGGGCCGCCACGATCAGGGCGAGCGCGGCCAGCGGAGGGCAGAGGTTCCAGATCGGGACTCTTGCGCCGCTCAGCCAGGAGCCGAGGCGGGCTACGGGAGGGATGGCAGGTTCCGCCTCGTCCCACGTCACATGGGCTCTCGCAGCGAACAGCTGCTCGGCGACGGCAAAGACATCTAGCCGCCCCTCTGTCGTCTCCTCCTGGTCCGGATCCTCGCCATGGCTGTAAGCGTGTCCGTCGGCCTCCAGTGCGGCGGCGACTTCCAACGCATCGACGGGCCGGTGGGTGGTGGCAGACAGCAGTCCGGGGTCGCGCTCGAGTGCCACGGCGGCGGCGTCCTCTGCCACCGGCAGAGACACCGACCCTGATACGGCAATGGGCCCGGCCTCTTGGCCCTCCGGCTCCCACACGTGGGTCCGCCACGAGGTGTGGCGCGGTGACAGTGCGAGATAGGCAGCCAGGTGGACGGCACGGAAGCGGTCCTCGCCGAAGAGCCGCAGGGCACGCTCGCGTGCCGCCGCACCGAGCTCGTGAGCCGTGCGGGGATCGCGCAGCATGTCGAGGATCGCTGCTGCCAGCGCGGCCGGGTTTCGCGGCTCGACGGTCTGGCCGCACGCCCCGATTTGCTCGGTGAGGCCGCCGACGTTGGTGGCGACCACCGCGCGTCCAGACAGCATCGCCTCGAGCGTGCTGTACGGGAATCCCTCGGAGATGCTGCTGAGAACGACAAGGTCGCCGGTGGCGAAGGCGGCGGCGGAGTCGGAGGTGACGCCAGCCCAGACCACGGCGTCGCCCAGCCCGAGTTCCTCGTGCAGCTCGTGACAGCGCCGTTCGTAGTCGCGGTCCTCCGCCGCCGCGCCCCCGTAGAGGCGGAAGACGACGTCGGGCCGTGACTGCTGGACGATCGCGGCCGCGCGCAACAGGGTCTCGAGGTCCTTGAGTGGGTTGATCCGCCCGAGCCACACCACTGTGTGCGGTGTCTCCGCAATGGGGGAGGCCTCGGCGAACCGCTCCCCAGGAAGGCCGTAGTAGACGGTGACGAGCTTGCCGGGGTGGGCGCCGAGCCGCCGTTCCCACTCCTGGTTGAAGTCGCAGCAGGGGGAGATCTGGTCGGCCAGCGCGTAGGTCATCGCGGTGATGGCGCGGGCGAAGCGCAGTCCCAGCAGCTTGAGGAAGTACTCCTCTCGGCGGCCGCGCTCGGCCAGGTAGCGCTCGCGCAGGTAGACGCCGTGCTCGGTGAGCAGGATGGCCGAGCCATGCTCGCGGGCAGCAGCGGCGGCGACCAGGCTGCAGGAGCCGGCCATCGCGAGGTGCACCACGTCGACCCGCGGGATGGGGATCGCGAGGGGGAACAGCCACCGGCAGACCCACTGTGCTGCCGTGGTGAGCTCGGCCAGCGATGGCTGCGGTTGCCCCAGGTCGACCCGCGCCTCCTCCGCCGCCCGGAGCAGCAGCGCCGACAGCGCTTCCCACGTGGCCGTGTGCCGCGCCGAACGCACGTAGTCGTAGCGCTGCAGGTAGGAGTAAAGGTCGGCGATGACGTCTGGCAGCTCCGCGGCTGCGTCGGTCAGCGATGCGAAGAGGATCAGCTCGAGCATGCGCGAGAGCCGGGGCACGAACTGCGTGCGGATGACGTCGTCGGTCGTCCTCAGTCGGGGCCGGACGACCTGTCCCAAGGTCGCGTTGTGCCAGCTCTCCTTCGGATCGCTGACGCCCCACAGCGGCTGCGTGTGCAGGGACGCGACGTTGGGGGGGAGGACGAAGCGGGGCTCGACGTCGGGATCGGCGACCAGAGCGGTGAGGTGGAACGTGACCTCCGGCAGCGCCGACACCAGCTGGTCGCACCAGGTGCTCACGCCGCCCATCGCGAAGGGGTAGGTCGCCTCGGTCACGAGCAGCACGGAGAGCGGGTCGCCGGTAGGGGTGGGGCGATCGACCACGGTCAGCCGTCGTGGCAGGGGCTGCGTCACGAGCGTCGCCTCCCATCTCCGAACGTCGTTGCTGGTGGTTGCTGGTGGTTGCCTGAGCGAGTGGCCGCGTGAGCGGGGGTGGACCCGGCCGGCGGAACGGTGTGAGAGGGGTGCCGCCGGCCGGGCCACGGGTCGCGTCAGGCAGGTGACGCGACGTGCTTGCTCACTTCAGGGGGAGCGTCAGGGACGCACCGGGAGCGAGCGTGAGGTAGCTGATGTTCTGACCCGCGTACTTCTCGGTGCCGTAGGTGGATCCGGCGTTGAGCCCCGTCACAGGGACCTTCACCTGCACCTGGCCGCTGTTGGCCACCGTGATCGTCTTGCCAGGGACGATGGAGGCGGTCAGTGCACCGCTGGCGAGCGCCTTGTTGTAGGTCATGCGGTTGACCTGCAGCACGCCGAGCTGGTCGAGCGTCGGGCTCTGGATGGGGGCGGTCACCAGTTGGCTGTACTTGCTCAGCGTCGCGTCCATCAGGTCGCCCAGCAGGCTCCTCTTGCCGTCGTAGGCGGCGACGTTGGGCTGGTGGAACATCAAGGGACGGTTGTGCCCCTGCAGCAGGTACCGGACGAGAGTGGTGCTCTCACGGTCGAGCAGCGCCGAGTAGTCGGCGACGTAGCCGAGGCTGCCGGAGGGGTAGAGGCAGTGGTCCTCGGCAACCCAGCCGCCCGGGTCGCGGACGTTGAAGTACAGGTTCACCGGGTAGCGGGCGACCTCGAGTAGCTGCCAGCCCGACTGCGCCGCGGTCGAGCCGCCGAGCTGCGTCGGGTCGTAGCTGCCGCTCGAGACCGTGCCCTCGTTCACTCCGTAGCTGTTGGGGTCGCCGGTGCGGGAGGTGTCCGAGATGAGGTAGCGGATGCCGTTGTCGTTCGCGGCCTGCAGGAAGTTCGGGTTGCCGAGACCTGAGATGTCTGGCTGGACCAGGGAGTTGGTCGACACGGTCGTCAGGCCGAGGCTGGCAGCCACCTTCGCGTTCTGCGAGATCTCGCTGCTGGCCTGGGTGTAGGTCACGCCGACCCAGACGCTTGCGGGGCCGTCCGGCAGCGAGCCGGGTGCCGACAGCGTGATCGTCGAACCGTCGGGGTTGACGTCGACGACGGTGCTGCCTGAGGCGATGCCGGAGCCGATCACTGTGGAGCCCCACGAGTTGACGAAGGTGCCGGCGGCGGCGCTCAGCGTCGTGACCCCGTTGGCGGTTGCCGCCGTCACGTCCAGCTGCCGCTGGTCCATGTTCTGGTGGCTCCACGTGTGGTTGAGGAACGCGAACTGGCCGGCGTACTTCTTCACGGCGGGCACGAGCGTGTCGCGGGTGATCCCCAGGTCCGCGAGATAGCCGGCTGTCGTTCCCTCGCCGTTATAGGGGAACTCGATGCGGAAGGCCTTGCTGATGGCCGGCTTGCTGCGCTGCGACTCCCAACTCGCGAGTGAGGTGACGTCGGCGCCCGTGATGCGGTACTGCGGCAGGCTGGGGTCGTCGGGGCGCACCGAGCACTGCGTGGTGCTGCTCCAGATGCTGTCTGCGATGTAGAGGTCATCCGGCTCGGGTGTGAGGTAGGCGTGCCGCTCGCCGAGGAACAGCCCCTTGGTCACCCAGCTCACGACGCCGTAGCCGAGGACCTCGCCGTGCAACAGGTAGCCCGCACTGTCCGTGGTCAGCGCAAGCACCTCGCGGTTGCCCTGGTTGGCCACCTTGTGCACGACCGCCAGGGCGTCCGCGGCGGAGTCAGTCAGCAGAGTGGTCGTGGTGGTGTCGAGCGGGTCGACGGAGGCCCGGTAGATCCAGGCATTGCTGATCGGCAACGTCCCGGTTGCGTTGACATAGGGGAAAGCAGATCGGCCCGCACTCGTCCACGTCGCCGTGGCGCCGTTGCCGTCCTCGCCCTTGTAGGCCAACCCGAAGTCGGCGGTGGGATAGGTGACGAGACTCGCGCTGCGAAGCCCGAACTGCGCCTCGAACGTCCACAGCGCGGTCCACTCGTCAGTGGTGAGAGCCGAGTTCACGAAGACGCCGCTGGGGTCGACATAGCTCAGCGTGCCGTTGGTCTGGATGACGCCCTGGTAGTAGGCGTGCACCTGACCGTCCCAGAGCTTGTCCGCGGTGATCCCGCCCCAGTCGACGACGTTCCCCGTGCTGCAGCTCGAGCTGGTCGGCGACCCGGTCGTCCAGTCCAGACGCCAGGTCCCGCCGACGCACAGCTGCTTGGTTGTCGCCAGATAGGTGTCGTAGGGGATCCCCGCATAGTCCATGGCCGTCGTTGCCGTCGACAGCGCCCAGTCCCAGGAGCCGCTCGGTACGGCGCCGACGCCGTTGGGGTTCGGGTCGCCCTTGGTCGCCAGGACGAGAACCCTCAGCTCGATGGGGTCGACTGGATGACCGGCTGGCACCGTCACGGCTTTGGTCGAGACGACACCGACTGGCTTGCGCAGCGCGGACCGCTTCATCGCCTTGATGACCGCCGGTGAGAGACGGTCGATCGGCGCCCGTTGCAGGCGATGACCGTTGCCGTCTCCGTTGGCACCCCCCGCCGCCGCGCGGGCGGCGCCACGGTTGCCAGGGTCGGTCGCCCCCTGTGCTGCCGGCGTCGAGGGGGCGACGAGGGCGCCGGCCAACGTCAGACCGGCAAGGGAGGCGAGGAGGCTGCGGCGGGTGGGGTGTCGAGTGGTTTGTTCGGGAGCGGACGGATGGCGGAGGGTGGGAAAGGGCATGGCTGGCTCCGTTGCGGCAGCAGGGGTGTGGGCTCAGACGGTGAGCCGGTGCTCCGCCTGCGTGAAGCGGTAGGTGGCGTCGAGGACACAGGAGTGGGTGGCAAGCGCGGCGGCGCCTTCGGCGGTGGGCGCGGTGTGCACGACGACGAGGTCTGCGCGCGCGACCTCGTCGAGCGAGACGGATTCCAACACCGTCGCGTCCTCGAGGCGGAGTTGCGTTACGAGCGGATCGTGGAAGCAGACGTCGGCGCCGGCGGCGCGAAGCCGCGAGAGGATCTCCAGGGCAGGTGACTCGCGGATGTCCGCTACGCCTGGCTTGTAGGAGACGCCGTAAACGGCCACGCGAGCCCCGTGAATCGAGCGGCCAGAGTCAGCGAGGACCTCGACGGCGCGCTGCACCACGGCCCGGGGACGGCTGGCGATCGAGGCCATGGTCTGCTCGATGAGCGGGGTCGAGACGCGTGCGGCACGGAGCTGCCAGAGCAGGTAGTGCGGGTCGCAAGGAATGCAGTGGCCTCCCACCCCCGGGCCGGGGTAGAAGGCGAGGAAGCCGTAGGGCTTGGTGGCCGCCGCCTCGATCACCTCGACCACGTCGACGCCGAGCTCCCGCCCCACTGTCGCCATTTCGTTGGCAAGCGCGATGTTGACGGCTCGGAACGTGTTTTCGAGCAGTTTCGTCAGCTCAGCTGCCTCCGGGCTCGAGACGCGGTGCACCTTGCCGGCAATCTGGGTCAGCAGCTTCTCGGCGCGGTCACCGCACGTCTCCGTGACGCCACCGACGACTCGTGGTAGCAGCTCCTGCGTCGACAGCGAGTTGCCTGGATCGATGCGCTCCGGGCTGAACGCTACGAAGACGTCCTCGCCGACCCGAAGGCCGCGGGACTCGAGCGGCGCGACCAGGAGGTCGTGGGTCGTGCCGACGTAGGTGGTCGAGGTCAGGATGATGGTCTGGCCGACGCGGGCGCTCGCGACGACGGCGTCGCAGGCGCCACGCAGTGCGGTCAGGTCGGGCGCCAGATGGGCGTCGACGGGCGTCGGGACGCAGATGAGGACGGCGTCGGCGTCGGCGGCACGTCCAGCCTCTCCCGTTAGGGCCAACGTGCGCAGCTCGAGCGACCGCTCGAGCCGAGGAAGGTCGCGGGGGAGCAGGTCGACTTCCGACGACCGGATGTGCTCCAGACGCGCCTCGCTGACATCGACTCCCAGCACGCGAAGACCGCGCGAGGTGAACGAGAGAGCCGTCGGTAGCCCGACGTAGCCGAGCCCGACGACAGCGACATCGCAGGCGCGGGTGTGGGGCTGCCTTGGCGGGCTGGCCAAGTGGTGCGATGCGGCAGTGCTGACCACGGCCGGTCTGTGGTGGGTGAGCGGTCCCGCAGCGTGACTGGGGCGTTCCCTGAGCATGGGCGGTGCCTCCCGACGTCACCGTCTGGCGTGTCCAGAGCGGCGTGCACACGGTGCTTCCGCCGCGGACGGCTGGGCCAGCGTGAGGAGGACGAGATGGCGCGTGTGGATCAACGGGCCCTGCGAATTCGAACTAGGAAAATAGTCACCGTGGCCTATTGACAACGCGCCTTCAACGCCGGGTCTTACTGCGCTGCCCGGTCGTGTGGTTGCGTTTCCAGCCACCAGTCGACGGTCGCTCGCAGGCCTGCCTCGAGGCCCGGGTCGGTCAGCTCCGGCAGCACCGCTCGCAGCCGGGAGATGTCGGCGGCCGACTCCCGGACCTCCCCGGGTCGCGCGGGACGGTGCTCGACACGCAGCGGCCGGTCGATGACCTCCCGCAGGCGGTCGATCAGACCGAGGATCGAGCTCGTCGAGCCGGACGCGAGATTCACCGCTCCGTCGACATCGAGGCGAGCGGTGACGCCGCGCGCTACAGCAGCGGCGACCGTCGTCACCGACACGAAGTCGCGGCTCTGGCCGCCATCACCGTAGACGAGCAGTGGTTCCCCAGCGAGCGCGCGCGAGACGAAGGCGGGGATCACGGCGGCATACGCGTGCCCGGCTGGCTGGCCAGGCCCGTACACGTTGAAGAAGCGCCACGCCACCGCCCGCAGCCCGAACGACGCCCGGTACGCCTGGACGTAGCTTTCACTGGCGGACTTGGTCGCGCCGTAGGCACTGATCGGAGCGGGGACCTCGGTCTCCCGGTGCGGCTCCGGATCGCCCTCCCCGTAGACGGCCGAGGACGATGCCAGCGTGACGTGGCAGGAGTGCTCGCGGGCGGCCTGCAGCACTGCGAGAGTGGAGTCGAGGTTGCTGCGGTGCGTGCGCCAGGGGTCCTCGAGCGACCGCACGACCGAGACGTCGGCGGCAAGGTGGACGAGGGCGTCTGCGCCCCGAGCGGCCCTGACGATCAGCTCCTGGTCCTGCGCCTGTCCCACGACGAGCTCGACATCTGGCAACCCGTCGAGGTTCTCGCGTCGCCCCGAGCTCAGGTCGTCGAGAACGACGACGGAGTGTCCGACATTGACGAGCTCGCGGCACACCGCCGAGCCGATGAATCCCGCGCCCCCAGTGACGACGACCCGCATTGCTCCACCTCCCGATTGGACCAGACGGTGGACATCCTCACGCTCCGTTGCCTGCCGCGAGGGGAAAGCTCAGGAGAGCTCAGGTCTGCACGACGGCCAAGGTGGCCAGGCTCGGGTCGGCCGCGTACGCGATGCGTGCGCCGGCCTGCTGAGCCTGTCGGAGGGCGTCGACGATCTCGGCGGTGATGAGCTCGCCAGGGGCGAGGACCGGCACGCCGGGGGGATAGACGGCGACCAGTTCGGCGCTGACGGCGCCGACAGCCTGCTCCGCCCGCCGGGCCTCGGCGCTCGCAAAGAAGGCCTCCCGTGGCGAGATCACCCGCTCCGGGTTGACCATCCAGCTCACCGATGTCAGGGCCGGCCGCGCCGGACCCCGATGACGTCGCAATGACGCAATCAGCTCGTCGCCCAGGCGCTGCACGGAAGCCTCGTCGTCGGCCAGCGTCACCATCGGGACCAGCAGGTCGCGGTCGGCCATCTCGATCGGCAGCCCGGCGGCGATGAGGTCCCGCTCCACCGCGAATCCCGTGGCACCCGTGGCGGCGAGCTGCAGGACGACCTTCAGCGGGTCGAACCCGCCGTCGCCGAAGTGCCTCTCGTCAGGCAGGACCAGGCCCTCCACGTCCGCGCGCAGGCGCTCCCGCAGTCTCCGCACACGGTCCAGGGCCGCGTCGAGCATCACCGGTCCTCGTTGCTCGAGCAGCGCCCGGGCGCCGTCGATGCTGGCGAGGATGCTGCCGGCCGGCGAGGTGGTGTGGGTCGCCTCGAAACCGATGTCGAGCCGGCGCCGGTCCAGCCGCTCGGTGCGAGCGAGCATCACCGCGGCCTGCGACACCGCCGGAAGCGACTTGTGGGCGCTGGTCACGAGCACGTCGGCACCGAGCGCGATCGCCTGGGGAGGCAGCTCGGGGGCAAACCCCAGATGCGCGCCCCAGGCCGCGTCAACGATGACGGGCACTCCGTACTGGTGAGCGGAGTCGATGGCGGCCCCGAGCTCGCCGATGGTGCCCAGGTAGCCCGGCTCGGTGAGCAGGACGGCGCGCAGCCCGGGGTCGGCAGCCAGTGCGGCGCGGACGTCGTCGACGACCACGCCGGTGGGGATGGCCGTGACGGGGTCGACGTGGGTCGGCAGCCACACGGGCTCGAGGCCGGCAAGCGCCAGCCCCGTCAGGGTGGAGCGGTGAAGCGTCCGACTGACGAGAACTCGGTCGCCGGGCGAAGCTACAGCCAGACAGGCGGCT
Organism: Actinomycetales bacterium; assembly: GCA_051960855.1. GTDB lineage: Bacteria > Actinomycetota > Actinomycetes > JAJZTN01 > JAJZTN01 > JBQCDV01. The sequence continues at coordinate 11,093 of JBQCDV010000212.1, forward strand.
TGGTTCGCGTGGGTGGAACCACCGGTCGAGAAGCGGCACCAGTCGGCGCCCCACAGCTGTGCTGCTCGCAGCTCCGCCTCGGCCAGCCGCCCGTGTGCGAGCCTCATCGTGTCGAGCCCGGCATACAGCGGAACGTCGTTGTCCACGGCGCGGCCCAGGCCTTCGTCGATCGCGTGCCCGCGTCGCTTGTGTCCCGGAATCGCGAACGGCGTGAGCTCGGGCTGCTCGAGTGCGGTCAGGTACGCGTCCAGAAGCCGGGCATCCGATCGGAGTGGTCGATGCGACATCCGGCGATGGTAGGGGGACGCTCGTGGCCGTCGCGTAAGTCTCGCCAGACGCTGGACGGCGGCGTTCTCGCGCGTTTGCCCTATCCCGCACTGGCGCATTCGCGGCACGGCCGGTTAAGCGGGCGTGAACAGCGTCTCGAGGCGTGGCAAACAGGGATCGCGGTGGTTGCTCTCATGACAACATCGCCGAGTGGCCGCCACGATTGCGCACTCGGTGCACTACGTCGTGATCGGCTGCGGTGTCGTGGGCTTGCTCTGGCTGCTGGTCCCGAGGCGCCGCGCGGACCGCAGGCCGGACGGGTGCGCCGACGACGACCGAGTTGCCGCGCTGCGACGTTCGGCGGTCGCTGGTCGTCTCGAGGCTGATGCCCGTCACCGTGCCGACGGCCACGAGACGTCTCCCCAGCGCACTGCTGCGCGAGCGGGCGTGGTGGTGGCGGCCGTGGCCGGCCTGCTCGCCGCAGTCATCCATGCAGCCGTCTGCCCCGAGCACGTGGCCGAGGGGCTGCTGCTGGGCGGGTTCTTCGCGGTCCTGGCCGTCGTGCAGGTGGCCTGGTCCCTGCTGGCACTGGCAGCCGAGCGACGCGCCGGCGCCTCCCAGCCGCTGCTCGCCACCGGACTGGCGGGAAGCCTGGGAGTTGCGGCGCTGTGGCTGCTCACCCGCACGGTGGGTCTGCCCTTCGGCTTGCTGGACGGCCCGGAGTCGCCGGGACGCCTCGACGTTGCTGCCACACTGCTGGAGATCACCACGGCTCTCGCGGCCGCCCTCGTCCTGCACTCGGCAGCGCACACGCAGCGCCGGGCCGGCGGTCCGAGTGCGACGGCGCGACTGGATGGGCATACCGGGGCGACCGGGCAGGAGCGGAGGGCGGCGTGAACGACGTCTACTGGCGCGTGGGCTTCGTGGCCAACGTCGTCGTCGCAGTGGCCTACCTGCTCATCGCGTTCGCGATCGTCGTCCCGCTCGTGCGCTCTCGGCAGCTCGGCTCCAACCGGCTCGCGACGGCGACCGCCGCCATCTTCTTCACCTGCGCCATCCATCACGGGGGCCATCCCCTGCACATGCTGCTGCCGGCCTTCGGGGCAGAGGTGCAGCAGGGGCTGGCCATGCGACAGTCCTACGACCTGTCGATGGCCCTGTGGGACATCGTCACGGCGGCAGTGGGTGTCTACTACTGGACCCTGCGTCGCGCCTACGCGTCTCTCACCCGCGGTGCGCAGCTCTTCGAGGACGTCCGCCAGCGGGAGCAGCAGGCCCTCGAGCTCAACGACAACGTCCTGCAGGGCCTGGTCGTCGCGAAGCTGGCTCTCGAGCTCGGTGAGCGTGAGAGGGCGGACGCGGCGCTCGAAGCGTCCATCGCGGCCGCCAGCACGATGATCACGAAGTTGCTCGTCGACGGGCAGCACTCCGCCCAGGCCGGACTGTTGCGCAGCACTCCGGCCTTGACTGAGGGCGGCAAGACGTGACGCGGGTCGCGGAGAGCGCGACCGGCGATCGCCTCCTGCGGGCGGTGATCATCGACGACACCCCCGATATCCGAGACCTGCTGACGTTGGTGCTCGAGACGCTCGGCGGCTTCACCGTGGTGGAGACCGCGGCCGACGGCCGCGCCGGAATCGTGGCTGTGACGACGCACTGCCCGGATGTGGTCATGCTCGATCTCGCCATGCCCGTGATGGACGGACTCGAGGCCCTGCCTGCGATCCGGGGGATCTGCCCCCACGCGGCCATCATCGTGCTGTCCGGCTTCGACGCGACGGCGATGACCGCCAGTGCTCTCCGCGCCGGTGCCGATGCCTACCTGCAGAAGGGTGCCAAGCCCGACGTCATCGTCGCCACGGTGCGGGAGGTCCTCGAACGTCGCGGCCGGTCCTGACCGCCGACTGCCTCCGGCTGCGGTGCTGAGCGGGCGGTGACAGGGTGGCCAGATGACCACGCGACGCCGCACCGCCCTGCTTGCCTCTGCCGCCGGTTCTGTTGCCGCAGCCGCCGTAGGAGGCTTAGGAGCCCGGCAGGCGCCCGAGGTCTACGGCCGGATCGCCAAGCCACGATGGGCACCACCGGCAGCGGCGTTCGGGCCGGTCTGGACGGTGCTCTACGTCGGGATCGCGGCGGCCGGTGCCCGGCTGGGCCGGCAGCGTCACACGCAGGTGCCGGCGGTGCTGCACGCGACTCAGCTCGCGCTCAACGCGGCCTGGTCGCCGGTCTTCTTCACCGCCCGGTCCAAGCGCGCGGCACTCGGCGTGATCGTCGCGCTCGATGCGACGGTCCTGGCCGAGATCGCGGTGCTGGCCAAGCGCGACCGGACGGCTGCCTTGCTGCTGGTGCCGTACCTCGCGTGGTCCGGGTTCGCCACCGCGCTGACAGCCGCTGTCAGTGATCCGGCAGAGGTCTAGCAGCCGGGAGCTAGTGTCAGCAGGACGATAAGACTCGCTTCATCGCGTCGCGCTCTGCTGAGGTGACGGTGAGGCCGTACTTTGCCTTCACGTCGATCTGTCGTTCGACATAGGCGCACCAGTAGGCCCGCCGCGGCGGGAGCCAGTGCGCCGCGTCATCGTCGCCCTTGTCGCTGTTGGCCTGCTTGCTCACCGCGAGCAGGTTCAGCGGGTCGTTCGCGATCAGCACCCGCTTGCTGCGCGGCCAAGAGCTCGCTCCGCTGACCCAGGCATTGCCGAGCGCGACGACGTGGTCCATGTTGACGGGGGAGTCCGGTCCCCGCTCGAAGCGCAGGGTCTGCCCGGTGTACGGGTCGTCGCGCAGTCCGGCGACGACGACACACCCGTCGGTGTGCGGCCGGAACGTGATGTC